>JASMKM010000030.1 GCA_030749235.1 Planctomycetota bacterium | reverse complement strand
CGATTCGCTCGAGCAAATAAAACGCTGGGCTCCGGTGGCGCCAATCCTGGCGGTCGGCACGCGCCCGGATTGCTTCAGCGAAGAAGCCGCCGACCTGCTCGCCCTGCAAGCCAAACACTTTGACGAGGTTTGGGTGGAGTTCGGGTTGGAAACCGCCGACGACAAGGTGCAGGAGATCATCGGCCGCCATGACACCCTCGCCAACTTCCACGGTGCCTGTGGACTTGCCGGTGAACGCGGCCTGCAGCGCATCGCCCATTGCATTGCTGGCCTACCGGGCGAGAAGGAGGGTGGCTTGATGCGCCAAGTCGAAGAAGTGGCTAAGGCCCAATGCGAAGGCATCAAGTTCCACCAGATGATGGTCCTGCACAAGACCAAGCTGGCGAACATGTGGATGAATGGCGGCATCGACTTACTGAGCGCCGAGCAGTACACCACCATGGTGGCCGACGCTGTCGAGATTCTGCCGCCCCAGGTCGTCGTCCACCGCTTGGTAGCAGAAGCGCCCGCCGATAGTTATCTTGCGCCGAAACCATGGCCCGGACGCGCCAAGGTGCACAGCTGCATCGAACAGGAGTTGCAGCGTCGCGGCAGCCATCAGGGTTCCCGCCTGACTTGATCTGATGAAATTCACTCTCTGTCTTTGCCTTTCCGTTCTTGCAGCATGCACCGGCCCAGTGCCGGCTAACATCCCCGTTCACTACGATCACATGGTGCTGGTCAAGACTGTCCGCCTGCCGAACTATATGGATTGGTATACGCGTTTTGCCGAGCACTCGTGGATTGACCTAAAAGATGGCAATGAGCAATCGTGGACGCGTATCGAGATTGAGGGAACCATTTCGGGCGTGGTCATCGAGGAGCTAAGTGCCGAAGACGCCCGCGCCAACATGCGCTGGGACAATCCTGTCTTCGTGCTCGAGTCTTTCCAAGGCGCGGAAGCACAGGAGCTCATCCCCCGCATATTGGAAAGCGCCAATGCCGTAACGGATTTCGGGCGCCTCGAGTTCCACCGTATCGAGGATGGCGGCTGGACGGAGCGTTTCATTCCACCCACCGACGGACGCCTCTACGACGCCTGGCCCGGCCCGAACAGCAACACCATGATTGCGCAAATCATTGACCGCACTGCGGGACTCCACGCCGAGTTGCACCACAATGGTGTGGGCAAAGATTACCCCGACGTCTTCCGCGCCGGCCTGACCGCCAGTGGTTATGGAGTAGAAGCCGACTTTGGCCAACTTGGCTTAGGTATCGGCTTACGTCAGGGAATCGAACTGCATCTGGCAGGCCTGACCGCTGGCTTGAGCCTGTGGCCCCCAGCCTTGAAGCTGCCCTTTTTGCCACGCATCGGCGTGCACCAGGGTTGGGTTGGTAAGTCTTACTGAACCAGTCGTTGGCTAAAAAAAACGCGCACCCGAGGGTACGCGCTTTAAGGATGGTGAGGGCACCAGGACTTGAACCTGGGACAAATTGGTTAAAAGCCAACTACTCTACCAACTGAGTTATGCCCCCGACCTGGACCAACCAGGTTCTAGACTTCCATGATTTCGGTCGATTTGCTCTTCAGAGCATCATCCACCTTCGACTCGTGTTCCTTGAGGATGTCTTGGATGTCTGACTTCGCGGATTTTACATCATCCTCGGTCACAGCAACATCCCCTGACTTATCTTTTTGCGCATGCTCAGTATCCTTAATCGCATCGCGACGAACATTGCGCATCGAGACCTTGGTCTCCTCCGCCAAGGTCTTCAGGCGACCGACAATCTTGGTGCGTTGCTCTTGCGAAAGATGCGGCACAGTCACGCGCAGGGCATTGCCTTCGATCGCTGGATTCAGGCCAAGGTCGGCAGCCATAATGGCCTTTTCAATGTCCTTCATCGTGCTCGGATCGAAAGGCTTCACCAAAAGGCAACGCGACTCCGGCACGGTGATGCTAGCCATTTGCGACAACGGAGTTTTGTTGCCGTAGAAATCTACTCGGATGTTGTCGATCAACCCAGTGCTCGCACGCCCGGTACGGATTCCGCGAATCTCGTCGTGGAAATGCTCAAGAGTTTTATCCATGCGCTCGCGCGCATCGTCGAGGAAGGCTTGGTAGCTAAGACTCATGCTAGTTACGGATGATCGTGCCGATGTTATGGCCACGCCCAGCCTGACTGAGGCCATCTTCTGTATTCATGTCGAAGACCAGCAGAGGTAGGTCATGCTCGCGGCACAAGGTAAAGGCGGTTTGGTCCATCACGCGCAGTTGGCGCTGGATCACGTCGTCGAAACTGAGTTCCGGCAGGCGAACGGCATCCTGATGAGCATTCGGGTCCTTGTCGTAGACCCCATCGACCATGGTGGCCTTCAACAGGGCGTCGCAATCAAGCTCGATGGCGCGCTGTGCTGCAGCCGTATCGGTGGTGAAATATGGGGAGCCCAGCCCCCCGACCAGCACAACGACGCGTGCCTTCTCCAGGTGGCGCAAGGCACGCCGGCGGATGAAGGGTTCGCAGACCTTATGGACGTCGATGGCGGACATCACGCGGGTGGGCACGCCATTGGATTCAAGGGCATCGGCCAAGGCCAAGCCATTGATGACGGTGGCCAGCATACCCATGTAATCGGCCGTGGCGCGCGCGATGCCGAGCGACTCGGACTGCTTACCACGGAGGATGTTGCCGCCTCCGATGACGCAGGCGACTTGGATGCCGTCCTTGGTCAGGTTGCGGAGTTGTCCGGCCAGCGCCTTGACAAGTTCGGTGTCCAGACCAGTCTCACCCTCTCGGGCAAAACCTTCCCCACTAATCTTTAGCAGGATGCGCTGAAAGGGGGATTTGGATGCCGTCACGATTACTCAGGAGCCAAGCTCGAAGCGTGCGAACTGTTCGACTTTCATGTTTTCGCCGACCTTCGAGATCGCCGCTTTAAGACGGTCCTCGACGGTCATGGAAGGATCTTTCACGTACTCTTGCTCGAGCAGGGCGCGCTCCTTGATGAACTTCTCGATGCGACCATCAACGATTTTGCCCTTGATCTCGTCGGGCTTGCTGGCCATGTCTTCTGAACCCAATAGGATGCGACGCTCTTCGGCAACCAGTTCCTCTGGTACATCCGAAGCGTTGATGGCAACTGGCGAAGGCACAGTCGCTGCGATGTGCATGCACAAGT
>JASMKM010000029.1 GCA_030749235.1 Planctomycetota bacterium | reverse complement strand
CAGTCCTTTTTCTTGTAGCGCTTCTGGAAGCGATCAACGCGACCAGCAGTGTCGACGAACTTTTGCTTACCGGTGTAGAACGGGTGGCAAGCCGAGCAAATCTCGACGTGGATCTCTTTATGAGTTCCACGGGTCATAAACTCGGTGCCGCAACCGCACTTCACGTGACAGTCAACGTAATCTGGGTGAATTCCTTGCTTCATCTTTCTGCAGCCCGTTGCCGGGAAATCGGTCGGATATTCTAACGCCGAAACGCCTCTGGCGAAAGGCCTGCTTGCGCAAATAGCTCTAAAACCGCACTTTGCGACAACCCCACCACGGTGTTGAAATCACCCTCCAATAGCTGGGTGTAGGCACCCGCCCAGCCCTGGATGGCATAGGCCCCGGCCTTGTCGGTCCATTCGCGACCCTCCAGATACCGCGTCAGGGCTTGGGGCGGGATGACTTCAAAAGCCACCCTAGACATTTCCGCACGGCTGAATTCTTGGCCGTCAGGGCCAATGAGGCAGCTTCCAGTCCAGACCTCGTGCTCGCCCATGGCCACCAGTTGCTCTAGCATGAATTTGGCATGGGCGCGGTTCTTGGGCTTTGGGAAGAACTTGTCTTGACCATAGACCAAGGTGTCGGCGGCAAGAACCCAGTCCGCAGGGCATTCAGAAGCAAGTGCTCGTGCCTTGAAGAGTGCATGTCCCAGCACCCGGTCTGCGGGATTTTGGGAGACGATCGGGCCATCGCCATCGGCAATACGCACCTGAAAATCTAGCTGTAAAGATTCCAGCATTTCACGCCGACGTGGCGAGCCGCTTGCCAGAATCAGGGCCATCGAATGCTGCAGCTACTTGGCCGACTTCTTCTTCGTGGCCCTCTTCTTGACAGGCTTCTTCTTGGCTGCCTTTTTCTTCGTAGCCTTTTTGGCGGGCTTCTTCTTGGCTGCCTTTTTCTTCGTAGCCTTCTTGGTGGTCTTCTTCTTAGTCTTCTTCGAACCGTAACCAGTATTGACCAAGCTGTGGTTGTAGTTCAAACCCACCAGGATCTCGTGGAGATCACTGTCCGACATGCTGTTGCGATGCTTGAAGACATTGATTAAGGCCGCTGCCTTGAGGCAGTTTTTCGGTTTGCTGACCGGCAAAATAAAGGCCATCATCGAGAGCGCGATGAAGTTCGGGTAAAGCTTTTTGCCTTCTAGCAATGGCGTAATGGTCTCGCGGATCACTGACTCCTTTGGATTGGCAGGCAGCCAGCCCATGCGGCCAAACATACGCTTCATCGAATGGGTGACCGGTGCCCCGACATAATCTTCGTCTTCTTCGTCCAGCGAATCCAGGTCGAGCACAAAGCGGGCATGCTCCGGGGCGATGCCAAGGGCATCCAGTAAAGTCTCGCGACGCTCTGAGGATGCATCGTAGAGCCAATCCAGGTCCAGGTGGTTCTGCAGACCAAAAACACGACGCAGGTACTCCTGAGTGAGTTCTGCGCGCTGGAAGGAATTGGCTACGCCAACTTTCTCGATGACATCCTGGATCTCATAAGTGCGCGCTACACGGGCTTCATTCCAAGAAACGAAGGCGTCTTGGAAACCTTTGACGCATTTGGCAGCGACCGGGTACGAGCCATCGCCTTGCAAGACCAATGCAAGCAATCGCTCCAGAGCCGTCATCTTTTCAGGACGCGGCGGCACATGGAAGACTTTCGTCTCGATGCGGTGGAGGAACTCGCCGAGATCGGCGGTACGGATCTTGGCCGCCATGTTTATGCCCTAGGGATTCAGGAAGCGGTTTCTTCCGCGGCTGCCGGCGCTGCCTCTGCAGCGGCTTCGGCCGGAGCTGCCTCGGTGGCAACATGTTCGCCGCGACGGATGGCCGCAATATCGATACCGGCTTCCTTCAGGAAGGACTGCACGGTCTCGGAAGGTTGTGCGCCGACCGACAGCCAATGCTTGATGCGGTCAACGTTGAGCTCGTAATGCTTACCCTTTTGGGGGTCGATCGGTGAGTAGTGACCGAGCTCTTCAATCGCACGACCATCTCGGCGAGTCTGCCGATCCATCGCACAAATACGGTAAAAAGGACGATTGCGACGCCCAATTCTCTTCAAACGCAGGACAACTGCCATCTTGGCTGATTCTGATTTTTTCTAAGACTATTTGTAGCCAGGCATGTTCGGCAGTTTGCCAGAAGATCCGAGTTGCTTGAGCATGCGCTTCTTCGAGCGCCCCCCAGACATCATCTTCTTCATGGCCTTCATCTGCTTCTGCATCTGCTGGAACGATTTGTACAGGCGATTGACATCCGACACCTCAACCCCGGATCCCCGGGCGATGCGGCGGCGTCTCTTGCCATCGAGTATCTCCGGATGGAGACGCTCAGCTGGAGTCATGGACAAAATGATGGCCTCCATTCGGCCAAACTGTGAGTCATCCACGGACTCCAAAAGGCCGGACATTTTACCCATTCCAGGCATCATGCCCATCAACTTCTTCATAGAACCCATCTTTTTCACCATGCGGAACTGATCTAGCAGGTCCTGCATCGTGAATTTGCCCTTCATCATGCGCTCGTAATCGACCGCCTGCTGCTCCTCGTCAAAGGCCTCTTGTGCTTTCTCGACCAGGCCAACGACGTCGCCCATGTCCAGAATGCGGCCTGCGAGGCGCGCGGCATCGAATTCCTCGAGGTCGGCGGATTTTTCACCCACACCCAAGAAGCTGATCGGTTTGCCAGTAACCTGGCGGACCGAAAGTGCGGCACCACCACGGGTGTCACCATCAATCTTGGTAAGAATGACGCCGTGGATATCCAACGTGGCGCTAAAGCTTTGCGCCGATTCTACGGCGTCTTGACCGGTCATCGAATCCAGCACCAGGTATGTGGCGTCGGGCTTGACCGTCTTGTGGACCGCCGAAATCTCCTCCATCAGCGAGTCGTCAATATGCAAACGGCCAGCGGAGTCAACGATTAGGGCATCGTAATTGCCATCCTTGGCCTTTTTCAGCGCGCGCTTGGCTACGCCGACAGGGTTAACCTCTTTTTGGGTTGGGTCCTCGGCGTGGACATCGATGCCTAACTGCTTGCCAAGGGTAACGAGCTGATCGACCGCACCAGGTCGCTGCAAGTCACAAGCTGCAAGCAGCACGCGCCGGTTTTGGCGGGTGCGCATCCATAGAGCCAACTTGCTGGCTGTGGTGGTCTTTCCAGCACCTTGCAGGCCAGCAAGGAGCAATACCATCGGATGGCCGGGGTTCTTCGGCAGGGACGGCACATCGCTCTGCATGAGCCTGGTGAGCTCCTGCTGAAAGATACCAATCACCTGCTGGGACCCAGTGATGCCCTTAAGCTTGCCTTCTTCGAGCAGTTGGTCGCCTACCGCCTTACTGAAATCACGGGCAACCTTGAAATTGACATCGGCTTCCAACAGGGCCCGGCGAACCTCGCGAAGGCCTGTTTCGATATCGGCAGCGGAAAGCTTCCCGGTACCTTTAAAACGGTCCAGTACAGAGGTAAACGACTTGGTGAGATTCTCGAGCATGATGCGCTAGGGAATCGGTCATTCTAACCTTTAGGGCTTGCTATCGTCCACCTGTCGTTCGACCCTTGCGCCCAACCCGCGCAGCTTTCCCTCAAGGCATTGGTAGCCTCGGTCAAGGTGGTAAACGCGACGCACGGTGGTTTCGCCTTGCGCCACTAGGCCGGCCAACACCAAGCTTGCGCTGGCACGCAAATCTGACGCCAAGACTGGGGCCCCAGTTAAGGGGCAAGGCCCATGGACCAAGGTGGTGTCGGCCTTACGTTCGAGCCTAGCACCAAGTCGCTGCAGCTCTGGCACATGCATAAAACGCTCCGGATAGACCTTGTCGGCAATCCGCGAGGTGCCCTGGACCTGCGTGGAATAGGCCATCCATTGCGCTTGGAGGTCGGTTGGAAAACCGGGGAAGGGAGCCGTTTCACAGTTGCTGGCGTGCAATTCGCCATTCCGGGCGTCGACCTCGATCCAGTTGTCGTCTTGCTTAATCTTCAGGCCGGAGTTGCGCATGCGGATGAGGAGATCCTCAAGCTCCCAAGGTCGGCAGTGATTCACCCGCACCTTGCCGCGGGTAATGGCGCCGGCAAGCAACAAGGTGCCAGTCTCGATGCGGTCAGCCGGAACGCGCCACGGCACCGCCTTAAGGTTGTTTACACCCTGGATTTCGATCCGCTCTCCCCCAGCGCCTTCAATCTGTGCGCCGCAGGCGTTCAGATAATTGGCCACTTCGACCACCTCCGGTTCGCGCGCGGCACTGCGGATCACTGAGGTGCCCTTGGCCAAGACTGCCCCGAGCATAACGTTGATGGTGCCGAGCACGGTGGAGCCAAAGGCGGAACGCAGGTCGATGACGGCACCGCGGAGGCCACCAGCAGGGGCCTTCCCGATCAGGCTGCCATGTTCCTGGACGATTTCGGCACCAAGCGCCTGCAGGCCTCGCACATGCAGGTCGACCGGGCGCAAACCGAAAACGCAACCACCTGGAAGCGAAACAACGGCGGCACCACGCTTGGCCAGCAGCGGACCCAGAACACAGATGGACGCGCGCATCCGTCGGACAATGTCGTAAGGCGCGATCGTCACGCTATTTTCGACCACCTGATGGTGGAGTGCTTCGCCGCGCCGCTTGAAGCGCATGCCGAGCTCCTCGAGCAGTTCGCAGATGGTGTCAATATCGCGTAATTCTGGCACCAGTGACAACTGCGCCTCACCCTCCAACAGTAATCCTGCGGCCAATAACGGCAAGGTGGCGTTCTTCGACCCCGAAGCCGCGACCTCGCCGAAAAGCGGCCGTCCGCCAGAAACCTTAAAGCAATCCATTGTCCTCAGTCTGACGCCGGAGGCTGGTGGTTTCCAGCCCACTTCTTGGATTGGCGCTAGAAGCTCCGCGCCCCTAGAATGTCCGGCCCTTTGTCGCATCGAGAAAGAAAGCAGAATTCAGACAATGAGCCAAGTGGAAGCTACGCAGGCACCCGTCATCGACCCAGCAGCATTCTTTGCTGCCCCTCCTAGCAGCCCGTCAGATCTGGTGGAAGCGCGCAATCGCTTCATGACCGACCTGGCCTGCAGTGAAAAATTTGAATCCGCGGTGCGGGAAGCACGTAACGGCGGCAATCAAGCGATTGCAGCTATGGGATCGTGGGTCACCGGGGAATACACCAAAGCCCTCGAATACGTCGTTGGTGACACCGAGCTCGATGTCTTCATCAAGGGTAACTGCGAGTTCGAACTTGGGAACTACGCCGGAGCGTGCGAAACCTTCGCCAGTTCACTGAAATCCAACGACCCACAGCTGGTCGCTTGCGCACTGCATTCGATGCTAGGTGACGGCCGCACCGATGAGTTCCAGGCTGCCTTGAAGGGTGCCAAGATTGGCGAAGCCGACCAACTCTACTTCGCCGGCCGCTTGCTGGAACTAGATGCTGATTACGAGGCCGCCATCACGAACTACGAGCAAGCTATTGAGCTTGATCCTAAGCACATCGCGGCACGATTCCGCATCGCCTTCCGCGCCGACCTCCATGGCGATGAGGAAACTGCGATTAGTATGTACGAGACTTTTCTCGAGCAGCTGCCGATTCCAACTTCTGTATTGTTGAACTTGGGCATTCTCTACGAGGACCGCAACGACTTCGAGCGCGCTTGTGGTTGTTTTGGTGCGGTGTTGCGCCGCGATCCAAATAACCCGCTCGCACGCCTGTACTTCCATGATTCTCACGACTCGTTAGACATGTTCTACGACGAGAACCGCGAGCTCAAGGAAGACCAGCTCATGAAGGTCCTACGCACCCCGATCTCCGATTTCGAGTTGTCGGTGCGCGCGCGCAACTGCCTGAGCAACATGGAGATCAAGTCGCTTAGCGATCTGGTCTCGCACACTGAACAGGATCTACTGGAGTTCAAGAACTTCGGCGAGACTTCCCTGAACGAAATCAAGCGCGTCCTCAACCAGAAGGGCTTACGTCTTGGAATTCGCCGCGACGACGGCACTTTTGTCATCCCGGATGAGTTTGACGCCTCGCGCTCCATCGATATCGAGACCGAGTTGGCCTGGCTGGGCCGACTCAGCGACGAGCAGCTTGAAGCTCTTGACCTGCAAATCAGTACTCTGAACCTGTCGGTGCGTTGCCACCGGGCATTGGTCGAGCGCCTAAACCTGCAACGCGTCAGCGACATCCTGCTCTACTCCGAGGAAGACCTGCTCGGCATGCCCAACTTCGGCATCACTTCGCTCAACGAGTTGCAGAAAAAGCTTGAGGAATACGGCTTGCGCTTGCGCAGTGGTCGTGGCGAAGAATACGGCCAGGACTAAGCCCAAGTATCGTGTACGAATACCTGCAAGGTCGCATCGATGAAGTCGGAGCGGCGTGGGTGATTGTCGACGTGGGCGGGGTCGGCTGGCACCTTAGCGTTAGTGGCCGTTGCGCTGCAGCGATGAAAGTAGATAGTGAGCAGCGCTTGTTGGTCCACCTCGCCGTCAGCGAAACTTCACAGGTGCTCTATGGGTTTGAAAACGCCACGGAACGCGCGCTATTTCGTCGGTTGCTGCAAGTCAGCGGCATCGGTCCGTCGTCGGCCATTGGCCTATTAAGTAGCTTGCCTCCCGACGAGATGGTGCGTGCCATCCTGGATGGTGACAGCAAGCGTCTGACGGCAATGAAAGGGGTCGGCAAAAAGACCGCCGAACGCCTGATCGTGGAGTTGCGCGATCATCTTGAGGATTTGGTGCAAGGTGGAGGCGCTGGTGCTCTGTTCACCCCTCCCACCGCATCCTCAACTTCCACCAACGACCTAGAACGTGTCCTAATGGAACTTGGCGCCAGCCCCGCGTTGGCCGAATCTAGTGCGCACGCCGCCTTTGAGAAACTAGGCGCCGACGCAGACTTCCAAGAACTTCTTCGTTTCGCCTTAGCATCCACAACATGACTGCCCGCATCGCTTTACTGATGGGATCGGATTCCGACTTCCCACGCCTTGAATCCACCGTTAAGACCTTGCGCGACTTCAACGTCGAGCCTGAAGTCCGTGTCCTTAGCGCTCACCGCACTCCGGAAGAAGCTTGCGCCTTTGCCAGCAGTGCTCGTGAACGTGGTCTTGAAGTCCTCATGTGTGCCGCGGGTGGCGCCGCCCACTTGGCCGGCGTCATCGCCGCCCACACCAGCCTGCCGGTCATTGGCATCCCGATGGACAACCCACCACTTGGTGGTCTTGACGCCCTGTTAGCGACCGTTCAGATGCCTGGTGGCGTGCCAGTGGCGACCGTCGGTGTCGGTGGCGGCGGCCCAGTCAATGCCGCTTTGACGGCACTGCGCATCTTGGGTGTCGCCGATGCCGAAATCGCCCAGAAGATGGACGATTTCCGTGTCGCCCAACATGACAAGGTTCTCCTGAAGGACCATGCCCTGCAAGAACGGCTAAGTTCCTAGCCTTCGCCTGGTCATGACCTCGGCACCGGACCTAGGCTTCACCACCCTACGGTGGGCCGAGGGCAAGCTTTTCCTGCTCGATCAGACCAAGCTCCCGCATGTGCAGGAGGAAATGGAGTTCGAGCGGGTTGCGCCGCTGGTCGATGCCATCCAACGCCTATGTGTGCGTGGAGCCCCTGCACTGGGTTGTGCTGGGGCTTATGGCATGGTGCTTGGCGTGGCGCGCGCCAAGGATCGCGCGCAATGGGCGTCAGACCTAAAACTGAGCGCCACGACGCTTTCCGAAGCTCGTCCCACCGCAGTGAACCTGGTGGTCGGCGTGCAGCATATCCAAGGGCTTGGTGAAAGACTGCTCGCTTCACAGGGTGACGCGAGCTTCGATGTTGCCGCAGCGACCGCCAAGCTCCTGGAGCATGCCATCGCCTTTCACAAAGCCGATGCGGCCTCATGCTTGGAAATCGCCGAGAACACCTTGCCATTGCTGTTTGATGGCGCGAGAGTGCTAACCCATTGCAACGCTGGTGCCTTGGCCTCCGGCGGTTTGGGCACTGCCCTAGCTCCTTTGCATCTGGGGCATTCTCGTGGCATGAAATTCCAGGTCTACGCAGACGAGACCCGCCCCCTGCGGCAAGGTGCACGCCTGACCGCCTGGGAGTTGGCGCGCCATGGTGTACCGGTCTCAGTCCTGCCAGATTCGGCAGCCGCCAGCCTGCTTGCAGATGGTGGCGTGGATTTTGTCATGGTTGGCTCCGATCGCATCGCAGCTAACGGTGACGTCGCCAACAAAATCGGCACCTTCCCACTAGCCGTGATAGCAGCACGTTTTGGTGTACCTGTACTGGTGTTGGCTCCTGCCACCACCATCGACCCCCATTGTCGGGGTGGTGCAGACATCCCCATCGAACAACGCTCCGCGGACGAGATCTTCGGCGCCGATGGGGTGCGTGATGGAGTTGAGGCCTACAATCCTGCATTCGACGTCACACCCAAGGAGTTCGTGCAGCACATCGTCACCGAACATGGTGTGTTCCAGGCACACGGCGAGGGCCATGAGGCTTGGCGGGTATACGTCGCCAGCCTAACCAAGGCCTAGGCCGTGAAACCCTCTGCGCAATCTGTGTGGGCATGGCGCAAGGGCCCCTGTCCTACCCGCCCAGCTGCGGATAGATTGGAAACTGCGCACAAAGATCCTTCACTTCCTTAAGGACTTCCGCCTGCACGGCTTCCTCTTGCGGTGCCCGCAAGACACGATCCATCCATGCGGCAATCTTCCCCATCTCTTTGGCTTGAAAGCCGCGAGAAGTCACCGCTGGCGTGCCGATGCGGATGCCAGAAGTGTGCATAGGCTTCTCGGGATCGAAGGGAATTAGGTTCATGTTGACGGTGATGCCGGCGGCATGCAATGCATTTTCGGCGACACGACCAGTGATGCCAGGACCTTCGGGCCCGCGTAGATCGACCAACATTAGATGGTTGTCGGTACCTCCGGAGACCAAGCGATAACCTTGTGCCACCAAAGCCTTGGCAAGTACCTTGGCGTTGTCCACCACTTGCTGTTGGTAAGTCTTGAACTCGGGCTGTAGAGCTTCGCCAAAGGCGATCGCCTTACCGGCTACAACATGCATAAGCGGGCCTCCTTGGATGCCAGGGAAAACCGCAGAGTTGATCTGCTTGATCCAATCCTTGGTGGCGACAATCGCACCACCTCGCGGGCCGCGCAGGGTCTTGTGAGTGGTCATTGTGCAAACGTCGGCAAATGGCACTGGCGAAGGGTGTAGGCCGACGGCGACCAAGCCAGCGATATGCGCCATATCGACCATAAACTTTGCACCCACTTCTGTAGCGATGGCGGCCATTTTTTCGAAGTCGATTACCCGAGGATAGGCGCTGGCGCCGGCCAACAAGAGTTGCGGCTTGCTCGCCAAGGCCAACTCACGCAATGCGTCATAATCAATACGCTCTTCCTCTTGGCTCACACCATAGTGGACGAACTTGTAGTAAGCACCGGAGGCGTTTTTTGGATGACCATGGGTAAGGTGACCACCATGATTCAAATCCATAGCCAGGACCGTGTCGCCCGGCTCGATCAAGGCGAGCATGGCAGCTTGGTTGGCCTGCGAACCGCTGGAGCATTGGACATTGGCGCCATAGGCCTGAAAAAGTTCCTTCAGGCGATCCTTGGCCAAGTCCTCAATCAGATCGACATGTTCACATCCCCCGTAATATCGGCGCCCAGGGTACCCCTCGGCGTACTTATTGGTGAGCGTGGACCCCACCGCCTCCATGACCGCCTTGGATGTCTGATTCTCGCTGGCAATCAACTCGATGCCCTGCTCCTGACGCTGCCACTCGGCTATCAGGCCTGCGTGAACTTGCGGATCAGCCGCGGCAGTCTGCGGATAAGGGTCGGTAATCGTTTCGTGTTTTGAAGACATGGGTATGTGGGTCGGTAACGCGACCGGTCATGTAGGATAAGCCGACCATGCGCTTTCTCCTATCTCCTGCATTGGCCTTTCTTGCCCTGGCCACGCTGAGTGGCGCCTGCAGTGATTCCAAGTCGCAGCCGCCAACGGCAGTGGCCGCGCCATTGTCTTTCAGCCCGGTATTTGCCGATCTTGGCAGCGTGACCTTTGGGGAGCGCACCAGCACCATCTATACACTCAAGAACACCTCCGAAGAGCCGCTAGTGATCAGTCGCATCGGGCCTTTCGCCTGCCAATGCGTGATTGCCAACTTGGTTCTACCCTCGCGCAGTGGCGACGCCCACAAGCGCCGCCTGGATGGCAAACGAGTGAATTTGACTTTAGCGCCGCAGGAAACCGCCGAAATCCATTTTGTGCTGGACACGTCCAGATATCGCAAGCCAGCATCGCGCAAGGTTGGGTCTATCCCAGTGGTCTTTCGCGACCACCCAGGCATCGTGCTGCAATGGGGCGCCGACATCTACACCCCCTTCATTGTCGAACCTTGGGCTATCGAGTTGGGCTCGGTGGGCATCCGCTCGCAACCCGTCGGTCGGGCTATGGTGACCGGGCACGACGTATGGGAGTTTGACCTGGATGTGGATTTCGACCAGGATGGCTGGACGGTCAAGAGCCGCCCGATCCTGGTCGACGGCACCAGCAAGAGCACTTATGAAATCCTCTTCACGGCACCGGAGTACTTGCCAGAAGGCCCGTTCATGGAGAAGTTCCAGATGCTCAGCGGCCTACCAGACGCGCCGCCGATCAAGATCAACGTACAGGGCTTGGCGCAACCGGACTTGTCCTTCTCGCCGACGCGACTGCTGTTCGATCCACAGCGAGGGCGTACCACCCAACGCATGATCTTCGCCCAGCGCGCAGCCGGGTTGGATCTTTCGGAGCTACAGTTCGATGATTTCGTCAACCATCAGATCAAGTACGCTGCTGGCAAGGAACAGGACTTTCCTGCTCAGGGAGCCGTCACGCAAGCCTTGGAGCTTGAATTCATCGGAGAGGCACCGGCAGCCAGTCATAGTGGCGTGATCAAAATCCCGACCGGTGACGAGATGACTCCAATTCTGGAAATCCCCTACACCGTGCTGCCGCAGCGAGCCGATTCCTAATACAGATGCTGTCCCCTTCGATTGCTCCTCCTTCTTCGCCGCATGGTCGGAAAAACCACCTTGGTCAGCTGTGGCTCCTCGCAGCCCTCTGCTTCGCCATGTTTAGCTGCAGCGGTTCTGGCAGCAAGGGTAAGCCAAGCCCTGCTTGGGACGGGCAGAAACGCAATGTGGTCCTGATTAGCATTGATTCCTTGCGTCGTGATCATCTTGGGCTATACGGGCACAAGCCCCGTTATTCCGGAGGCATCCCGGTAAGCCCAAACCTCGATGAGTTGGGCGCCAACGGCGTGGTCTTCGAAGATGCCTGGACCACCACATCTTGGACCTTGCCGAGCCACATGGCCTTGATGACTGGGCTTTCCGACCGCCAACACGGTGTCGAGACCGACAAGTTCCAGTTAGATCCGTTGCGGGCCACCCTTGCACAGAGGTTCCAGGAGTCAGGCTGGAGCACCGCCGGTTACTTTTCGGGCCCCTACCTGGATCCGCGTTATGGATTCGGCCGTGGCTTCGATGACTATAGGTCCGGAATGCTGAGCCAGGAGGCATTTGTCCAGCGCATCGCCACCGAGAACGACAAGCGTGCCGCAGCAGGTCTAGAGCCAATGGAGCCGCGCTTGATTCAACAACTGCGCGACCGCATGTCCCACTGGGACATCACCTCGCCACGCATCAACCAACTCGGCCAGGAATTCCTCGACCAACAGCAGGCCGATGGTGACAAGCCATTCTTCCTGTTCCTGCATTACTTCGACGCGCACTACGACCACATTCCTGATGAAGCCGAGGAGGGCTTGGATAAGAAATTCGATCCTGGCTACACCGGGCCCTTCGATGGACGCAATTGGTATTTCGACGAACGCGTCATGCAATTCGAGAAGCCATATCAACGCCTGATCAGCGGTCGCGACCTCGAGCATGTCAAGGCGCTGTACGACGCTGAGATCCATTGGGTCGATCGCCACATCGGAGAGATCATCACCAAGCTGAAAGCGAAAGGGTTATATGAAAACACCGTCATTATGGTGGTGTCGGACCATGGCGACGAATTTTTTGACCACGGCAGCATCGGCCACCGCTCAACCCTGTTGGCTGAGCAATGCCGTATCCCGATGGTTTTAAGCGTGCCGGGGATCACCCCCAAGGGCAAACGTATTCCGCAACTATCACGAATCTACGACGTGGCCCCCACCTTACTAGACTACGCCGGTGCCAATGGCATCGACGAGGCTGAGGGTAGCAGTGTTCGCGAGATGGTCGAAGGCTACTCCTCGCCGCGCACCGCTTTTCAACGCCTCTTCAGTGGTGGGCACCGCCGTGGCAGTGGATTGAACGTGCGTGACGGTTGGCGTAGCAGTCGCTTCTCAGTGTTGCGCCAGCATCGCGGCGACTTCGACCGCGAAACCGAAACGGAACTGTTCACCACGCCTATGCAGATCCGATCCCTAGGTAGCACCTACTTCGTTTTCGACCGCAAGGAAGATCCAAAGGAATTACGCCCTCTGTCGCCAAAGGACCCTCGCTTCCAGCAAGCCATCGATGCTTTCTGTAAAGACTTCCGAGCCGCCGAGCAGGCCAGCGCCAAGTTGCCGAGGTCAGAGCACTCGGTATTGACCGGCATGAAGTTCTCGGCCGAGGAACAGGCCGCCCTCGACGCCCTTGGCTACACCAGTATGGGTGAGGAAAGTGGCGGCAAGGTCGACATCATGGCGAAGGTTCTGGCTCCGCTGGCCGAGCCCTGCGATTGACCCCCCCTCGAGCGACATTGGGTCCCTGAAGGTAGCTCAGCCGGCTTGCACGTGGACGAAGCGGCGCTTGCCAGCCTGTAGCAGCAAGGGCTCCTTATCCGCAACGACTTCAACCTGGCGCTTGACGTCGTTGACCACATGACCGTTGATGCGAACTCCGCCACCTTGGATGAGGCGGCGTGCTTCGGAGGTGGATTGCCCCAAGCCAACATCCTTCATCAACGCGGGTAGGCTGTAGCTACCGGCTTCAACCATTTTTAGTGGAATGTCATCGGGGACTTCCTTCTTGCGAAACTGTGCCACAAAGGCAGCGGCCGCAGCTTCTGCGGCATGCTCGGAATGCACGTCGGCAACGATGGTTCGAGCCAGCTTGTCCTTGGCTTCGCGCGGATGGCCGGCAAGGACACCCTCGATTTGGTCATCGGGGAGACCCGTCGCCAGGCGGAACCACTCGGCCATGCCCTCATCGGAGAGACTCATCACTTTGCCGTAAATGTCTGCAGGCTCGGCATTCAAGCCGACATGATTGCCGTAGCTTTTGGACATCTTGCGCCCGTCGGTACCCAGCAGTAGCGGCGTGGTGATACAGACCTGCGGGCGCTGGCCGGCACGCTCCTGCATCTGACGGCCCATGTGCAGGTTAAACAACTGGTCGTTACCACCCAATTCAACATCCGCCTTAACCTTCACAGAATCGAGGCCTTGCATTAGCGGATACATCATCTCGTGTAAATGTACCGGCAGATTCTCTTTCATGCGCTTCTTGAAGTCGTCACGCTCCAGCAAACGCGCTGCAGTGGATGATGAGGCCAACTTCAAGCAATCAAAGAAGTCCATCTCTCCAAACCATTCGCTGTTGCGGCGCACTTCACATTTCCCATCGCTGAGGTCGACAATGGTGCCGATTTGCTCCAGGTAAGTCGCGGCGTTGGTCTCGACATCTTGTACAGTCAATGGCGGACGTTGGTCGTTGCGGCCGGTCGGGTCGCCGAGGCGGGCGGTACCGTCGCCAATGATTAATACCGGCAGGTGTCCATGCTTCTGAAATAGGTGCAGCAGGCGAATGGGCACGGCGTGGCCGAGATGGACATCGGTGAAGGTCGGGTCAATGCCGAACTTGATGCGCAGCGGTTCCCCACTGGCTTCTGATTTAGCGAGCATCTTCTCGAGCTGGTCGGCCGAGATAACCTCGCTACTGAGTCGTAGGATTTCCTGGAGTAGGTTCATGGTCGGTGGCCGTCGCCACGGCCGATAGTTTGCGAAGTTCCGCCCACTTTAACCAGTCTTCCGGCAGAACCCCGAGCTGCACTCCGGTCAACCACTGCAGGGCTTGGGTGATGGTGAGCTTACGGCGGTCGTTCGGTGCGATCGCCAGACCGTGAATTAGCGCATCCACACCACGTCTGCGGTCTTCACCGCGCAACAAGGCGGTGCACACGAGAACATGGCGATCGACCTCTCCGCTGGCCATGGCAAGCACACGCTCCAGAGAACCCAATGGATCCTCCTCGAATTGCTCCCATCCAGGTGGTAGCACGAGGAAACGCGCTGCAGCGAACTCGATTTCATGGACAGGCAACTGTTTGTCCCCGAAAACTGCTCCGGCGCAACGGATACGCGCGTCGACCTCGACCACCCAAACCGACCCCGCATCGCCATTCAGCTGCAAGGGCAAGTCGGTGTATTCCTGGAAGGTCTGGTCGGCCTCGAGCAGGAACCACTGATTGAGACGGAAATAACGATGGCGCTTCACCTTGTCGCTGCTGCCAATCGGTAACCAGCGCTGCACAGTCCAATCCAGTTCAAGCAATAGGCCCGTCGTTGGCGGGATCAGCTCCACCGTGTCTCCAAAGGGATTCCGCGCCTGAAAAACCACTGGCAGCAACTCGCCGAAGGTGCGAACCCCTGGCGGTACCAACACTTTGGCTTCGCGCGACAACTCATCGGCAACGAGGCGCGCGCGCAACTTAGCTAAGGCCAGTTCAGCCGACTGCTGGACCAGGTCCTCGTCGTAATTGGGTTCAGGTGCAGCTTCCAGTTCAACAAGCTGGCTCTCGGGCTTTGTACCCTTCCACAGCGTATCCGTGTTCCCCAGTTCATCTGCCACGCTGCCAACAATCTGGGTATCGGACTCACTGAGCGGATCCTCGCTAAAAATGAACTCTCCTGGCTCCTGAACAACCTCGTCTTCTGGTTCTTGGGGTGCGCCCTCGGAACTCTCCACCACGTTGGGATCGAAATCAATCACCTCTGCCTCGGCAAAAGGATCCTCGTTGAAGATGACCGAAGCATCAGAAGGACTCTCAGCAGCCTGCAAGCCGTCTTCGGCAGATTCCTCGGTGGCATCGGGATTCGATGGATTCCCTTGTGCTTGTTTGGCGACGCCGCTGCCGCCATCAGCCGAATCCTGCTCCACAATGGGATCGGAGGAGCATGCACCCAGGATTACGACGCAAAAGATGGTCACAAGGCCAGAAAAGAACAAACCGCCCCCGGCTGTGACACCGAGAGCGGTTGCTGAAGTCAGGCGCATAAGGCCCTTAGTCCTCTACTCACCTTGGGTTTCTTTCGGAGATTCCTCAGCTTCCTCGGCAGGTGCTGCTGCAGCTTCTCCTGCCTCTGGAGCCTCGGTGACCATTTCAGATGGTGGTGCAGGTGCTTCTTCCGCTGCAGGGGCGGTGGCAGCGGCTTCGGCATCAGGAGCTTCGGCATCAGGAGCTTCGGCTTCAGCGGCTTCGGCATCAGGAGCTTCGGCTTCAGCGGCTTCCGCAGCAGGAGCTTCGGCTTCGGCAGCTTCCGCAGCAGCAGCCTTAGCAGCTTGCTTGGCGGCCTTCTTAGCAGCCTTGGCAGCCTGTGCCTCTTCCCACTTAGTCCGAATCTCTGCGTTCTCCTCGAACTCGGAGTGAATAAAGCTAAGACCAATGCGCTCCTCGCCACAATCAACGCGAACCACACGAACCTCAACACGCATGCCCGGCAGGCAGTGCTTCTCAGGTGCATCATGCCACTCCTGCGGCAAAGTGCTGTAGTGCATGAATGCTTCGAGGTCGTCTTCTAGCTTCACAAAAGCACCAGCAGAGATGTGCTTGCTAATCACGCCCGACAGCATGTCGCCAACGTGGTAGTTCGCTGGGATGTAGTCTTCCCATGGGTTTTTGGTGAGCTGCTTCTGACCCAACGAGATGCGCTGCTTCTCGCGATCCACAGCCAGAACAACGCACTGGATGCGATCGCCCTTATGGGCAACCTCGGATGGGTGCTGGACCTTGCGGGTCCAATGGAAGTCCGAGTTATGCAGCAGACCATCCACGCCCTCCTCAATTTCAACGAATGCTCCATAGGAAGCCAGGTTTTTGACGGTGGCCTCGATGACCGTTCCTGGAGCATAG
>JASMKM010000028.1 GCA_030749235.1 Planctomycetota bacterium | reverse complement strand
AGAGCGGCGTTGTTTACGCTGCTTTCATTTGTGGCGTCGGTATCGACTGCAGATGCTCAGGATAAGCTGGACATCATCGCAACTATCCCTGACCTCGGCAATCTGGTCGAGGTCATTGGGGGTGAGCGGGTCAATGTCGAGGTCCTGGTGAAGCCAGGTTCCGATCCTCATTCGGTACTACCAAAGGCTTCGATGCTGTTGAAGCTGTCACACGCCGATGGCCTTGTGCTGATGGGGCTTGATTACGAACATGCCTTTTTGCCTGCGATGCTAGAGAAGTGCCGCAACAGGGCTGTCGAGCCTGGCGCGGAAGGTTACATGAACGTTGGTGCACGCATCACGGCGCTGGAGATCCCGCAGCGGATTACCCGTGCTGATGGTGCCGATTTGCATCCCCGTGGCAATCCTCATTACAACCTGGATCCGGAGAATGGTCGCATCATGGCAGCCGCCGTGCGCGACCTGTTGGTCCGGATTGATCCGGGCTCCAAGGCCGGTTACCAGGAACGATGGAAAGCTTGGGATCAAGAAGCAAAGCAACTCATTGGCCTGTGGAAGAAGCAGATGGCGCCGCTCGAGGGCAAGAAGGTGGTCGTCTACCACAAGTCGTGGATTTACTTCGCCAAGTTCTTCGGCCTGGATGTGGTCGCTGCTATCGAGCCAAAGCCTGGCATCTCGCCTAGTGCCTCTCATCTGGTCAAGGTGAAGCGTCTGATGCGTGAGCATCAGGTCCGCGTCATCCTGATGGAGCCATGGTATAACGCGAGTACCGTTCGCGGTCTTGTCGGTGATGACGTCACCGTTTTGCGCATTGCAACTGCCAGTGGCGTCGGCAAGGAATCCAGCACTTATTTGGGTTTCTTGGCCCACCTGGTGGCCTCGATGCGGCAAGCCTACGGACTCAAGGAGCAACCCAAGGATGAGCCTGCTAACCCTTGAGCAGGCAGACTTGGGTTATTCCACCAAGGTGGTGCTGAAGGGAGTCTCCTTCAGCATCGCCGCTGGTGATTTTCTCGTGCTTGCTGGTGCCAACGGCTCCGGCAAGAGCACCTTGTTAAAGAGCCTGATCGGGGCCTTGCCCTTGGTCAGTGGCAATATGAGTAGCCCGCCGGGGTTGCGCATCGGTTATGTCCCGCAACAGTTGACCTTGCCGGGCTTCTTCCCAGTGACCGTTCAAGATGTGGTCACCATGGGAACTTGGCGCCGCTCCGCTGGTGGAAGCAAGCTCGGACGGCCGGAAGCCGATGCCGCGCTGGCATTGGTCGGATTGGAAAAGCGACGTACGCAGAGCTTCGCGCAACTCTCCGGTGGTCAGAAACAGCGCGCCTTGTTGGCTCGTGCCTTGGTCCCGAATCCACAGGTGTTGATCCTCGACGAGCCAATCTCTGGGGTGGACGAAGCCGCATCTAAAGTCATCCTCAAGATTCTTGCTGACAAGGCGTCGGCAGGGGTGGCTGTGGTCATGGTTACACACCAGCCCTTTGCCTTGGCGGAGCTCGCCAGTCGTGCCTTATTAGTTCATGAGGAGCGGGTGAAGGAAATTCCGGTGGCCGAAATGTGCGGCCTGGAGGGGGTGGCCAAGTTATGGGCTTGATTGAGGATTTTGGCCTTTACTGGGAGTTGTTCGCGACTTCCTTTCTTGCATCGGTGGTGGTTGGCGTCGTCATGCCTCAGGTTGGTGGCCTGATGTACTTGCGGCGCGAATCCTTCCTCGGCATTGCCGTGCCGCAGTTCGCTGCGGCCGGGGTGGCCTTGGGGCTCTTTTTCTTACCTGGATTCCCCACGCTGCAGGAGAGATTCCTCGACCACGGTCATCCGCCGCTGGATTACCTGCTGGTCTTTGCTGCAGGGGCTGCATGTGTCAGCATGTTGCTTTTCAGTATTGTCCTAAAGCGTCAACTCGGTGAACCGGGTGCGTTGCTCGCAGGTGCCTTTGCAACGGCTGCAGCCTTGGCAATTCTGTTTTTAGACGGATCTCCAGCAGGCAACAACCTCGCCGAGACTGTCTTGCGCGGTGCAGTGCTTCTCCTCGATGAGCATGGCTTGTGGTTGCTGACCGGCGTCTGCTTGTTGACGGTGGTCTTCATCGTGGCGGCACGTCGCACTCTGCTGGCGATTGCATTCGACCGTGACAACGCCATCGCCATGCGCCTGCCCGTCGCCCCGATGGAGCTTGCGCAGATGCTGCTCTTTGGTCTTGCCATCGGCGGAGGGGTGATGACCGTGGGCCCGGTTTTGGTCTTTGGCCTACTCTTTCTGCCGCCATTGGCCGCATCCTGCTTGGCGCATGGTCTGCGCTCCTTCCAAATCCTGCTTTCAATCTTTGGATTTTTTGCGGTGATGGCTGCCTGGCCCTTGTCGATTGAGCTCGACCTGCCTTATGGCCCCAGCGCGGTGGTTTCAGCGACTGCCTTGACTCTTCTTGGTTTAGGCCTAGGAAAGCTGCTGCGTCGTGTTTGAGAAAATGTGGCCGGAAAGGAGTTAGAATACCCAACGGCAGGTAGCCAGTGCGCTTGCCGTTGCCAATTGCAAAATGAGTACCCTCTGGTTTTACGCACAAGATCAACAGCAACATGGTCCGTTGCCTTCGGAGGAGATTCGCGCCATGCTGAAGAGTGGCCGAATTAGCAACTCCACCTTGGTGTGGTCCGAAGGCATGGAATCCTGGGTCGCTGTTGGCAAGGTCGAGGAACTTGTCCAGACTGCACCACCGGTGAGTTCGCCGGTTGCTGAGCCAAATCCAAGGAGTCAGCCAGTGGTCGAGGTCGATGCCGGTGGGGCCAAACCTTCGCCTTTCCGCGGAGCCAGCCAAAGCGGGCCGCGCCCGGTGCGTCCCGTGGACAACACCCAGACCGCTTTGCGCAGCCGCTTCGCCTGGCATCGCTTCTTCGCACGCAGCATCGATGTTTTTATCGGCGGTTTATTGATTGGTTTCCTAATCAGTAGCGAAGTCATGGGGGGGTCATTCACCTTCCTGCTGCCAAGCCTGGTCCTGCTGGCCTTGATCCCAATTGAAGCTTGGTTCCTATCGCGCTGGGGCATGACCCCAGGCAAGTGGATCTTGCGTATCCGTGTTGTTCATACCGAGAACCGCCTGCTCACCTTTCAGGAGGCAGCGCAACGCAACTTCAAGGTAATCATGTCGGGCATGGGATTCGGTCTGCCCCTGTTGCAGGTGTTGTTCAACGTCCTGGCCTACAAGGAGTTTGTCGACACCGGCAGCACTTCTTGGGATCGCAGTTGCAAGACCCATTTACAGCACGCCACAATGAGCCCGCTTCATATCGGCGTAGCCATCGTTGTCGGAATTGGCATTGCCTGGTATACGGCGACGGTGATCCAGGCCGGCGTCTAGTCGAGCTCAGGGGCGGTCCTCGCGCTCCAGGCGCCACAGGCGGCGACGGTGCGCTTCACTGCTGTCTAGCCCTTGTGGCCAATCCAGCGCGTCAATCGCGTCCACTTCAGTGAACAGCAGAGCCAAGGAATAACGCGCTTCGGGGCTAAGTACCTTGTTGGAGGTCAACATGGTGGAAAGCTCCGCCATTGGTTCCTGGCCGGCACAGCGCAGCAAAGCATCGGCAGCTGCAGTCATCTCCTCCATGCTGCCATCCTTTAGCCACTGCAGCAGGGTGCCCTGCATTTCGTTCAATCCGCTGGCACCCATGGCTTCGAAGAGTCGCGCGCGACTGTCGCCGCCGCCGATGGCACTTTGCAGTTTTGCTTGCAGGTCGTAGGCCTGCTCCCTAGCCCACCGGCCGACCGGGTAGCCAATCCAGGCCAAGGTCTGGAGGGCATGCTCCCGCACATAACGATCTTGGTCGAGGCTGGTCTCGATAATTGGCTCGAAGGCCCATTCCGGCATGCGCACCAGGACGAAACGTGCATCGTCTACCGGTCGTAAACGCTGCGAGATCAACTTCGACAGGGTGCGCCAGGTCTCTGCGCGTTGATCGCGCGTCGCTTTGTTGGCATCGCGATTTGGCAAGCGACGATGCTTAACCCAATAGGCTTGCACTTCAAGCAGCCGGCGCCAATCGGCATCGAAGCCATCGCCGGGTTGCCAACGGTCACTAGGCGGTAGGAAGGCTAAAGCTTTCATGGTGCGGAAGCGTGCCTGTTGCAATGTGTCAGGGTCCGAGGAGTCCTCAGTGGCGAGGATATTCTGAAAGGCCTGCAGCCCGGCACCCGAGCCATGCTGCAGAAGGGCCAAGGCGATGTCGACATTGGCCACCCAATCCTTCTCATACTTCAGGCGCAGGGTCAGCCGTGGCATCATCGCGCTGCTGCCGCGAGCACGAAGCCAAGCGTAGGCACGGGCCTTGTCAATGGCCTCCATGTCGCGATTCTCGACGATTGCGAGCAAGGCGGCGCTCAGTTCCAACGGGTCGGCTTCCTCCAGGCGCATGTGGAAACGAGTGCCCATCTGGCCGCCTTCGGCAGCGAGCTCCATCGCCTCGAGATAATCGCTAATCTGATCGGCGCTCACTTCCGGCAGACCATCTTCGGCGAAAGCCTTCAGCTGCTCATCCAATACGGCACGCCAGACCACTTCGACTTGTGGCGCTGGCGCTGGCTCCTGTTCACCACAGCTTGCGGCAAGCAGCAGCAGGCTTAGGGCGGCACTTGCTAATTTCGACATGGATCGCGGAACTAGACTTCCAGGCTCAAACGATAGAGTTCCTTCGCCTCGCCATCGGGCATGAAGGGGTTCGTGCGGTAGAGCAAGCGTACCTCGGCAGAGCCGCTTTGCGTAACACCATCTGGCGGCAAGGCGTAACGTTCGGTGGCGCCGGACGGCAGTTGCGTATTGGTCAGGTCAGTCTCGTCTCGATAGGGGTCGCGGAAGCGGTGGATCTGGACCCAGCTTCCCCAGCTACCGTCGGCATGTTGCCAACGAACCTGTAGGTCTGCCGCGCGCGAACGTTCGTCGGTCGGAAAGTTATGCCCGGCACCGACGTTTTCCAGGGTCACGAAGGCGCCATTGCCATCCTTGCCGACCTTCATCTCGACGGCGGACTGCAATGCTGCCAAGTCATGCGAAGCCTTGAAGGCATGGTTGCGACCGCGTCGGCCGCCGGCGCGAAATTCCTCGGGCATATGGCAATCGATGCAACCGGTGCCCTTCAGCTCCGGCGGTGCAGCGCGCCACTGCTCGACGGTCTTGTGCTGGTTATGGCAAGCTGCACAGTGATCGACCGATTCCATCCGTTCGACGTAGCGCGGTTGACATGGCGCATCACTCTTAGCGTTCGGATTCTTAGTGCCGACTCCACCTTCCGGGTGGGAGTGGCAACTCAAGCAATCCACGCCCAAGCCACGTTCACTCTGGCGCGCTAAAACCCTCTCTCCAGGCTTGAATGACAACACTGGCCGCGGCGCATGACACGCCAGGCATTCCTGGTTGGCAAAGTTGTTGGACAGGCGGCGCACCTCAGGATTCTCGAATGCGAACTGATGGTGCGATTCCTGCCACTCGGCGGCGACGTCGGCATGGCAGGCGAAGCATTGGGTGGAAGAGACCAGACGTAGCGGTGCGTCGCTTTTGGGTGGTATCAGGACCATGACTAAGGCGGCGACTCCGCCCAGGGCGAGCAGGCCGGACAGGAAGGTTTTCACTGACACTGCAAGACTCCTTCGGACAGGCTCATGCGTTTGCCGTTCAGGCGCGCAGCTTCTTCGGGGTCGTGGGTAACGAGTAGTACTGCAGCGGAACTGCGTGCGAGCACTTGTTCAAGAAGGTCGAAGCCGCTGTGCCGAGCGTCGGGGTCGAGACTGGCGAATGGTTCATCGAGCAGCAGCAGCTTCGGCTCCAACGCCAAGGCGCGTGCAAAGGCAAGGCGCCGGGCTTCGCCGCCGGATAGTTTGGTTGGCTTGCGATCCATCAGATCCTGCAGGTCCAGGGCTGCTAGGGTCTCCTCGGCCACCTTCTGCACATCACCGAGGCCGGCAGCTTTTCGTGCATCGGTGACGTTTTGCAGCACGGTGCGGGTGGGCCACAGACCCAAGTCCTGGAAGACAAGTTGCACG
>JASMKM010000027.1 GCA_030749235.1 Planctomycetota bacterium | reverse complement strand
CAAGGCGCAATTCGTTGCCACCCCTTCGCAGAGAATGAGATCTCGGCCTTGGAGAAGGGCGACGTCAAGGGCTTTGACTTCGCCTTCTTCGGCCACATTGGCCATGTGGTTCGCAACCTGTGTCGTTCGATCGTATTGTCGGTCACGCGAGGACATGCCGCGAGCATTCCGGTCGAAGGCATCACCCGTCGTGACTACAAGAAGCTCTCATGGGCGTCGGCCCGCTTCGCGATTCTTGCCGACATCGCGATGGCTTCCTACGGCGGCGACCTGAAACGCAAAGAGATCCTGACCGGTCGCTTCAGCGACGTGTTCTCGTGGATGTACCTTGCGTCCGCCACCCTGCGTCGTTTCGAAGGGGAGGGGCGCAAGCGCGAGGATCATGCCTTGTTCCGTTGGTCGATGGACAACGCTTTTGGCCATATCCAGCAGGCCTTCGAGCAAATCTACCGCAACTTCGACGCGCCCGGCATCGGCGGCCTGTTGCGCGGTCCTCTGTCGTTATGGGTACGCCTGAATCCGATTGGTACGGGGCCGAAGGATAAGGATGTGCAACGTGTCGCACGCATCATGCAGACCCCAGGGTCGCAACGTGAACGACTGACCGGCGGCATGTACATCCCGCGCGATCCGGAGCAAGCCATCGGACGCCTGGAGAAGGCCTTCCTGGCCAGTGTGGCGGCCGATGAAGTGGCCAAGAAGATCAAGGTGGCAATCCGCAAGCGCCAGTTGCCGCGCAAGCCGATCGATACCCTGCTTGAAGAAGCCAAGACTGCGGGCATCATCACCGCCGCCGAGATCGAGATCGTGCGCAATGCCGAAGAGCTGCGCAATGACGCCATCCAGGTTGATTCCTTCAGCGAGGAGGAATACCGCAGCACCGCAGCAGGCGGAGGTTGGGGAGAGAACTCGTGACGACGAGTGGCAGGGAGACTCACAGCTTCGCGCCGTTCTACCCGCATCCCTTGTTGCGCGACCGTCATGTCATGACAATCGCCGGTGCCAAGTTGCCGCGTCCGATGAAGCTATTCGCCGAGGTCGGCGAGGATCTGTGGTTGGATGTTGACGAGGAGACCCGCATCCGTTGCGAGGTGCATTGGCAGCCGCGTTATGACGCGCCGGTGATGATCCTTGTGCATGGCTTGTCGGGTTCGTCGATGTCACCCTACATGATTGGCACCGCGCAGAAGGCCTTCGACGCCGGTTGGTCGGTGATCCGTCTGAACATGCGCAACTGCGGCGGCACTGAGTTGGCCACTCCCACCCTCTACAGCGCCAACCTCACCGAGGACCTGAGCACGCTGATGGACTGGGTGTTGCACACCCGTGCCGCCAGTCCGATCTGCATCGCCGGTTTTTCGCTTGGCGGCTCGATTCTGCTCCACACCGTCGCCGAGTTCGGAGATTCCCCGCCGCCGCAGTTACGCGCGGTGGCGACTTGTTCTACCCCCTTGAATCTGGTGGCCAGTACCAAAGAGCTCCACACCGGCGTGATGAATCGCTTCTACATGAAGCTGTTCCTGGATGGCTTCGTGCGCTCGATGCGCAAAAAGTGCCAGGAATATCCCGAGCTTTACCCTTACGACGCCAGTCGCGGCTACCGCGATTTATATACTTTCGATTCGCAGTGGACTGCCCCGGCCTTCGGCTTCAAGGATGCGCATGAATATTACGAGAAGGCCAGTGCTTGTCGCGTGCTTGCCGATGTGGCCGTGCCCGGCTTGTTGATTCATGCCGAAGATGATCCCTTCGTGCCGTATAACGAGAAGTCCATGGAGGCCATCAAGAGCAGTCCGCAGATGCGCCTGCTGATGACCAAGTATGGCGGTCACAACGGCTTTTTTGCCGCCACTGCCGCCAAGACCGAATCCTGGCAGGACCCCGATCGGTGGTGGGCCGAGAACCGCATTGTCGAATACTTCACCGGCATCCTTGACGGAGACGATTCATGAAGAAAGGCCGCAGGGCGTGGTGACGTCCCGCGGCCCTGAAGGCTCGTGCTGTTGTAGGTTCGTGATTAGGCGATCTACCAGATTGATGCGCGATCTGAAGCCTCGCGGATCATCGGCGCGTCGGTGGTTAGGTCAAAGGCATCGGCGAACTCCTGCAGGTTGCCGAGGGGACCGTTGGCGCGGAACTTCTCTGGCGAGTGTGGGTCGGTGTTGACCTGCAGCTTCAAGGCTTCGGGGCGCGAGTTCTGGCGCCAGGAACGGGCCCATGCAGTGAAGAACTGTTGCTCAGGAGTGAGACCGTTCACCTCAGGAAGGAAACCAATCATCTCGGCGCGCAACTGGAAGGCGGCAAAGGCCATCTTCAAACCACCAAGGTCGGCAATGTTCTCGCCCAAGGTCAGCTCGCCGTTGACGTAGAGGTCGTCGACCACGTGGTAGTTGTTGAACTGTTCCACCAGCACCGCGGCACGCTTCTCGAACTCGGCACGGTCCTCCTCGGTCCACCAATTGCTCATGTTGCCGTGGGCGTCGAACTGGCTGCCCATGTCATCGAAACCGTGGGTGATCTCATGGCCGATGATCGCTCCCATCGAACCGTAGTTCTCGGGCAGGGTCTGCTCCAGGCCGAAGAACGGCGGCTGCAGGATCGCGGCCGGGAAGACGATCTCGTTATGCAAGGGATGGTAGTAGGCGTTGACGGTCTGCGGCGACATGCCCCATTCGCCCTTGTCCACCGGTTTACCGATCTTGGCTAGGTTGAAGCGGTTGTTGAACTCGCGCGCGATCAATACGTTCTCGAGCCATGAATCACCGGACAGGTCGAGCATCGAATAGTCGCGCCACTTGTCTGGGTAGCCTATTTTGACGTTGAAGGCGCTGAGTTTCTCCAGCGCTTTGGCCTTGGTGGTCTCCGTCATCCAATCTAATTCTTCGATGCCGACGCGATAGGCGGCGAGCAGGTCCTGGACCATAGTTTCGGCCAGGAGTTTCGCTTCTGGGCTGAAGGTCTTGGCGACGAAGGCCTGGCCGAGGCCTTCACCCATGGCGCCGTTGACCGAACGCAGCACGCGCTCCCACCTCTTGCGATTCACCGGCGTGCCGGACAGCTTGCGACTGAAGAAGTCGAAGTCCTCGTCGACGAAAGCGCTTGCCATGTAGGGCGCACTGCTGGTCAGCAGGTGCCAACTCATGTATGTCTTCCAGTCCTCCATGGTGACGTCGGCGAGTAGCTTGTCCAAGGCCTCGAAGTAGCCAGGACCGACCAGGTTCACATGCGACTCCTTGGCGATGCCGATGGCCTGGAAGTAGGAACCCCAATCGAAGCCTGGGATGATGATGTCGGTCATCTCGCCGGACTCGATCTTGTTGGCCAAGACCGCAGGGTTGCGATATTCCACGGCGCTCAAGGTGTGCTCGGCCATTTTCAGTTCCAAGGCCATCACGCGCTCGGCTGCGCCTTGGGCATCGGCAACGGAATGCCCGAGCAGCTCGAACATATTGGCCATGTGCTCCACGTACTGCTCGCGCAGCAACTTCGATTCCTCGTCATCGCGGAAGTAGTAATCCTTCTCCGGCAAGCCGAGGCCATCCGGCGCAATGAAGGTCATGCTCATGGTGCTGTCACTGAAGTCCGCCTCGGCACCTAGACCGAACAGTACGTTGACGTTGATTAGGTGCAGTTGGCCGACCATCTCCGCGAAGCTCTCGCGGCTGTTCATTAAGTCAATCCGATTGAGCAGCAGGTGGATCGTCGCGGTGCCCTGTGCCTCGATGGCATCGGCATCCATGCCCGAGGCCCACATACGACCGAGTTGGCGATCCAGGTGCGAGGTGCTTGGTTGCTCGCGGCGGTCCGCAGCATCAAGCAGGATCTGATGCAGAATCTCTTTATTGCCGTCGTTAATCTCGTGAAAGACCCCATAGGAGCCATAGGCTTCCGGAATCGGGTTGGCGTCGAGCCAATCCCGGTTTACGTAGGAATAGAAATCTTGCCCGGCGCCGCATTCGCAGTCGTTACAACACTCTTCCTTTGTTTCCGGCGCAGCGCACGCGGTAAGGGCAAGAAGGGCTAGGGGAATGGAGGTGCGCAAGGTGAGCTTCATGGGGCGGCGATTCTACCCATTCCAGCATTAACCGCGCGGTGAAAGCGTCCTC
The DNA here is from genome assembly GCA_030749235.1 of Planctomycetota bacterium. GTDB lineage: Bacteria > Planctomycetota > UBA1135 > UBA1135 > UBA1135. The sequence goes on along the minus strand of JASMKM010000027.1, from coordinate 25,640 downwards.
AAGAAATACCTTCTCAAGTCCGATATAGAGATATGTTGGTTTTAACTCGCACACCCATTTTATGAACCCAGCTACTCAGCCAAGCCAAGAGTATTTGGCTTTCTTGCGAAATGCCGTATTCGGCTTGGAGGACTCCAATCTGTGCTTTGAGCTCGGCAAGAAGTTGGCTGAAAACGGCGTCGAGGTCGAAAGCCTTGAGTCTCAGCACGAGCAGGCGGTTGAGCAGTTGCGCCTGGAGCGAGGTGGCTTGCTGGAAGTGAAGGAGGAACGCGCCTGCCTGCGTTTCCAGGTGCGTACGTTGTTGGCCTTCGCCGACATCCTGCAGGAGGATTGGCGCATGAACCTCGGCATCGAGTCGCGCGAGCAACTTGAGTTGCTGCGCGATACTGCTGGCATTGGTACCTGGTCATGGGACCTGCAGACCCGGGATTTCCAGGCCGACCAACGCTTCCACTTGTTGCATGGTTACGTTCATTGGGGGCCGGTGGTCGATCACGAGGACCAGTTGCGGCGCCTGCATCCCGCCGACGTCGAATGCGTCACCAAGGCGACGCTGAACCTGTTGGTGGAGGATAAACCCTTGGCAGTCGCCTACCGTATTCTGCATCCAGACCGCAGTTGCACTCACGTTAGCTTGCGCGCCAACCTGGTGCGCGATGCTGAAGGCGTGCCGCAACGACTGTACGGTGTTTGCCTGGACATCACCGAAAACTGCCGCGTACATCAGGAACTCGAGGAACTGTCGCGTTCCGATCCTTTGACCGGGGTGCTCAACCGCCGCGGCCTGACCTCTTCCTTGGAATGCGATGTAGAACGGCGACGTAAGTTTGGCAACGAGGTGCAGGCCTTGTTCATCGATCTGGATGATTTCAAGAGCATTAACGATGTTTATGGTCATTCGGTTGGAGACGCCACCTTGCAGCGGGTTTCGGACCTATTACGAAACATTGTGCGTAGCACGGATTACGTAGCGCGTATCGGTGGCGACGAGTTCCTAGTCATCCTGCCCAACACCACCCATGATGAAGCCATGCCGGTCGCACGCAAGATCTCCAGTTCGATCGAGAATATGCTCATCAGCACCAAGTTCCCGCACCTGCGGGTCGGAGCTAGCGTTGGCCTGGTCTCGGCAGCATTCGGGGATGATATGGTGCAGAATTTGTTGGTGCGCGCCGAACGGGCGCTGCATTCGGCGAAGCGCCTCGGCAAAGGACAGATCTTCCATGAGGACTCGCTGTTCGAGTCCAGTGATGAGCGCCCGCATAGCTTTAATGAGCTTCTTGCTGAACTCAATGACCCTGCCAGCTACTTCGCCGTACGCCAACCCTTGGTCAGCGCGCACAGCCTTGAGGTGCTTGGTTATGAGTTCCTTGCCCGCAGTCGCTGCGAAGTTTTGAAGAGTCCGGAAGACTTCCTGCGCTTTGCGATGGATGCCGGTGTAGCCAACATCGTTGACGCTCACGCCTTCGCCACGTGTGCGGCCGCCGCGCATGCGGTCCCCGCAGAACTGCAATGCCACTTGAACCTGCTGCCATCCACCTTGGAGAACGGCAAGCCGGAGCAATGGTTGCGCTGTCTTCCAAGCAATCGTGACCTCGGTTCCTTTTGCATCGAGATTAGCGAGAAGGAGTCGGTGCGCCATCCGCAACGCCTGCTGAAAAATGTCAAAGAATTGCGGGCCGCCGGAGTGCGTGTAGCCCTGGACGATGTCGGCTATGGTCACTCTAGCTTGGAAGCCTTGCTGCTACTGGAGCCGGAGGTCGTCAAGGTGGATCGCATGATGGTGCGCGGCATCACCAAGGGGTGCGACAACTATCGTGCCTTTAGGAACCTGTTGAAGGTGGTGCGAACTTGGGGCGGTGAAGTAGTGGCCGAGGGTGTCGAGCGTCAACAGGAGCTGGAGGTTTTGCTGGACCTCGGCGTCAACAAGGTGCAAGGCTTCCTGTTCGGCCAGCCGGAATGAGGTTGGTGGGGATGAAACTACCCGGCTGTTAGACTGCGCCGGTGAGGAGCCTGCTGATTTGCCTGCTGTGTTTGACTTCGATGGCGTGTAGCGTCATCAGCCAGCCGCCGCCTTGCAACCATCCTTCCTGCGCCGAGCACCTCGCGGTCGGTCTGGCCGAAGAGGAGATCATGGTGGGGAGCTGGGCCAAAGCTGAATGGCGTCGCGTGACCTTCTACGGTCCGGTCGGTCGCGACCTGGAGGTTTTATTCGGCTTTCAGAGCATCAGCCCGCTTGCCTTTGAAGAAGGTGAGCTGTTCGGTTGGTCGCATACCTTCGGGCCGGAGTCATGGCGACTCGGCCCTCGCTTCTCGAAGCTGCGCAATCTGGAGAAGGGCATGACCTTCGAACAGATCAAGCGTTTTCGCGGGGAGCCGCGTCGCATAGCCAGCTTCCGCTCTGCAGGAGGCGAGGAGTTGCAGATTTTGTCGTGGCGATCGAATGAGATGCCACTGGTGATGGTCCGCCTGTCTACTTATTTGCCTCTGGAAGAGCGTTGGCAGTTAGATGAGAAGCCGACATTACGTGGCTATGCCGTCGGCTTTGCGGACTTCCTTGCCGAATAGTTCGCCAGCGTACTCGGTGCGCGGAAGCCCCACGACGGGGCCACTTCAAGGAGCAGGAAGTGCCGCTCAGCGGGTCAGGGTTACGCGTCCCCACATCTCCGCATCATGAAGCTCGCGCGAGAAGTAGGGCGACCAAGACTGTTCCTCGCGCGCCAGGTTCACGCGCCAGACCGCACCGGCTTGCGGAATGCTGCGCTGCTGCATGGTGGTGAGTTCGCGCCAAGGCAAAGCGAACTCAGCCCACCATCCTTTGTCAGCATCGCCTTTCTGGTCCAAGGTGCCTGACAAGGCGACGGCATGTTTCAATCCGTTCAGTACCCCAAGCGGTTCGCTCCCAGGGTCGTTGTTGTAGGCGCTGCTGGCGTGACGCCCGCTCGGCTCCGTGGAGATCATTCGATAGGCCAGAGGTGAGGTGTCGTGGCAGACAAAGACCATCAAGCCATCAAAACCTAGCGACGAGATTGGCTTCGACTCCAGGTTGGGCTCGACCATCCAAACGCCGATGTAGAGGTACTCCCGATCCCACATCATCTTGGCGCGACTCTGATGACGAGGTCGCGAGATCGTCGAGCCGCCAATGTCAATGAAGTTGGCGGTCCAATCGGCATTGCGCCAAGCCAAGTCATCCATCTTCCCATCGATCGTCGGCGCTTCTGAAGTATAGTTCGCTTCATAGAGTCGAGGGATATCGCCAGCAGTGTCGTATATGGGATAGTCTGGGCCGGAGGAGCAAGCCGTAGTGAAGAGGAGGAGGCCGCAGGGGACGGCGCTGAGACCGCGTGGAGTAGGCAGGTGGAGGGGAATCGTCATTTTGATCGCTGGACCTCATCAGATACGCACCAATCTGCCGGGTATTGGTCGAACTGTGAGGGGGTAATCAGATGCGAGCCCTCATAGGTGTTCACGCGACGCAGGGCGATGGTTAACAGACGCGCCGTACCGTCATCGTTCATCTCGACGGAATGTCCCCAAGATTGCCCATGTGCCGCCAAGTACAACGAGGGAATCGAAGCATCGCTCAAGTTCAAGGAGCCATCGCCCTCCACGAAGCAATGCATGCCTCGCTCATCGTTCTCGGCCTTGAACTCGCCGCTTATCGTGAAGCGCACAGCGTCGCCGATCTTGGAGATGCAGTTCATGCTCAGCTTGGTCACCTGCAGGTCCTCGAGCGCGAAGCTCTGGCCATCGGAGTAGAGATTGTCGACCAGGATGGCTTGGGCGAAACGCTGCGCTTGGCGGGCGGGCACTTCTAACTCTTGGCCCAGACGACTGACGACCAGCGGAGCAATCTCCGATTTCGACAACCATAGATAGTCATGCGTCCACGGGGTGGTGCGCTCTCCGGCCGGATCCATTGCTGCAGCAAGCGGGCGGCGGTGGATTTCGAGGGTCAAACCATCGGTCGGGAAGAGGTTGGCAGGACGATCCTTGGAGACCATCGTGGTCAATTCAGCCAAACGCTTGTCAGCTGCACCAAGTCCGGCCCAAGCAATCAAAGCTTCGTCCATCACCGATTTCATTCCCGAGACCTCCAGGCCGCTGTAACTCCCCAACCACCTGCCGTTGCTGGAGGCGATGACAACACCGCCGGACTTCAGCAGCTCCTCACGGTCGTCGTCCTGCTCCAGGATCCTGTCAAGTAATTGGCCCTCCTCATCCTCGGAGTCGAGCAGCCATTGCAGGTCGTCGGCACCGACCACCATTTTGGTCAGCGAGGCATTCAGGCTGACGTCGGTCCAGAAGGCGCGTCGAGCGATGCCATTGGTGCTGGTGTCGCCGAGTGGATGCCCATTCTCCAGCCACAGCAGCAGCGGTTTGTTGTCGGCGGAAGCCAGACGCGCTGCGGGTGCCAGCTGCGTCTTCCAGTTCCACAGAGTCCAGGCGTACTCGCTTCGGTTGGGTCGGGTGTAGGTGTACCAATCCTTATAGTTCGATCGACTAAGTATTGTATCGAAAGGAGTTACGGTGATTCTTTCCTTGCCAGAGCAGGCTCCAAGGGCGGCGGCCACGATCAGGCTCACAAGGATGGTGCGTTTCATTGCCTTCAGTATATGGCGAGCAGGATGGGGAGGTTCGGCCCTTCGGGCATGAGCAACGCCCTGCCGCAGGCTCCTTTCACGATGTCCTGAGGGGTCTGCCCCCAATTCCCGGTATAAAGGTAGCTTTTCCCAAACGGGATAACGGATTCATAGGGACGCACCATCGGAGTGAGCAGAGGGCCATGCAGCCGCCCTAAGAGCCTACAATTAAAACACTTGTGATTTTTTTGCGGCCTCTAAGTTGAACCCCTAAGTGCTCTTTTTCATGGCATCCCGCCTTCTGAAGATGATTCCTGGCCACATCTTGGTTAGGAAGCCTCGCAAAGGCCCCCTATCCAAGGGGGCGAAACGTGAGCGTGAAATAGCTCTTTGGGCGGTTGAGCGCCTCCTTAGCCCTGCAATTGGGGAATTCGCCTGCTACACTGTCCAAGTTGACTCTGGTGGGCTTTGTGATTCTCACAAGTCACTCAGGTTGCTCTCACTCGAATTCGTTTCCGGAGAAACAAATGTCTAACCAAGAAATTCTCGTCGTACAGTCCAAAATTAAGGCTTACATCAAGTCCAAGTCCGGTATGTCCACTTCGGGCGCTGTGGCTGGCCAGCTTTCCACTTTAGTTCGACAGATGTGCGACGACGCGATTGCGACCGCAGAGAAGGCCAAGCGCAAGACCGTCATGGATCGAGACTTCAGCGGCGGCGGCGGCGGCGAAGGCTAAAGCTATTGGCGACGGCTGACGGCACCCCAGCATGAGACCGCTCTCTGTTGCGCTCCTATGCGCGGGTGCAACGCTTGCGTCCTGCACCCAGGTTCCGTCAGCCATCGTCAACACCACCGAGATCTCTTCCAAGCCCTCGCTGCGGGGCCTATCCAGTGTGAACATGCAGCAGGCGTGGGTATCCGGAAGTGGCGGTTTCGTTGCGCGCAGCGCCGATGGCGGTCTCAGCTGGGAACTGGTCCAGCCTGACGATAGCGCTGCCTTAGATTTTCGAGATATTCATGCTTTCAGTTGGGACGAGGCTGTCCTGATGAGCGCCGGTGAAGGCACAGCTTCCAATCTCCTGCGTACCGAGGATGGGGGCCAGAGCTGGCAGTGGATTGCCACCAACAATGCCCCGGAGGGTTTTTGGGACGGCATTGCCTTCTGGGACCGGCAACGTGGACTGTTGGTCGGAGATCCTGTTGGCGGGCGCCTGACCGTCATGTTCACCACCGACGGCGGCCGCAGCTGGAGCACCTTGGCGCCGCAATCGGCACCTGAGACTGTGGAGGGTGAGTTCGCATTCGCTGCCAGCGGCACCTCAGTCGCCTTGCAATCAGGTGGCCTTGCCTGGATTGCCACAGGTGGTGCTAGGGCCAAGGTCTATCGCAGTAGCGATTTTGGTCAAAGCTGGCAGACGATCGATACGCCGATCCCTGCAGCAAGTGCTGGAGCCGGCATCTTCTCGATCGCTTTTCGCGACCGTCAACATGGCGTGATCGTTGGCGGTGATTATCTGGCTCCGGAGATGCGCCACCGCATAGCTGCCTACACCACCGACGGCGGCCTTAGCTGGATCCCTGCCGACGAAGGATTCGAACCAGGCGGCTATCGTTCCGGTCTCAGCTGGTCAAATATGCTGATGGCGTGGATTGCCGTCGGGCCCGAAGGCGCCGATTATTCTCAAGATGGCCGACGTTGGCATGCGCTCGAGACCCCAGGATTCCATGCGGTCGACCAGGAATGGGCCAGTGGCGGCAGTGGTCGCGTAGGCCGCGTGATCTGGGACTAGGGAGTGCCCGCGCCGACGCTTTCGTCGGTGGTCTCGGACTTGTCTTCGGTGTGTTGAAAACCACGCCCCAAGCGATAGCCGCTCAGCGCCCACAAACCGGCGAAGGGCACCACCATGTAGGCCAAGCCCGATGGATTCAGGGCACGTTCGAAGAGGTCGTACATCCAGCTGACACCGCTGTCGCCGCCGCGATAGATCACCGTGTCGATGAAGGACTTGGATTTGTATTTCTGCTCGCGCGGTACCACGGTAAACAGCACCTCGCGTGCGGGCTTGGCCAAGGCATAGTTGCCGGCGCGGCGCAGGATGTCGGCAATGGCGATGGTGGTCAACGAGGTTACCGCACCCAGGGCACCGAAGGCGAACATGGTGGCGATCGGCATGATCATCAAGGTGAAGCCGACACCGCGGCGTTGCAGCAATTGGCCCGTCACGAAGAACTGTAGCAACAAGGTCAAGGTGTTCGAGGCGATCTCGATGTTGGCGAAGAAAGCGATGCGGGCCTCGCGATCCTCAAAAATTTCCTTGGCGAAGGTCGCCTTCAGGCGGTAGAGGAAGCCACCACTAACCAGGAACAGCAATAGGTAAAGGCAGATCTGGCGCAGGTAGGGGGAGTGGAAGACGGTGCGGGCTCCATCCCAGATGCGACCACCTAAAGCCCGTCGTTCTTCTGTGTTCGAGCTCCGGTCGAAGGACCTGTCGAGGTAGCGAAAGCACCACAAGGCAACCTCGAGCAGCACCATCGAAATTATCAGCAGGTGTGCGGCACCGAGCCATTCAACCAGCACGCGTACCAAAAGGGGGCCGCTGATTGCGCCGAGGGTGGCTCCCATCATTACGCGCCCGAATAGGCGTCGGCCCTGATCACTGCGGAAGAAGTCGGCAAGGAAGGACCAGAACAGGCTCAACGCGAACAGGTTGAAGACGCTGACCCAGACGTAGAAGACAAAATCCAGCGAGGTGCGAGCGGGACCTTCCTCGGTAAGCCGCAACTGCAGCAAATAAAAGATCAGCAGATTGACCAGGAAGAAGCGGTAGACCACCGGCACGAGTTGGCGCCGCGAATAGCGCGAGCTAGCCCAGCCGAATAGCGGCACTACCGCAAGCATGGCCAGGAAGGTGCCCGACCATAGCCAACTAATGGCCTCCTCGTGATGCGACGCGACCTCGTCACGTAGCGGTTTCAGCAGCGAATAGGCCGTCATCAGCACGAAGGCGAACAACATCGAGATCACCAAGTGGCGATTCTCGTGCCGACTGTCAGCGGCGATGTTCGGGGGGTGCGGCAACTCTGGCATTTCTGAAAACTAGGCCTATCCTTTGGCAGGCCGAGCGTAGAGGATAGACCATCATGGATTGCTCACGACGCAGATTTCTCCAAACCGCTGCTGCAGGAAGCGCGGCCGCTCTCGGCACCAACTTAGCTCAGGGCACCGCTCCACGTACGGTCGTCGACCGAATTTCGCAGGACGGTAAGGGCAAGAAACTGCTGGTTCTCGGTGGCACACGCTTCCTCGGCCCACATCTGGTCGATACCGCCTTGAGCCATGGCTGGGAAGTTACCTTATTTAATCGCGGCAAGTCCGCCCCAGAGATGTTCGCCGACTTGGAGACCTTAATCGGCGACCGCAAGGACGACCTCAAGGCACTGGAAGGTGGCAAATGGGATGTGGTCATCGATACTTCCGGATATGTGCCAGCCCACGTGAAGGCGTCAGCGGAACTGTTAGCCGAGAACGTCGGGCACTATGTCTTCATCTCCACTGTATCGGTCTACGATGACAAGGAAGGCAAGCCACTGGATGAGGATTTCCCGGTTGGCAAGTTGGAAGACGAGACCGTCGAGGAAGTCAATGGCGAGACCTATGGCCCGTTGAAGGCCTTGTGTGAGCAGGCTGCCGAAGCTGCCATGCCCGGGCGCGTTACGGTCGTCCGCCCAGGTCTGATTGTTGGTCCTTTGGATAACAGCGGTCGCTTCACCTATTGGCCATGGCGTGTTGCGCAGGGCGGCGAGATTCTGGCCCCTGGCAATCCCAACGCCTCGATCGAATTTATCGACGTGCGTGATTTGGCGGACTTCACCTTCAAAACAATCCATGACTCCACATTTGGAATCTTCAACGCCAACGGTCCTGGCATCGGTTGCTCGATGCAGGAACTGCTTCATGGTTGCAAGATGGTGCTCGGTGCCGACGCCAAGTTCACCTGGGTCCCCGACAAGTTCCTGCTCGCCAACGAGGTCGGTCCGTGGATGGAAATGCCGTTGTGGATCCCAGCCGAGTATCCGAATGGGCACACCGTGATTGCTAGGGCGGTCAAGGCCGGACTGGCCCACCGCCCTCCAGGCGAGACTATCCGCGACACCTACAAATGGTCGCTTAGCGCTCTGGATCATCCGCGTACGCTTGGTCGTAGCCTGAAGGCGGAGAAGGAAATCAAGGTGCTGGAGCTGTGGCATAACCGACCTGCGTCCGAGTAGGATTCTCAGCCATGGAAACCCTAGACACCATCCGCGCGCGCCGTTCCGTCAAGCACTACGATGCCGAGCATCGCTTGACCGAGAGTGAATTAAAGCACCTCCTGTCCCACTCCGTGTTGGCGCCGTCGTCGTTCAACATGCAGAACTGGCACTTCGTCGTGGTCACTGATCGTGCAGTGCAGGAGCAGCTCTGTGCTGCAGGTTGGAACCAGGCGCAGCTGCGCGACGCTTCGGCCACCATCGTCCTTTGCGGCAACCTGAAGGGTTGGAAGAACACGGAGCGTTACCTGCGCAAGGCGCCCAAGGATGTCCAAAAGATGTTCGGCGGCATGGTGCCTAGCTTCTATTGCGATAACGAGCAGCTCGAGCGTGATGAAGCAGCGCGTTCGGTCGGGCTAGTCGGCATGAACATGATGCTAATCGCCAAGGATATGGGCTACGATAGCTGTCCGATGATCGGTTATGACGCCAACAAGGTTGCCGAGATTGTCGGCTTGCCGGAAGAGGTGCCACCATTAATGATCATCACCGTCGGCATGGCAAAGGAAGCGGCACGCCCACGTATGGGGCTGTTGGACCTCGAGGAAGTGGTGTCGATTAATCGCTTCGGCAACCACAGCCTGGCCGGCGAGGTTGACGACAGCTGAGCTCGTTGAAGGCCCTTAAGTATCCGCGCTGAGAATTGAGCGCGCCTCGTCAAGATTGTCAGCGACGACCTTACCGCTGGGTGCCACCAGATAAACTTCCGGTAAGAAGAAGACGTTGTAGTTGCTGAAGTCCTGGCCGCTGCCGGTTTTGATTGGGTAGTTCACCCCATGCTTGCCCCTGAACTGCTGTGCTTCTACCTCGGTGCCCTGCATGATGCCGAGCACGGTAAACTTCTCGCTGCCGAAATCCTTCTGCAACTGCACAAGGTCTGGCACTTCGCGGATACAAGGGCCTCAGGTGGGGCCGAAAAAGGCCAACAGCTTCCAACTGTCTGGCGCGAGCGCGGTAGCGTTTGCCGTAGCACTGCCGCCGACCATCTCTGTTGAGACCAGCGAAGGTGCCATCTTGCCTTGCATGGTGTTGCAGGCTTTGAGCCCAACCCAAGCAGCTATCGCCAGGAAAATCCATGGAAGGAATCGCAGACTCCGGTTCATGCGGCCTATTTTCCCAGCTTGGTTGGCTTTTGGCCAGGATTATAAGATGGAAGACGCCGCCGCCACCAGCTTCAATTCACTCAAAGGCGAGCGCATTTTTTCGCCGATGCGTTGAAGCGTTGGAGATTGCGTCCCCAAAGGGAGGCAGGTAGCCTACGGCACGACATCTGTCGATCAGACCATGAGGTTCAAAAACATTCCATTTTTCCTTTCGGCTGCGATGCTCAGTGGCGTTGCCATCTCGTCATCCTGCAGTGGCGAAAACGCCGGCGACGGCGGTACCGCGGTGCTTCGCTTCACGGCCATTCCTGATAGCAACTCCACCGAGCTTGAGGCCAAGTACAAGGTCGTTGCAGATTACCTGGCCGAGCAGCTGGATGTGCCGGTCGAGTATGTCCCGACCGCCGACTACACGGCATCGGTCGAGATGTTCAAGAACGACGATGTGCAGCTCGCATGGTTCGGCGGTTTGAGTGGCGTGCAGGCTCGTCATGCCGTCGAGGGATCGCGCGCAATCGCCCAAGGCAAGGTCGACCCGTACTTTAAGTCCTACTTCATCGCCAACGCCTCCACTGGTTTGGAGCGCCGCGATGACTTCCCAATGGAGTTCGCTGACCTGAGCTTCACCTTTGGTTCGGCACAGTCCACCTCCGGTCGCCTGATGCCAGAGAACTTCATCCGCCAGAACACCGGCAAATCGCCGAAGGAGTTCTTCGGTGGCAAGGAGAGTAACTTTTCCGGTTCGCACGATAAGACCGCCAAGGAGGTCGAGGCAGGTACCTTTCAGGCCGGCGCCTTGAACTATGTCACTTATGACACGATGGTCAAGGAAGGTAAGCTCGATCCTGAGAAGTGCCGCATCATCTGGGTCACCCCGACATACGCGGACTACAACTGGACCGTGCACCCTTCGGTGAACGAGACTTTTGGCGCTGGTTTCGACGACAGGATCCAGGCTGCGTTAATCGGTGTCACTGACCCTACCTTGCTGACAGCAATGAGCCGTGAGGAGGGCATCGTCGCCGCCACCAACGAAGACTTCGCGTCGATCGCTGAAGTGGCCCAGTCCCTCGGTTTCCTCGATTGAGTACTGGCTTTCGTCTTCAAGACGTAGTGGTACACCTCGGTGGGGCGCCAGTCCTGCGCGGGGTGGACCTTGAGGTAGGTAGCGGTGAACGGGTTGCCTTGCTTGGGCCGAGTGGTGCAGGCAAGACGACCCTCTTGCGCGCCATCAATGGCGTGATTGTCCCGCGTAGTGGCAGTGTCGAAGTCCAGGGCACTGCGCTGCGCAATCTCGACCAACGCAGGCTGCGCCAGATACGTTCGCGCATTGGCTTTGTGCATCAGGACCATTCCTTAGTGGCAAACCTGCGCGTGCTGCACAACGTTGTCGCCGGCCGACTCGGACGACGTGGCTTCTGGTCATCCTTGCGCGATGTTGTGCGCACCTCGAAGACAGATCTCGTCGAGGTTCATCGCATCCTCGAACGCGTCGGCATTGGCGACAAGCTATTTCAACGCACCGATTCCCTATCCGGTGGTCAGCAGCAACGCGTCGCCTTGGCGCGCGCCCTGTTTCAGCAGCCGACGATACTGTTGGCCGACGAGCCCGTAGCTTCGGTGGACCCCACGCGTTCACGGGACATCCTGGACTTGATGACCGAGTTGGCGGAGGAGGAGGGGTGGACCTTGGTGGCCTCGATCCATGACCTGGCGCTGGCCCGCGAATTCTTCCCGCGCGTGATTGGCCTGCGCAACGGCGAAGTCTTCTTCGACGGCCCTGCCGATGCCCTGACCCCCAAGATGGTCACCGAGCTGTATAGTCTGGACGGTTTGGACAATGCTGGGAAACTCGATGGCGAAGGCGCCAGCAAGGAGCAGGATGGCTAAGCCACTGCCGTTGGCACAGCGTCTGCCGACACGTCGTGTACGCATCCTAACCGGCATCTTTCTGGCCGCTTTGCTGGCCTTCTTCGGCCTCGACCTGAACCTCGGCGACCTAATCCCGCGTGACAGCGGCTTCCGCTTGGTCCTCGAGTTCTTCGGCGCAGCCTTTACGCCTGCTTTCACCTATCAGAGCAGCACTGGCCTCCCCGAAGGCACGTCGCCATTCCTGTTCAAGGTCGGCCGCGGTTTGTGGACGACCCTGACCTACGCGATCGCGGCGATGAGCCTTTCGTTGATCGGCGGCATGGCGCTAGGCCTACTCGCCAGTGCCAGTTTCTGGGAGCGGCGTCACCCGCTTTGGGCAGTTTTGCGGTGGGCGGTGCGCCTACTGATTGCTGCGATGCGCTCGGTACACGAGCTGCTTTTGGCCCTGGTTTTCCTGGCGACTCTTGGCATCACGCCAGCGGCGGCCGTGCTCGCCATCGCCATCCCATACTCTGGCACCCTTGCTAAGGTGTTTTCGGAGATGCTCGACGAGAGTCCGCGTGAAGCCGCCGACGCCCTCAGCTATCTAGGCGCCAACCCACTGCAGGTCTTTCTGATCGGCCGCCTGCCACGTGCGTTTCCCGACATTGCTGCCTACTCTTTCTACCGCTTCGAATGCGCCGTGCGTTCGTCGGCGGTCATGGGGTTCTTCGGCTTCACCACCATCGGCCTATACCTGCGCCAATCTTTCGAGAATCTGCATTACCGTGAGGTCTGGTCTTACTTGTATGCACTGATCATCGTGGTACTAATCCTCGAGGTCTGGAGTTCCCAATTACGTCGGAGGTTCGTGGCATGAGCGACCGCTATGCCCAAGTCGAGGTCTTGCATAGGGCCCGACCGCGCAGCCGTCTGATTCGTTGGTCGGCCTTGCTTGCCATCGCCTGCTCGGCCTTGGTCTGGTTCGCGTCCGAGATCAGCTTCGCTGACATGTTCAGTACCAAGCGCTTAGGGCACCTTGATCGCTTCATCACGAACGACATGTTGCCCTCCAAGCTGCGTGGCGAGTCCTTCTCTTGGGGAGGCTTGGGCGATTGGTGCGCCGAACAATTTCAACTAAATGGAGCGCGCGCAATGTTCGCCACACTGTGCATCTCGGTGTTGGCAATCGTGTTGGCTGCGGTCGCCGGTGCGATGCTCGGCGCCTTTGGTGCGCGCAACCTGATGTCGGCGCATCCATTCCTGCCACATGCCACCGTCGGGCATGGCGACTGCAGCCATGGCTTGGATCGCGTCGCCCAGTTCACCCGCTTCGTCTGCATCCTGTTGCGCGCGGTACCGGAATACATTTGGGCCTATCTACTTTTGGCCATGCTCGGCACCAGCGCTTGGCCGGCAGTATTGGCCTTGGCCATTCACAACGCCGGCATTCTGGGTAGGCTCGCCGGCGAGACCATCGAGAACTTGCCCTCGCAACCCCTGCGCGCCTTATCAATGACCGGTGGTACGCGCCGCGACGTGGCGGTGGTCGGCATCTTCCCAATGGCCTTGGGGCGTTACTTGCTGTACTTCTTCTACCGTTTCGAGACCTGCGTGCGTGAAGCCACCGTGCTTGGCATGTTAGGCGTGGTTTCGCTGGGTTATTTTGTAATCGAAGCGCGCGCCCATGGTCAGTACAGCACCATGCTGTTCTTAATCTTCCTCGGCGGCATGTTGGTCATGTTGGCCGACGTGGTCTCGGATATCGCGCGACGCTGGCTGCAGAAGGGCATCTGAGCACCTTGGCTCACTGGAGCGCAGATTCCACCGCGCAAGTAGAATCCTCGCGCCATGGAACTCAAATCTATCCGTTTTTGCGCCATCTCTCCGGAAGCCGACCAACTCGTGGAGTTTCTCGGTCTGGGTCTTGGCTTTCCGTGTGTTGCCAAACCGCTGAAGGACAACGATCCTGAATCGCCGCAAGGGGGTATCTTCCATGCTGGAGAGAGCTGGATTGAGATTTGGCCGGAGGGTGAGAACATGCCGCAGGGCGTGATGCTCCAGGTCATCGTCGACGACGCCAACGAATTCGCCGAACATGCCAAGGCCAACGGCATCCAGATGCGTGGGCCGATGCAGGCCAATGGTGAATGCATCTATTTCGCACTTGCACCTGGCGGATTGGCCATGACCATTCAGTCGCCGTTGACCGAGGAGCAGAAGCAAACAGCGGCAAAGGCAGCAAGTGAAGCGGCCAGCGGTCCTAGGTCGGAGTAGGTCGTGCGGATTGAGAATCCATCACGCACCCGCCACAGCTATACGCCGAGCATCACCGTGCCGCCGTCGCAGGTATTCTGGTTAATGCGCTTCGGTGAAGGGCTGAGCCGTCATCGTGACGATTCAGCCCCTGATTCGTGAACGCGGACTCTAAGCGTTGACTGCTTCGGGTGCGCTTGCTGCGATGTAGCGCTGGTCGCGGTCGGCGACGAAACGCTGGATACCTTCGAGCAGGTGCTTCGGATCGAGGTGTGCTTCTTCGAGGACTTCGTCGCCGGAGCCACCGGTACGCCAACGGTTATCCCAATCAGAACCCATCGAGTATTGGAAGGCGGTGTGGTGCGAAGTCCATAGCCACATCATCTGGCGAGCGCCGTTAGTGATGAAGGTGCTGTTGAACCAATCCTCCTTGCTGACGATCGAGTCGCGGTAGGACTTGTCTTGCAGCATAAACAGCTCGTGCGAGACCGCGGCGACGAACTTGATGTTCGGGCCGTCTCCATCGAAGGCACCATCCTGCATTAGCTTGACGATTGATGCGGTGGAGGAGGTGCCGCGCACGAAGATACAGCCATCCGCAGGCCGCGACGGGTCGTAATCACGGATCACGTAGGCTCCCTTGGCGGCTTCCATGTGCGAGGCCATGCCCAGAGCTTCGCGATCAGGAATCTCGACGTTCGGGCGAGTGGTGTGCAGCGCTACGATCGGCACGTCGGCGGCCATGGCAGCCATCAGGCAGGGGCCGACCTCGTTTGGCTCGTAGGGGTGCAGGTCCATGGTCTGACCACGTGGGAAGAACTGCGTGATGCCCGGCGAGAAGATGCCGAAGTGTGTACGCGAATCCTCGGCGGTCTCAGGACCGGAGTGACCAGCGACCCAAATCACCTTGCCGTAACGTAGAGGAGTGTCTTGCGCGGCCTGTGAGAATAGGCGGAAAGGGCCATACTTCAGGTAGCTGAAGGAACCGTAGGTGGAGCATGCGCCCCAGTAGCCTACGTACGTTTTCTCCGGCGTTGCCGACATATTGGTCGCGGCCAAGCCAGTCAGCAGCGCGGCGTTGCCGAACTCGGTGATGGCAGTCGGCAGAAGCGAACCGTCGACGTTGTCGTTGCGCTCGTACCAACCGAATCCCTTCTGGTCGCCGGAGTCTTTGCAGAATCCGGAGATGTTGGTGGAGTCGGCCAAGTCAGCGGAACAAGCGACTACCACAGGGCGGCCGTACTTGCGGCGACCGATGGCGTTGAGGTGTGCACCGATGACGGCCAGACCTTTGCGGTTTGGGGCGCTGGCACCTGGCTTCTCGAACAGCTCCGCAGGGATGGTGCTCGGGTCGGTGATTTCCGGATCGGCATATGGATCTTCTTGGCTGAGGTTGAAGCCTTCAATCTGGTCTGGCACGCTGTCGCCGATTTCGACCAGACGATTGGCCAACCAGGTGCAGAAGGTCTCGTCGTCAAGAAGGGACATCACGGTCTGCAGGCCAGATGCGGTTTGCGCGTGGAACTCGTCGTATTCGTCAGGCTTAGGCTGACCGAAGCCATCGAAGCTGACGTCATACTTGTCGGCGAAGAACTTCTTAGTCTCCCAGTAGCCCTCGGAGTTGGGCTTGTGGGCCGCACCGTGCGACGCGTAGCCGGTAATGCCGTAGCCCCGACCCTTCTCGGTGCGGAACCAGGTGCAGCGCGGCTGGTCGCCATTGGCGTAGACATTTTCGAGCAAGACCTTGGTGATCTCCGTGTAGTCGGCACCATCCTCGATGCCGCGGGTGCGCCAGCCATAGCTCTCGAACCATTCCTTTGGACCGCCGAACATCATCGCCGAGTATTTGCGCGGGTCGATGCCATTGTCGTTCCAGTCAAGCAGGTAGTTCAAGTTGCCGAGGCCCAGGCCCCATGCGGTGTGCTTGGCCTCGTGGTGGCAACCAGCGGTGTGGCCACCCTCGCCTTCGACGGCGTACACGCGGACTTCACCGGCACCTGCCTTCTTCAGCGCCAGGGCCATACCTGCGGCGACCGGGCCCCCGTGACCGGAGGGCCCCGTGTTGGCCGAGAAGATCATGGTCTTACCTTCGGCTTCCGCGTGGCCGGAGAGACCGCCGGAGTGACGCAAGTTGAGCAAGTCTTCCCAAACCAAAGTGCGTTCTTCACCACCATAGACGGCGTATTTCTCGTCGCCGGTCTTCTGGTACATGCGGCGCAGCGCCTCGTTGTAGACTGCCAGCATGCCGTAGATCAACGGCGTGCAGTGGCCGGCCACCAGCACAAAGCGGTCGCCAAAGGCCTTGTCGGGGCGTCGGATATCCCAACGCATCGTGCCGGATAAGGTTAGCGCAACCATCATATGCACCTTCGATCGTGAGCCTCCAGGGTGACCACTTTGGCGCAAGTTGAGCATCAGGTCGATGCATTGATCGATCATATCGCCACACTTTTCCCAGTGAGGGAAGTCTGGCTGCAAGTCGTTGAATTGAGGAATGCTGCGGGACATGGCCATATTCTAGCCATGTCCGGCTAAGCGGAATAGCTGTTAAGGCTGTGCAAAAGAAAGCCACCTTGCTGGGGCGGGCCGCACTTGCCAAGAATCACGTTGAAACGCGCTCTTCCCCTTGACCGCGCTACCGCTAGACCTTCGGTTTGGCCTGAGCCTTCACAGGCGGGATACCCACGCCATAACGCTCGAAGCCATGCTGCTCCATGAGCTTCGGCGGGTAGATGTTGCGGCCATCCAGAATCAGGCGACGCGTCATCAAGCCGGCCATGCGCTCGAAGTCGGGGCGACGGTATTCATTCCACTCGGTGCACAGGATCAGGGCGCTTGCGCCTTCGATGACCTTATACGGATCGTCCATGTATTCGACCTCGTCGCCGATCTCCTCGCGGGCGTTCTCGACCGCTTCCGGATCGCAGGCACGCACGGTGGCGCCGCGAGCCAGCAGTCCCTTGGCTAGGGTTATCGCTGGAGCCTCACGCATGTCATCGGTGCGCGGCTTAAAGGCCAAGCCCCAAAGGCCGACGGTAATTCCGGTGAGGTCTTCGCCGAACAGCTCATCCATGCGCTCGAGGAACAGCTTCTTCATGTTGGCGTTGACGTTCTCGACCGCTTCGAGGATTTGGAATTCGTAGCCATAATCCTTGGCGGTGTGCATGATCGCCTTGACGTCCTTCGGGAAGCACGAACCGCCATAACCGATACCGGAATAGAGGAAGGGCTTGCCGATGCGCGAGTCGCTGCCGATGCCCTGACGCACCATGTTGACGTCGGCGCCGACGGCATTGCAAATGTTGGCGATCTCGTTCATGAAGGAGATGCGCGTGGCCAGCATCGCATTGCTGGCGTACTTGGTCATCTCGGCGGACAGCGGATCCATGTTGTAGATCGGCGCGCCATTGCGCACGAATGGCTTGTAGAGATCATTCATGATCTCGAAATCATCTTCGTTCTCGGCCCCGATCACGACGCGATCCGGCTTCAGGAAGTCGTCGATGGCAGCGCCCTCCTTAAGGAACTCCGGGTTAGAGCAAACCGACATCACATGCTCACTCTGCGCCTGGGCAAGCTCCTTCACGCGCGCCGCAGTTCCGACCGGCACGGTAGATTTGTCGACGATTAGCTTAGGACCGTTCGCGTTGCGACCGATGTCCTCGGCGACCTTATAGACCGCGGTCAGGTCGGCAGCGCCATCGTCGCCAGATGGCGTGCCCACAGCGATGAAGACTACGCGGGCTTCGCCGACAGCTTTCTTTAGGTCAGTAGTGAAGAACAGGCGGTCGTGACGAACGTTTGAGACCACCATCTCCGAAAGCCCTGGTTCATAAATCGGAATCAGGCCTTCCTGAAGGCGTGCAATCTTCTCCGCATCGATATCGACGCAGGTGACGGTGTTACCCATTTCGGCGAAACATGTCCCGGCGACGAGGCCGACATAGCCGGTACCAACGATGGCAATTTTCATTCTTCAGGTTTGGGTTGGTTTTGGGGGGCTTCTGATGCAGAGTAGCCGAGGTCATCCAGGAGGTTGGTGATCTCAGCTTCTTCCTTGACCAGTCCGGTTTGATGGTGGCTTTGAGCCACCTTGTTGAGGAAGTCTAGCGCTGCCCTAGCAAAGGGGTTGTTCTCGGTGATCAGGCCGACCGACGGGTGGAGTTCACCAGGGTCCGCGGCAAGGTCATAGACCGTGAAGGAGTTCTTCTTCAGGTTCTGGATGCCTTTCATCATGCCGTGGCGATAGCCCATCAACTCAATCCTCTTGGCCGGACGGAACAGGTCCATCGAGACTTCGCGGTGGATGTCATCGGTCTCCCAGATTGGGCGCAGGCTCTTGCCACTGCGATCGGTCCAAGCCGGCAGTCCAGCCAAGTCCATCAAGGTGGGGGCGGCGTCGCGGATCGAGACGCTGGCTTCGACACGCCTTGGGCCTTCGATGAGGCCGGGTGCGCTGATGACCATCGGTACATGCATGACTTCTTCCAGCAGGGTCAGATGGTGACCGCGGTTGCCATGTTCCTCGAATTCATCGCCGTGGTCGGAGACGACCGCCACGATGACGTCGTCGCCTACACCGAGTTCTTCCATGCGCGCAAACAGGCGGCGGATCTGGTCGTCGGTGTAGCGGATCTCGGCTTCATACAGGGCCTTCAGGTGGTCCATCTCATCCGGCGAAATTGGCCGGTCCAGCTGCATCAACTCGTCGCCGACGATGTCACCGTCGTAACCCGGGTGAAACATCTCGGCGTACTCCGCGGGCGGGAAGTAATCGTAGTGGGGGTCCCAGAAGTGCAGGAACAGGAAAAATGGGGCTTCGTAGTTCTTCTCGCTCTCTAACCAGGTCAAAGCGCGATCCACGACTTGGGCACCAGTCTCCTTGTCGGTATGCGATTGATGATGGATTTCCACCACCTCTTCACTTTTGCCTGCTGCGCTGAGGGCATTGCCGGCATCGATGGTGCCAAGGTAATCGGCCGACGGCACGTAGACATCGAAGCCACGCCCGAATCCCCATGCGGGGTGTAGAAATGGCGCGGAGAAAAAGCCCCCCGTCTTATATCCGGCCTGCTTGAAGCGATCGGATACCAAATCGATGTCCTTACTTAGCGAAAACTTGCGCGAGCGCACCCCATGCTCTACCGGGTTCATGGCGGTCAGCAGGGTCATGTGGCTGGGCAGGGTCCAGGGCGAAGGCGCCGAAGCATGTTCGAAGACCACGCCGTCGCCATCGGCCAATTCCTGCAGGAATGGCATCGTCGGCACATCCGGAGCAAATTTGGGCTTGTGACCGTAAACCGATACAAAATCAGCCCTTAGGGAGTCAATCGAGATCAAGATGACCGATCGCTGTCTGCCCTCTGCGGCGTTGGAGTCGCTTCCCCCGTTGGCTTGCTTGCTGCGATCACTGCAGGCGGGCAGGAGCAGCATCGCGGCTGCCAACAGCGTTGGCACGAGGGGAGGTGAAGATGGTGAAGCCATAGGCTTATTGTAATTGCTATGACTCTCCCTTCGGCAATGCGGTTCCAAACATCAACAAAATCGGGCCGACTAGGTGTACTAAAAGTCGTTCTGGTATGCCTTTATCGCGAAGTGACGGGAAATTCCACGGGGTCACCAGAAGGATCAGGAAGTAAAGGCATATCCCGCCCAGAACCACGAAGGTCAGCCAGCGCGCTTCAGGATCGGCCAGGCGTTGGCGGGTGACCGGCAAGGCCACGATCAGCAAGAGCCACAAGAAGCCCCAACTGCGTAGATCGGTGAACTCTTCCCAAAATGAGGTCAGCACCAAGCCGATGCGGGCCGGAGCATTCTCGAGGTCGACCTGCTGGCGCCCTGACATCGCAATCGGCGCCTTCTCGACCAGCTCGCGGCCTCCTCCTAGGTAGTGCATGACGTTCTCAACCGTCATCTGTTCACTGTAGTTTTCGTCGATCGCCGGTAGCTGGGCGCGTAGGCCTAGCCAAGGGGCGATGCCCAAGACGGCAACGGCGGCGAAGGGGATCGCGACGCGGATCCGACGTGGGGGGAGGATGGTGGTCAGCAACAGGGCCAGCAGGCAGACGCCGGCCAAAGCCAGGCCTTCATTCTTCATCATTACCGCACCGGCCAAAGCCAAGCCTGCACAGATGGCTGTGCGCCGGTCATCTAATTGGCGGGCACGCAAGAACAAGGCGCAGGCCACACCGAGCATCGCCATCACTGCTAGGTCGGCGCCTCCGCCTAAAGTCAGCGTGGAGGTCAAACCAGCCATCGAGATCGAATCGAAGCCTTCCTCGAGAAAGTTGTAGCTGTAGAGGATCGGTGTGGCTGCGGTCAACACTGCGCCGTAACTGGCAGCTCTGGTGGAGTAACCGCGTAGGCCGAAAGCGATGGCCATCGGCAGGCAAGCACTCCACAGCGCCAAAGGCAGCTGCACCCATCGTGCATGCCAACCACCCCAGTGGGAAGTCCAGGCCTCGAGGATAGGGATGCCAAAGGGGTAGTTCGGATGGGTGACCAGACGGCCATATCCGTCGTCGTTGACCATGCCGGTGATGGCTTCGTTCAGCGGTGTGCCGTCATATAGCAGGACCTTGCCACGGTATGCCCAGTGATAGATGGCGTCGAACTCGTTCAACGGAAGGGCAATGGTGGCGAGGAAAGCTGCGCTGGCCAAGACGGCCAGCAATAGGCCGATGGGCTTCGTCCACGGCACTTCCGCGAGTTCACCGATGGTGGTGTTGCGCTTTGCATCTAGGGTGAAAGCTGCGGCGGCGCCAAGCAGCGGTAACCACCACAACAAGTTCATGCTCAGGCCCACCACGAAGCCGGCGGTGATCACCACGGTAACCACTCCGGTGCCCAACAAGTACGCAACGCCGAGTTCTTCCCAACGCGAACGACTCAAGATGCTGCGTGTTGGCAGTAGGGCGCGACCAATTAGGGTGGCGCAAAGCAGGAACAGTAAGCCAGTGACAAGGCTCATCGACCAGCCTCCGCAGTCCACTGTAATGCCGTCTCTAAGGGCACCAGTTCCCAATCGACCAAGCGGAAGTCGGCCTGATGATCCCAATAGAGAATCCACTGGATGTCGCGGCTCTGGGCGGCGGCAATCTCTTCGGGCGCCAGCGTGCGTGTTGGGGTTAAATGATGCAAGGCTGAGAAGTCACGCTTTGGCACGCGCACCTTCTTGGTCTGTTTCCACGGTGCCAGCTTGTTGTATTCCTGGACCCACTCGAAGTATTCGATCACAAAGGAAGTACCGTCCTGCGGGTTGCGGAGGTAGAAGCGGCGCGGGCTGAGTTGTTCATTCAGCGCCAGGAACCAACGCGCACGCGCGGCTATGGTGCTCAGACGACGACTGGGAACCAACAAGATGCCATCCTCAGCGGAAGTCTTCTCCTTCATGTAGTCGACGAACAAGGCAAGCTCAGGATCTAGCCATTGTGGCCAATAGGCGCGCGCGAAATTCTGTGCCAGCAAGCCGGCGGCGTCGGCTGCAGCGGTATCCCAATAACCCGAATAGTCGAATAAGTAGATGCCTTTCATCTGTGCAGCCAAGGCGTGGAAATCCACATCAAGATAGGCTTGGAAGTTGCAGGTCAGCACGGCGACGTCGGCGCCTTTGGCCAACGGGATGGGATTGTCGCCAGCGGTGCGCACCACGCGCATCTGCTTGCTTTCCAGCCCGCGCACGAGGTTGTCGACCACATGCGGCTCCATGCCGATGTAGTTGGGCGAATCGGCCGGCGCATCGAGGATCAGCACGGTGCGATTCTTGAGGTCGTCGGGACGGAACATCTGGGTGATGAAACGCGGCCGCCCGTTGTTGCTAATCATCTCAGAATCGGGGTAACGGCCGCGGTCGGCGCGGAAGTCAGTACCTGCCGCCAGCACCAAAGAGCTGATCAGGAACAACAGCACCCACGCAGTGAATACTCCGTGAAGGCGAGCAAGCCAGGACAACAACATGCGGTGAGGATACCCTGGAGCACGATGCAGGAGAATACGAACGCCGCAGCAAACTACGTGGAGGGTGAACCGACGCCCTCGGACGGTGGGCCAGTGAGCCCGCGGGGGCTGATGATTGCTCTAGGATTGGGTAGTCTGCCGGCCTTTTGTGCTGCCGCCTGGGATGACAAGGCCTTCCAGGTTTGGGATCTACCGATTGCGGGTGCGGTGCTGGCGCTGGCCATGCTCTTCGTGCGTTTTGCCAAGCCGATACCCTTAAGCAGAATGCCCTGGCAGTGGGCCTACCTGGTCGTAATTGCGCCGGTACTGGCCGTCATGATCTCGCTCGATGGCCCGGTTACCAACGATGAGCGCGCCAGCATGTTGCAGGCCGAGTTGATGGCTAGCGGGGAGCTTTCCGAACCTTTGATTGGCGCGATCCTTCCCAACAGCCCCCCGGACCTGGCTGACGCCTTCCGACGTCGGCAAGTCTTCGAAGATATCGAGAATGGAATCCGCTTTAGCAAGTACGCGCCTGGCACTGCTTTCGCCTTGACGCCTTGGACCCTACTCGGTTCGCCGCTGCTCGCCACTTTGATGGCCGGCGTGCTGAACCTCTGGTTGATGCTGCGGATCGCCCGGCGCCTTGGCCTGCGCGCTCCAGGATTTGCAACGCTGCTCTTGGCCACATCGCCCTTCTTCCTATTGGTGCACACTTCGATGCAATCCGAAGTCTTCACCACGCCAGCCGTTCTCGTCGGTTATCTAGCTTACCTGCACGCGCGCGACGGCCAACCCAAGTGGGCACTGCTGCTTGGCGCTTCATCGGGTTGGGTCTTTCTGACGCGTCCGTTGACCGGCGTGCTGTTCGCCCTCGCCGCCGGCTTGCTGCTGCTTGTGAACCGCAACCGATCGAAGACTGTGCCGATGGCAATCCTCGGTGGATTGCCGCCCCTGGCGCTGGCCTTGTGGTGGAATCACCACTTCACCGGAAGTTG
The DNA here is from genome assembly GCA_030749235.1 of Planctomycetota bacterium. Classification (GTDB taxonomy): domain Bacteria; phylum Planctomycetota; class UBA1135; order UBA1135; family UBA1135. The sequence continues at coordinate 2,602 of JASMKM010000027.1, read as the reverse complement.
GACCACTAGCGTCTATGAACTCTACGCCACCACCTTCGGCCCCTTCTTCCCAGGCCCCGAGCGCCTGCCCCAAGACGTTTACGGCAACGGTGACTTCCTTGCCGGCATGCTGCGCCAAGGTGGACGTTGGTCGGTCGCCTTTGGCGGCATGCTTGGCGCAGTCGGTTTGGCCTTCTGGGGAGCATGGCGTTTACGCGTGCGCGACGGAGGTTTGGCCATCACTTTCGCGGTGATTCTGCCGGCGGCCTACGCCCTGCATTGGTATGCCGGTCACCGCGCCTATCTCGGCCCGCTTTATCTATTCGAGACACTTGGCTTGCTGTCGTTGGGTGCGTTCTTCTTGCTTGAGCAAGCTCCTGTAGCTTGGCGTCGCGGTCTGTTATTGACGATGGTCAGTGCTGGTGGTGCGGTTTTCTCTGCGCGTTGGAGTTTGGTGGTGGAGGAGAGTCACCTTCGCAGCGCGCCACAGAGCGTGGTCGCCGAAAGGCTAGAAGAAGATTCCAACGCGGTGATTTTCCTGCCGAAAAAGTTCCAAGGATCCAAGGAGAAGGGCTTCAAATATTGGACGCCTTCGCGCCCGACCACCATCACCGACGGTGGTCCGCTAATCCTCCGCACGACCGGCCGCCTCACGCCGCAGCGTTTAATTCAGGATTTGGGATTGCAGGAACACAAGTTCTATCGTTTCATACCTGGCCAATCCGCCGATGATCGCGGCACCTTGGAGCCGTGGCAGCCGACATCAACGCAGGCCAACCCACCGCGCTGAGCCTAATCCGAACTTGAACCAAGCTGGCGAAAGTCCAGGCGAGTCAAGCCTTCCCCGAGTTGGATGTCATGACGTCGACCGCCGATTTCCAAGCGATAAAGACCGGGCGCCACCGGACCAAGCGAAAGCGCGCCGCTGGAGTTGACGCGATGCAATGGCAGCAATTGCGATTGGTCGAGGCGTTTCCATTCGAACAAGGAATCGATGGGTAAGCCGCTGAGTTCAAGGCGCGCGGTGGATAGGCGTAGCGGAGTCTCTTGTTGGTCAGCAGGTACGTCGATGGCGCCGATGCGCGTAGCCAAGCGCGGCGGGAACCCAGCAGGATAGATGTCCAGATGAAGGTCCTTGGCGGTGGCGTCGGGGAAGGTGGCTACGCCATCCAGGTTGCTGATTGCCACCCATGGTTCGGCATCCACTGCGCCTGTCTCACGGGCGAGTACCAGCAGGGCTGGTAACGGATCACCGTGCTGATCGCGCAGTCGCACGGTGCGCGTCAGCTTGACCAGGGGTTCGGCGCCACTGAAGTCGGGGCGATGGATTGGCAAGAGCATTGCAGGCTCCAACTTGCCGTCGGCGGTCACCTCGCGTTCCCCTTGGTAGAGCGCAAAGCCCGGAGCATAGGCGAGGAAGCTCACGCGATCGGCCTTGGTCATGGCAACACTGGCCAAGCCCTTGTCGGTGACCGCGGCGCGCGCCAGCTCAGGCGCCGAAAAGATGACGATGGCATCGCGCACCGGCAAGCCATTCTGCTGTTGCAACGCGACTTCTAGCTGTACACGCTCGGCTACCGCCCGGACCTCTGGCGGCGCATCAGGTTCGCCGACATTCGATGCGATGAACTCGAGGCGTCCGAAGTAGAGGATCGCGGCGATGACCACCACGGGCAACAACAGCCAACGCAGTCCCAACAAGGTGGCGATTAGCGGATTGGATGGACTCATCGTTTCTGCTTCTTGTTGTTGTCGGGTTCCTTTTTGGTGCGTTGCGGCAGGTTCACGCTGATGTTGCCCGTGCCTAAGCTTGGCACGCTGGCCACATAAGGTTGCCAGACGCCATTGACGCGTACCAGCAGGTCGTAAGTGCCGCTGGCCACGTCGCGCAACATATAACCGCTGCGGCTAATCCGTCCGCCACGCGTGCGTCGACCATCGGCGGGCGATGGCACCAAGCGGAAGGAGGTGCGTTCACTGCCGTCCGGATTGGCGACGTGGATGTTGAGATTGCCGAGGTAGACCTCGAAATCGTGCTCGACGGTGCCCGCGTTCGGTAGCTTGACCAGGCCGCGCTGCAGGGCTTCGGGCGCTGCGTTGCCGGCCTCGAACTTAAAGTCGGGCCAACCGTTCGGCTGCTCGACCATCACCCAATAATCATTCGGTTCGAGTCCGGCGATGGTATAGCGCCCTTGGTAATCGGTCGCCACCGAGCGCGTATGGCGCATGATTTCGCGGCGGCCGATTCCGCCTTGGTCGCTGCCGACGGTCAACTGCGGCACCACGAAGACGGCGTAGTTCGGTTGCGGCTCGCCATTGATGCGCACCATGCCGCTGACGCTGCCGAGCGCTCCGACGTCCAGCTCAATCACCGCCGGGGTCATCTGGCCGCCGACCACCTCCACTCCATTGAGGCGCGCGAGCGGTTCCCCACCACTGAAGGTAAAGGTGGGATTAAAAGTCAAATCGCTGGCGTCGGTCAGCGCCAGGTTCCAACTGCCGGGCATCATCTCGAGGAACTCGAATTTGCCGTTGCCGTCGGCGAAGGTCAGGGTGATCGTCGCGTTGGCGTCGGGGTCGCTGGCGATGAATTTGCCGACGGTTGAACCTGCATTTGAATTTT
>JASMKM010000026.1 GCA_030749235.1 Planctomycetota bacterium | reverse complement strand
CATGCCGTTACGCCCCTCCTCTTTAAACTTGATCCAATCGTCAAGGAATCCGATGGTGCCCATGCCCACCATCAACACCGCGCCGATGAGCACCAACGGTTCATCCAAACGACAAAACAGTAACACGGTGATCAAGATGGCGGTCATCCAGAACACTCCACCCATGGTCGGTACACCTTGCTTCTGCGCCGCGGCATAGGCGGCAGCGACCGCGGGATCATCGCACACTGATGCGTTCTCGCCGACGCCGGCGGCCCGCAACTTCTGGATCAGCGGTTTGCCCAGCCACACCGTCAGTAGCAGGCTACAGGCGAAGGCGAAGGCCGAGCGAACGCCGATGTAATTGAGTGCAAACAACGGCTGCCAAATCTCCTGCAGGTAGGGATAGAGCCAGTAGATCAAGCTTCCATGCCCTCATTGCTGGAACGTTCAGCGCCTTGCTGCGAACGTGAACTCTGGATTCCCAAGATGACCCTCTCCAAGCTTTCACTGCGTGACGCCTTCAGCAACAATACATCCTCTGGCTTCAGGTAGCCAGCAAGGATCGCAGCCGCTGCACCGGAATCGTCGACCACGCGAGTCTCGAGATGGTGATGTGCACTGGCGGCGATCCATGGTCCACCACTGCCAACGCTGATTAAGAGGTCGATGCCGTTCTCGACCACTTGGCAGCCGACCTGACGATGCAAGACCTCCGCTGCTGGGCCAAGCTCCTTCATCGTACCGAGCACGGCGATTCGTCGGCCGCTGGTGGGCCAGCTACCGAGCAACTCGAGTGCAGCATGCATAGAGGCTGGATTGGCGTTGTAGGCATCGTCGATCACCGTGACCTGTTCCAGCTCGGAGATGGTCAGGCGGCCGCTGGGTGGCTGCAAGCTGCTCATGCGTTCGCGCACCTCAGCAACCGAAGCACCATGCTCCATGGCGATACGCGCAGCCACCAAGGCGGTGGCGACTTGATGTCGGGCACTCAAGGGCAGCAGCAAGCTGCCCCAACGTTGGTGTTCGCAACGCATGGCGCCGGGGGTGGCATCGATGATCTTGAAATCCGCATCGACCATCGGATCCAGTACGACCACATCCGCTTGCCATGAAGCGGCATGCTCTTCAACCTTCTCCCAACAGCCTCGGTCCATCCACACGCGACTCTGCTCGCGCACCGCAGCACCCAACTTGGACTTCTCGGTGGCGACGGCCTGGAGGTCGCCAAGGCCTTCGAGGTGAGCGGCAGCGATGGCCGTGATCCACGCCTGGTGTGGACGTGCGATGTCGATCAACACGTCCATCTCGCCCGGCGCGTTGACACCATACTCGAGGACTAACAAGCGCGTATCCAAGGGTGCAGCAAGGATTGCCAGCGGCAGACCGATCTCGGAATTGTAGGAAGCAGGTGCGGCGAAGACCTTGTGTTGAGGTCCACCAAGCAGATGGGCCAAGAAGTCCTTGGCCGTGGTTTTGCCCACCGAACCGGTAATGCCAATCACGCGCGCCTGTAGGCGTCCGAAATGGAATCGCGCCAAAGCACCCAAAGCAGCCAGCGTATCCGGTACCACCAGGTAATCCAGACCGGCAGGACGCTCCGGGCCGTCGGGCAAAACCAAGGCCGCCGCAGCCCCCTTCTCTTGGGCTTGGCGAAGGTGCAGATGACCGTCGGTGCGTGCACCGCGCAAGGCCACGAAGAGGTCGCCTGGCTGGACCGCACGACTGTCAATGACCACACGGCGTAACGGGGTGGAACCGCTGCCATGCAGGATGGCACCGACGGCACTGGCTACATGAGCGGTGTTCAAGTCAAGCATTGCACCGCCTCCGCCAGCACCAAGCGGTCGTCGAAATCGTGACGCACACCGTGGATTTCCTGATAAGCCTCGTGGCCCTTACCGGCAAGCAGGAGCACGTCGCCGGCCTGCAAGGATTGCACCGCGGCCTGGATGGCCTCGCGTCGATTGACGATCATATTGCATGGCACACCGACCTCGGCGACGCCGACCATCACCTGCTCGGCAATGGATTGCGGTTCCTCGGTGCGCGGATTATCCGAAGTGACCACACACCAATCGCAATGCTCCGCCACTGCACGTCCCATTGGAGCGCGCTTGGCGTTGTCGCGATCGCCCCCGGCGCCAAACACCACGCCGATGCGTTGTTGAGGATAGGTTTGGCGTAGAGCTTCTAAGACGTGAATGAGTGCATCCGGTGTATGGGCATAATCGACGAACAGGTGGAGATCCGGATGGGAACCGACGCGTTCCAGGCGACCGGGTGCGGCACTTGCAGTAGACAGGGCGGCGCAAGCCAGCGGTAGGTCTACGCCGGCGACGCACATCATCGCGGCAGCGACCAGCAGGTTCTCGGCGTTGTGCTCTCCAATCAAGGCACTCTCAATCAATCCATTGCCGAAGCAACTCTCGATTTGCAGATGTAAGCCGTCCTTGCCATAGAGCAAGTCGCCGCGGATATCGACTCCTTGGATGCCCAAGCCCCAAGTCAATTGGCGCGCCGGTGAAGCTGCGCACAAGGCGCGCAAGTCCTCGCGAGCGGGAAGCAAAGCGACGGCATCCTGATCCAGGTCCAAGAACAACTGCGCCTTGGCCTGAGCATAGCTGTTCATGTCGAGATGGTAATCCAGGTGGTCATGCGTGAGGTTGGTCCACGCCGCGCAGTCGAATCGCAAGCCGGCCAAACGATGTTGGACGATGCCATGCGAACTGGCCTCGAGCACCGCTGCTTCCGCTCCCTGCTCCTGCACCTGCGCCAACCACTGGTGCAACACATCGGCCGACGGCGTGGTGTTGCGAATCGCAGCAACGCTCTGATCGAAGCGCAACCCCAAGGTACCGCCACCAGCAGTAGCCTTGCCAATCTGGTTCATCGCGTACTCGACCATATGGACGATACTGCTCTTGCCGTTGGTACCGGTCACCGCCGCCGTCCACATCTTCGCACTGGGATCGCCGGCCAAGATTGAAGCCGCATGCCCAGCCACCCTTGGTGCGTTGCCACGAGCCACCAGGTGCGGCAGCTGGCCGTAACGGTGATCACCCTGCAACAGGAAGGCAGCAGCGCCGTGTTCGAAAGCTTCGGATAAGAATCGTCGGCCGTCGACCTCGTGACCGCCCAGCGCACAGAACAAGTCCCCCGCTTGCACTCGACGGCTGTCGAAACAGGCGCGCTGCAGCAGAGGATCTGTGGGACTGGAATCACCCGGGAATTCCACCCGGACGCCAAGGCCTTCGAGGAGGTCGGCGAGGTGCGAAAACTTCATCGATTCAGCGGTCTAGATTAGCCTGACAAGCAGCCCAATCCAAGTCCCCATTGCCGTCAGTAGGCAGGCTTCCACGAAGCTCCAAAGCGCGGTGCAGGATTTTCGCTGCTGCAGGCCCGGAGACCTTTGAGCCGTAATGGTTTGCGCCATATGGGCCACCCTTGCTGGTGCCGTAGGACACCACCAACACGAGGACTTCGGGATCCTCATAAGGGCCGTAGCAGACGAAGGACGAGGTGTACTTGTCCTTGAATGCGCCGGCATAAATCTGCGCCGTGCCGGACTTGCCGCAATAAGCAAAATCCTCACGGTGCGGCAACCACTTGCGGTTGGCCTTATTAACCATCCACAGCATGGCTTCCTTGACGTAAGACGTCGTTGACTCGCTGAGGATCTTGCGCGGGTTCTCGCCTTCGCTCTTGGGATTGAAGGTCGGGTCCAACAAGGTGCCACCGTTGGCCACCGCCGCCATCGCCATGGCATGCTGGATTGGGGGCACATCGAAGGCGTGGCCATAACCCATCCGCGGAATCACATAGGCCATGCCGTCTGGACTTCGTTGCTTGAAAAAGGCTTCACGAGGCTGCGCACGACGTGGCTCGAAAGTTTGGCTCAAGCCGTGAATCCGGAACTGCCCGTCAGCGTAACCATAGAAGTCGAGCATGTCGGCCATGCCTTCACGACCGATGGCGCGAGCAACTTGGGCGAAAACGATGTTTGACGAATAGATAATGCCCTCGAAGGCACGCATCGGCACGTTGGGCACCCCTTGGGCATTCTTGATTGAATGGGAACGCTTGCTATTGGGAGCGAGGAAGGCGCCATCGTGGTCATCGAACTTCTGCCCCCTGCGAATGGCACCGCGCTCCAAGGCCATCGCCGCCACCAGTGGCTTCATGGTGCTGCCAGGCTCGAAGTTCCAGCGGGCGGGGTTTGTCCAGCCATCCAGCGTGGTTTCACCTGTCTCGGGATCCAGGCGCTTCTTCATGCTGCCATGGATATCACTGGGATTGTAATCCGGCAGGCCGATCATCGACAACACCTGGCCGGTCTTGACGTCGACCACGATTGACAAGGTTCGCCATGGATTGTGCTCCTCCATCAAGGCAACTAACTGCTCACGTGCGAACTTCGAAAGTTCCAAGTCCACTGAAGTGCGGATGTTCGAACCGGGAACGGCCTCGGTCATATCTAAGGCAGGGTTCACGCCATGCTTACCGGTCACCTTGATGGTCCGGCGCTTGCCCGGTACACCCTCCAGGTAAGGGCGTAAGCCTTCCTCGAATCCACTGCTCTTCTCGGCATCGATGCCTCTTTCAGGATCGCCGGCGTGCCCACGCAATCCCACCACATGGGAAAGTACCGGCCCATTGGGATAAACACGTTCGAACTTCTGTTCCAGGTGCAGTCCGGAATAGGGCACCTGCTTCATGGCAGCACGGATGATATTGCGTTCCGACGGCGTCAAGCCTTCACGCAACACCTGGTGGGACTTCGGGTTGACCATCAAGGCGCGCCACATGTCATGGAACTCCAATCCGGAGGCGTCCGCCAACAGCTGAACCTTCTGCACGACATCGTCAGCGGTGAGCTTGCCGTTCTCGACACCGTTCACAAGGCTGCGGTGCTCCGGATAATAGTTGACAATCAGGTTCCAAACACAGCGATCCTCAGCGAGGACCAAGCCGTTGCGGTCGAGGACGGCACCACTCTGGGCAGGAATCGCGGTTGTAGCCGCGGAATTCTTCAATACCTCCTGCGCCGAGACCAGTTCCGCCGGACTCACCGAGACGAGCTTGACCAACGAAGCGAAATAAAGCATTCCGATTGGCAACAATGCCATGAAAGGACGGAATGCCTGGGGGGATTGGCTCACAGTTGTGGCAGGTTGTTGATGTCTTGCTGTTGTCTTCTTCTGTCTAGCTCGCGCTGCAGGTTAGCTGGTGTCGTCGCCTCGTTAAAGAGGCTGGCAAAGAAATTGATGCGTAGGTTGCATTCATCCTTGCAACGACGCTGGACCTCAATCCGTCCGCGCGCGGCAGTGGCCTCGTTGCGCAGTCCAAGACCACCCAACAACTCCAGCAATAGGACAACCAGCAGGACCGCAATCCTTTCGTTCAATTGGCGTCTCCAACGCTAGAACGTTCCAAGGCACGCAACCGAGCGCTACGCGAACGCGGGTTAGCACGCATCTCGGATTGAGTGGCGACAGTGCCGCGCGGAATCAGATTCTCGAACTCGCCACCACGCGCCTCGTTGCGGAAGCTGTGCTTCGCCAGGCGATCCTCGAGGGAGTGGAAGGAAATCACTGCCAAGCGTCCACCTGGTGCCAAGAGACGGGGTGCGGCGTGTAGGAAGGCATCGATTTCATCCAGCTCGCGGTTGACCGCAATGCGCAAGGCTTGGAAGGTTCGGGTGGCAGGATTGTGACCACTGCGGCCACCAGGGATGGTGCGCGCAACCAAGTCGGCCAACTGCGAAGTGCGCAGCAGCGGGCCGAAACGACGCTGCTTGATAATGGCGTTGGCAACGCGACGCGAGAAACGCTCCTCGCCATAGACGCGCAACCACTTCTCGATCTCGTCTTCCGATGCGTTGGCCAACAAAACCGCCGCCGACGTCTTCTGCAAGGTGCGATCCATGCGCATGTCGAGGGGCCCATCCTGCTGAAAGGAGAAACCACGATCGCGATCATCGATTTGATCGGAAGACACACCGAAGTCGGCGAGGATGCCGGCTACAGGACCCAAGCCGGCTTCCTCGACCAAACTTTCGATGGCTGAAAACGGGGCGTGCGCGAACTGCACACGATCCCCGAATTCCTCAAGGCGTTGGCGAGCACGCTCCAGTGCCTGAGCGTCGCGATCGATTGCGAGAAGACGCACATCGGAACTCGCGCTCAATACGGCGTGGGCATGACCGCCACCGCCGACGGTGGCATCAACGAAGAAACCACCGCGCCTCGGTTGCAGCGCATCCAGGACTGGATCCATCAACACCGGTTGGTGACGTGAAGGCATCAGCGGACCTGATGGCGTTGCGAGGTCGCGGCAGACAAGAATCACTGCCCCCCCTCCTCAGGTACATAGTCTGGGTTGCGGAAGGTTGCGGCCTCCGCATCGAAGAATTCATCCGCTGCAGGCAGCGCCATCTCCTCATAGACCTTGCGGTCCCAAATCTCAAAGTAACTCAAGCTGCCGACCACCATCGCGTCCCTCCCCATTTCAATGCGGGCGCGCAACTCCTCCGGCAACAGGATGCGACCCTGTGCATCCAATGGAATCCTTCGGGAGTTCGCACCCAAGCTGCGGCGCAGAAGTTGCGCGTTCCTGGCTGTCTTCTGCTTGGCGACGGCACCCTGCACGTAGGCATCGAATGCAGACGCGGTGTAGATGACCAGGCAGCCGTCCGCTTTATTGACCACCACGTGGAAGTGGTTGCGCTCCGTGGGGTCTTCAATCTCCTCCAGGATGCGACGCGGCACGAAGATGCGACCTTTCGTGTCGATCTTGTGCGCGAACTCACCGTTGAAGCTTCCCATGGATTTAGAGCGGGGTTGGTGGCAGTCCAGAACCTAATCGCTTTCCCCACAATCATGTTCATTTCCACCACATTCATATTTTGTTGCCCCACCAGAATTTGGCAAGAAAAAACCCGGGGAAATGCCCGGGTTTCTATGATTTTTCGTAAATATCCTATTTAAAAATACTTAGGTAATGCCATCTGTTTCAATTCCGCCCTCAGAAGTTGGGTCAAGGAGGCCTGCCAGCACAGCAGACAACTTCTTGCGGCGCCCCTCCTCCAACTCGCGAGACTCCACCTTGAAAGTGGTCTTGGTGCGTACCTTGCGCAGGATCAGGAACTCCACGCCCTTGCGTGATTCCACCCTTTCGAGGCGTAATTTGCGGTGGCGCACCAGCAATAAGGTCAGCAGATAGCGCAGATCCAAGCGCTCCTCACGCGAATCGTCGGCCAGCTTTTCCAGGACTGCCAGCAGCATGTCGAAGTCGACCTTCATCGCACCACCCTTGTCGCTATGCGAGGTGCGCCAATAGACCACGTCTTGGGAGACGTCACGATCGTCGAAGGAGGAGCGGCACAGGTCGACGCGCTGCAACTCACCCTCGACAATCCGCATCATCGAATAGACTTCCTCGCCTTCCTGAAAGGTGCGTTCGCAATCGCTGCAGCACAGCTGGCGCTTGGCATAGGTCCAGTTCTCAGCCATCGATCAACCGGTAATGTGGAGTTGCGAAAGCACATGCTGCATCAGAATGCGTGCACGCGCGGGTTCGTCGGCGACGCGCTCCCAGTCGGCGGCGGCGGGATTCATCGTGTCGTTGACTTCCATGTTGCGCTCGGCAATAACGCGCGACTTCAGGATAAAGCCTTCGCCATTGGGATTGTCGACCACCTTGAGAATCCCCTGCCAACGGCGCCCCTTCTTGCTGTAGGGATGCAGGTTGGTGTCCCAACCGGAGGTCACACTGCCGCGCGTCTCATCGCGCGATGCGGGCGGGAATCCAGCCTGGATCACAGCCCATTCGCAGGCATTCAACAGGTCGCGACGGGGCGGCGCGTCCTCGATGGTGTACTGCGCCCAATCGCCAACGCTCTCGTCATCGTCGAGAGGCGGAGTACTGCAGGCGACCGGCAGGAATACCAGCAGCGCCAAGATTTGTGACCATCGCTTAGGCATGGCGTGATTCTAGCAGCCCGGCGCCCCTACCCCTTCTTTGATGCACTGCGCTCGCGCTCGCGCAGGACCAGCCGCAGCGGCACCGACTTCAAGCCGAGTCGCTTCCGCATATCGTTGGTGATCGCGCGGATAGCCTCCTTTTCGAACAGGCGCTTGCGGTTCACGAACAGCAAGAAGGATGGCGGGTTCACGCCCAGCTGCGTCGCATACATGACCTTCGGCTTCTCACCGCGACCACGGAAGCGCAGGCTGGCGAAGGTCTGCTTGACCATACGGTTCAGCTCGCCGGTGCCGACCTGCACCTTGCCCTCCTCATGCAGGGCAAGCGCCTCGCGGATCACGCGGTCAATGCCCTTGCCGGTCACGTTGGAAATCGCCACGATTGGGCAACCCTTCAGGTGAGGCAGCTTATGCTCGACATGGTCTCGGAAGGTCTGCAGGTCGAAATCCTCGACCAAGTCGGTCTTGGTACCCACAATCACCACTGGGCGGAAGCGATCGACGATGGTGCGCGCCAACTCCTGATCCAGGCGCGCGATCGGCTGCGTCAGATCGAGAAACAGCAAGGTCAGGTCGGCGCGACGGATTGCCTGATCGCTGCGCGTCAAAGAATAGTATTCGATCGCGTTGGCGACCTTGGCGCGCTTATGCACGCCGGCTGTATCCACCAGAGTCATCTCGTGATCGCGCCAACGAAGGTCGATGTCAATGGCGTCGCGAGTGGTGCCGGCAATATCGCTGACAATCACCCGCGACTCACCGAGCAACTTGTTGACGAAGGAGGACTTGCCAGTGTTGCGGCGCCCCATGATGGCAATCTTCAAGCGCTCCACTAGGTCGACGTCGACCGGATCGGGCAAGGCCTCACCGAGCGCCTCATAAAGCTCCGATAAGCCCATGCCTTCCTGTGCCGAAAGACGCAGCGCATCCCCCAAGCCGAGGGCGGTGAAGTCACCGACCGCCATCTGCGCGGCACTGGTCTCGCACTTGTTGGCAACCAGGATGACCTTGACATCGGAACGGCGCAAATAACGCGCGACCTCCTCATCGAGTAAGGTCACGCCTTCGCGCGCGTCGACCAGAAACAGCACCACGCTGGCAGCGGTAAGGCCGGTCATCACCTGATACTCGACCGACTCGGCCAAGTCGGCGCGATCGACGACACCGATGCCGCCGGTATCCATCATCTCGAAATGGAGTTCGTACTCCGACAGGCTGACCGGAACCACCAAGCGATCGCGGGTCACTCCGGCGGTGTCTTCGACAATGGCGCGACGTTCCCCGAGCACACGATTGAAGAGGGATGACTTGCCGACATTCGGGCGCCCGACGATGGCGACCAGGGGCAACTTGGATGACTTAGGATTCATCAGCGAATTCCGAGTACTGGGTGCATTTGCGTGAGCACGCGTAAATCTAGGTCGAAGCGCGCGAAGGCGACGCTCCAATCTACAAGCTGTTGCCCATTGGGCGGCTTGGGGCCAGCACCGAATGGTGTGACAGGCTGCAGATAGACGCTGCATTGGGGGGCGATGTGCTCGATTCGCTGCAAGGCATGCTCAAGCTCCACTGCGGTGGTGGTTTCCGTAACCACCAGCTTGACCTGAACCGCGACGCCACTGTCACGGGCCGCCATCAGGCAACGTTCAGACTGCAACAACTCTCCACCGCGGCGCAGGTCCTTGACCAGTTTCCAATCTAAGGACAACAAGTCGACAAAGGGCAAGACACGTTCCAGTTCGTCGGGCAAGATGCCAGCCGTCTCCAACAGCACCTGGCCTCCCCAAGTGGGCAACCATGCGCATAGAAAGTCGGCTTGCTGCAAAGGTTCTCCGCCGGTGACCGACAGCATCAAGTCTTCGCGGCGCAATCCCGCGTCGGCGAGCAAACGGTCAAGTTCGGCCTCCATTTCGGAAATGGAGCTGGTTTCCATCGGCGTCCATGATCGCGGCGTATCGCAATAGGTGCACCGCAAGGGGCAACCACCAAGGCGCAGGAATAACTGCGGACGCCCAACCTCCAAGCCTTCTCCTTGAAGGCTGAGGAAGGTCTCGTCGATAGCGACGGTGGTGGTTTCCGGAGTCATCACGACTGCAGCAGCATGGGAACGCCCCCGGCGACAAAGTCATACCGGGGGCGGAGGGGCCTGCACTAGCAGGCGATGCAGATTGGACAGAAGCCTATTCGGCGTCAGGTGCGACCTCGCCAGCGGCCTCGGCGGCCCGCGTAGCGGCGTCGGCAGCTTCCTGAGCAGCGATGGCTTCCTCGCGCTCAGCGGCGGCGATGGCCTTCAACTGACGCTTGGTAATGGTCCGGAAACTGGTACGCACCTTCGGCAGGCCCATGGGGTTGCCACCTTCTTCGAACTCGTTGCGCTCCATCAGCTTTTCAATCCGCTCACGACGGGTGTAGACGGAACGAATGCTGGCGATGCCGCCACCAAGGTTCAAGGATTTGTGAATGGACATGGATTTAAGTTCTTAAGGATTCAATCGGACAAGCCGGGCCGAGGCTCGATGCTGGCTCCGCGGAAGGGATTCTCGCCAGCGCTCCCCTCCAGAGACGTGTTCTGGATTTTTTCGAGCAGGTCTTGCAGGGCTTCTGGATTTTCGTCGGCGCCGACGTAAAGCGCTAATTGCTCCTGGCCTGAAGCGTCAGACACCCGGACCAAGTTCACATCATCATACCCCTTTCCGAGCAAAGCACGACCGTCATTTTGTCCTTGCTCTTGACGGGTGAGCTCATAGCGATTAACGAGGATGCCGTAAGTGACCTTCTCGGAACCACCGAGCGCGGCAAACAGCCCCCAAAGCACAAGGACGACCAACACGAGGCCACCGAGGGTCTTGAAGACTGCTGACGGAATGGTGAAGTCGAAAGAGCGCGGAGGAGGCGGTGCGCCACCTGAAGAGGGCGAATTGGTACCAACCTCGCGGTCTTCCCGCTGTCGCAGTACATCCAATAATTCGCGTTTTCTAGGTGTCATTGGGGTCTCAGAACCGGGAAAGGATAACCGCCACAGAGCTGCTTGGCAAACTCGCGAAGCGGTGTTGAGGTTATGGCAGAATACACCCATGCCGAGTCCAGCCCCCGATGCCGCCCGCCGGCGCGCCGCCGCAGAATGTCTTTTGGAGGGCATGGTGGAAGCCGGGCTAGACTTGGTCCCGCCAAGCACCCTGCAGGCCCAGGAAACCGCCCCAGACACGGGAAAGGGGCCTGGCGCAACTCCGGAGATGGCCGACACTGACGCCGCCCTGGCCACCATCGCCGCCTCGATCGCTTCATGTCAGAAATGTGTCTTGGCCCACCAACGCACCCAAACGGTGCCTGGCGAGGGCAATCCACAGGCCCGCTTGATGTTCGTCGGCGAGGGCCCTGGGGCCGAAGAAGACCGCAGCGGACGCCCTTTCGTAGGCGCGTCAGGCCAATTATTAGACAAAATTATCGAAAACGGCATGGGATTGTCGCGCCAGGAGGTGTTCATCGCCAACCTGGTCAAATGCCGCCCGCCGCAGAATCGCACCCCACAGCTCGATGAGGTGGTTGCTTGTAGCACCTATCTAAAAGAGCAAATCAAAGCGGTGCAGCCTGAGCTGATCATCGCGCTGGGGCGCCCTGCTGCCCATTTCCTGCTTGACACCACCGAGGCCGTCGGCAGTTTGAGAGGCAAAATCCTCAAAAACCCGCAAGGCGGCCCCCCTATCCTCGTTACTTATCACCCGGCATTCCTCCTCTACGAACCAGCCCGAAAATCCGATTGTTGGGCCGATATCCAGGTCGCAATGCGTTTTTTGGGCCTCGCCCAGTGAGTTTTCATGGAAATTTTAGAGGGTTAGAAACTTCGACTTCTTGTAGAACTATCAAGCTCACCTTTGACGCGTAGCCGCGCGTCGCCATAATCTCTGGTCGGCCTGTGGCTCTGCCTCACCGGTCGACCCTGGCTTCGTTGTAAGCCGCTAATTCCCGCTACACTTGCGACTACTTCCCCATCCTGGGGATTGGTTCCAGCTAACGCCCCTTCCCAAAAGAACTCGATGCGCCCTGACAGGAAGACTCTGTTACTCCCATTTTTGCTTCTCGGTGCTTGCACCTCCCCGCAAGCAGAGATCGAAGATGGTGAATATCAACTAGCCGATTCATCTCCACAACTCGTCGTCGTGGACAACCAAGATCCTGAAGGAGGATCGGCTCAGCAAGATGCCTCCGCCGAGGGCGCTGCTGCACTCATTCGGGCAAAGGCAGAGAAGAACGCACTGGTTGCGAAGAGCTATGTCGACATGGGCAACGACGCTTTTGAGCGCGGCGACTACGTCGGCGCTGGCGTCCACTACGCCGAAGCCGCTCAACTCGACCCTTCCAACGTCGCTGCACGGGATGGCATGCGTCGCGCGCAACTCGCTGCGGCCGACAAGCCATACGACATCGACACCGCCGAGAACGTAGTCGATGAAGCCACACGTCGCCATGCCGCAAATCGCGTACGCGTCGAAGGATTGGTACGGGAAGGCGACATCGCGATGGGCCAAGGCGACTTCAACACCGCAGTTGAGCGTTACACCATGTCGGTGCAGGCGCTGTCCTACAGCCCCAACCTCGCTTTCGGTTATCTCGAGACCGGCTTGGTGCAAGGCAAGTTGGACGAGGCCGTCGCTGCCCGTAACAGTGCCGAGCAGGCCGCCCGTGACGCCAATGCAGCTGCTGCCGCAAGTGAAGCCGCTGAAGCCGTGGCCGCGCGCGAGGCTTATAACGCCAACCTGATTACCAAGCACCTAACCGAAGCCAACGAGCAGTTCCTCGCTGGTTTCCCAGCCGATTCGATCGAGACCCTCGACATGCTGCTGCGCATCGATCCAGGCAACGAGGACGCCATTTACCTACGGAGCGTCGCTCTTGAGGCTGCCCATGCCAACCGCCAGGACAAGATTTCCGCCGCCTTCGCCGAAGAGTGGAAGCGCACCTTCGAGGAGCTGCGCCACATGGCCGTGCCACCGGCGAGTGCCTACAGCTACGACCAGGATTACTGGACCAATGTCGTCAGTGTGCGCCAGCCACTTGACCAGCTAGTAGAGACCTCCCACATGAGCCCCGAGGAAGTGCGCATCCGCACCGCCCTCTCCGAAACCAAGATTATCCCGAACTTCGATGACTCCCTCGAAGAAATCGTCCCCAATCTGCAGGCCTTCACCAAGGTCAACTTCGTGATTTCGCGTGCGGTCCGGGACGACATCGATGAGGACCTCAAGACCATCCGCCTGCCGTTGAAGGAGGCCATGAGCGTGGATCGCATCCTCCGCATCATGGAAGACCTGATGAACAACGAGGTACACTTCGTGATTCGCAACGGGTCGGTCCAAGTGATGACCACCGAAGAGGCCGACACCGAGGCCGTCACTCGTCAGTACGAGGTGCGTGACATCGTCCGTCCGATTAAGGATTTCCCTCTGCAGGATTTCAACCTCAATCCTTCCGGCGGCATCGATGCCGAGGAAGAGGAACTACCTGAGCCGGAAGCCACCGTCCTAGGTGACGACGACCTGATTGAGATGATTACCACCGCCATCGACCCAGACTCCTGGGACGGCGAGCGCCACTCCGCCAACATCGAGAACGGCTCATTGTTTGTTCGTCACCGTCCTGAGGTTCAGGCCACTGTGGCTCAAATGCTCGAGGACCTGCGTAGGACGGCCAACATCCTGGTCAACATCAAGGTGCGTTTCATACGCGTCGAGGATTCCTTCCTGCAGGACGTCGGCGTCGACTTCCGCGGTCTTGGTAACGACTCCACCTCCGGTGCTGCTGGCAAGGGTGACGACCTAGTCTTCGACGACTTCGGCACCGACCCGGGTTCGCCTGGCTCGCCTGGCACCCTTGGTACTGGCAACGACAGCGGCATGATCTTCCGCGAGGCCAACGACACCGTGGGCATCCTGAGCCGTTCGGAGCACCTCTACGACAGCAGCCTTGGTGGCGATGACACCATGACCAACTCCGGCGGCTTGGCCATGCAGTACACCTGGCTCGATGACACCCAGCTGGAGATGATCCTCCAGGCTGTCCGTAAGTCGAAGCGTTCCGAGTTGGTCATCGAGCCTAGCTTGATGGTCTACAACACCGCGCGCGCCAACTTGGTCGTAGCCAACCAAGTCTCCTACGTGTCGGACTTCGATGTGGAGATTGCTTCCAGCGCTGCGATTGCTGACCCGATTGTTCGCGTCGCCAACGATGGCGTGTTCCTTGATGTACGTCCGGTCGTCACTGCTGATCGTCGCTTCGTCTGGCTCGACGTCCGCCCCACCATCGCCAACCTGCAACGTCCGATTCCTACCCTGCAGACTTCACTAGGTGTAGGTACTCCGGTAACGCTGATGCTGCCAGAACTCGAGCTGCAGAAGATTCGCACCCGTGCGATCCTGCCTGACGGCGGCACCTTGCTGCTCGGCGGCATGAACGTGATTAAGGAGCAGGAGATGGTATCGGGCATTCCTTTCCTGAGCCAGATTCCAGTCCTATCGTTCTTCTTCTCGCGTAAAGGCACCTACGAGTCCTACCAGAAGATGATCATCCTGCTCACTGCTCACATCATCATCCCGGAAGAGAAAGAGCCGGGTGAACTTCCCAAAGGCTTCTAAGACCGGGAAACCGAACGGCCGGGGGCGCATAGACGCTTCCGGCCGTTTTTACGTCAAACCGAGAACGATTCAGCCCACTCAACTACCTCTGGCATGCTAGCCCTCAGTTCCGGATTAATCCTTAGCCTCCTGGCGATTCCGCAAAGCGGCGCCGACACTATGGCCTACAAGAATGCCGAAGCGGCACGGGCCATTACCGCAGAGTTCAGCCTTGACCACTGGTCCGAGAAGCTGCTCGAACGTTCCTTAGCCGAGGTCACCAGCCCCGAAGGGAAGTCTGAGTTGTTGCTCGCCCGTTGCGATGTCCTACGCCTTAAGGCGAGCCGCAAGATCAACGACGGCGAACGTTTGCCCGCTCTTGGCGATGCCGGTAGTGCTTATCTCGACTTCCTCGCCAGCTCCCCCGGCGCGGAACGCACAATCGCAGCACAGAAAAACCTCGGCTCCTTGTCGAAGTCCTACGGCGAGACCCTGGTGCGCATGATTGAAGATGGAGCCATCGTCGGAGAGGAACGTGACGCTGCGGTCGAAACCGCTGCAGCAATCTTCAAGGCCTCGTTGACCGGCATGAACACGGTTATCAACGAGTTTGACAGCGCCAGCGAGGAAGAGCAGAACGTACTGCGCTACACGGTCTACTTCCCCACCGTGTTCAACCGCGCCATGGTCTATTTGTACTGGGCACAGCTTCACGAGGCAGGTTCCTTGGAACGGGATCAACGCGGCAATCAAGCAATCGACGCACTGGGCGACTTTGCCTTGGGTGCGCCTTTCCTGCAGTCGCAGTTGGCCTACAAGGCAATCGGGGATTGCTATGTGGCACTCGCGCAATATGAGGATGCCAACGACTACTACCTCTACGTGGTCGACAACATCCAGCAGCTCTACGATGAATCCGGTTCCGAATTGGAAGCGGCCTTTCGCAACCTGCTCGACCAAGTGGTTCAAGATACCAACCACGGCATGATGAAAATGTCACTGGCTTCTGGTCAGACCGTCCGATTCTGGGAGATTTACGATGGCATGATCGATTGGCTCGATGAGGAGCGCATGGAACCAGGTCGCCCTGGTTACGATGCCATGCTCACCGCTGCCGACCAGATGGTCTTGGAAGGACGCGCAATCGAAGCAATCGAACTTGCCGACACCATCGCCAAGGCCAACGCCAGGAGCCCGTTGCGCCTGAAGGCTAACGCCGTGATGGCGCGCGCCATCGGCGTCGCACCACTGGACGCCGACATTCCCTTGGATGTGCTTTATGGTGCTGCGGAAGGAGCCTTCTATCAGAAGGACTACTTGGCCGCCGTCGACGGCTTCCGCCTGTTGATTCCACGTCTCGCCGGTTCGCGCGATGCCGATCTCTATGGTGCCCATGCTTACTACCTGCTGGGAGTCTCATGGGCTCGCCTCGATATGCCACTGCTGGCTGCGGTCTCCCATCAAATCGGTGTCGAGGACTATCCTGATGACGAGGAATGGGCTGCCAAGAACGTCGACAAATGGCAGAAGGCCGCGACCTTGTTTTACAACAGTAACACCGACGACAAGGTCCTCGCCAAGTACAACGACACCGCCGTGAAGAAGGCCCAAGAGTACCGGGTCGGCGGCAGTGACCTGCAATATAACCAGGCCAAAAATGCCCACGCACAAGCCAAGAAGGCCGTGCGTAATAAGGCTGATGCAGGCGAGGTCAAGCGCCTCTACAGCAAGGCGATTCGTGCCTACAGCCAAGTCAGCAAAGACAGTGCTAACTACGAACGCGCCCTGCTCAGCATGGCGATCTGTGAGAACGAGAGTATCCCCTTCGACCCCACCGCTGCCGATCGCGCCCTAGCCCAATTGCTCGACTTCAGGAACAACTACTTGGCCGATCCGGCTAACGCGCCACAGGATCCGCTTGGCCGCAAGATTCGCAGGGAGAGTGAGCCTAGCCATATCTTCTACCTCGGCCATACCTACCGACAGATTGCCAAGGCTGGCGACATCGGCGCCTGGAAGGATGTCATTGATACCTATGAGGGCTTTGTCGAGGCATTCCCGGACCAGCCAGACTTGACCCACGCGGGCATGGGTTATCGCGTACACGCATTCCTGCAGCAGGGTCAACTCGATCTAGCCATCGCCGAGTACGAAGCGATGCTTGCCCTACCAGCGGTGAAGACCCGCTTGTCGATTGCTGGTTTCTACCTCTACCAGCACTACACCACCATGCTGAAGGAGGCTTCCGAAGACCTGAAGGAGGCCGAAAGGGTCGCATGGTTGGAAGAGCAAGCCAAGTACATGGAGTATTACAACCGCTACAGTCGCACGCCGCGTTTAGGCAACCTGGTAGCGGAAGCCGACTTGTGGGCTGCCCTCTCCAGGTTCGATAAGTCCGTGGTGCTGTTCCAGCGTGTGATGGACGACTACAGCAAGGATGCTGGCTACAGCGAAGCGATGGATTTCAAAGTGCGCATGGGCTTGATTGAGTCCTTGCTGCAAACTCGCAAGGTCGGCATAGCCGTACCGCTGGTCGAGAAGGTCATGGTCGAGAAGCCGAACAACCTGCGCGTGATGAACGCGGTCGTCAAGGTGAAAGCCGGCTTCCTGGCCTACGTGGATGAGAAGGTCATTGAGGTCCCTGGTGAGGGAACCCAAGAGGCACTCTCCCTGGCTTCGGAAATCGTTGGCAAGCTGGTGCAACTCGCCAAAGCCAACGCCGGCAAGATCGAGCCACCATTGAACTACTACTACTACCCCGCATGGTGGGAAGCGAAGTTGATGCAGGCCTACGTGCTCTATCAGCGCAGCCAGACCATCACCGCAGACGTCGGTAAACACAAGAAAATGGTCGAGGGCCTACAACGCCAGGATCCGAGCCTTGCTGAAGAGTTACCTGGCGGTGGCAAGCGCATCTCCGAACCACTCCGCTGGCTCCTGGTCCACTAGAAAGATGATCCTCAGTACTGCACTCCTACTTCCCCTTCTTATGCCTGCGGAGCTTCCGCAGAGCCGCGTCAGCAAGGTTGACGGCGGTAGTGTTTCTGGTGAACTGACCGCCGCAGGATTCGAGAGCGTCACGCTCAAGGTGGGCGATGCCGACCGGGTCCTCGAGGCCAAGGATGTCCTGTCGCTGACTCCAGGCCCTTTGCCGGAGTTGGTCAGCAAGGGTGAAGCCTTCATCCTTAATCACGACTTCCAGAACGCAGCCAATGCCTTCGAGGCGGCGGCCTCCGAGGAAGCTGCCTTCTGGGTCAAGCCATGGGCTGGCCTGCGTCATGCCGAAACCCTTCTGCTTTGGGCCAACGCCGACCGCGGTCGCGCCGGAGATGCCGCCAAGGCCTTCCGCACTTGGGTCGATGCCCATGGGGATAACTTCTGGCTGCCGCGCGCCCAGATGGGGCAAGCCAAGGCGATGGCGATGTCTGGCGATGTCGACGGCGCCACCACGCTCATGCAAAAGTTGTCAGATACCGCCTTTGAGAAGAACCTCGGGCGTCACGTCGAACTGCATGTCAACCTCGTGCGCTGTGAAGCCTTTCTCATCGGCGGGCAAGCCGAGGTCGCCCAGGCCCGCCTTCGCGACCTGGTCACCAAGCTGCGCGAGGCTGTGCAATCGCCTGACACTCCTGCTGGCTCCAAGAATCTGCTGACCTCGCTATATGCCAGTTCACAAGTCCTGCTGGGCGACGCCATCTACGCGAAGGATGGTGGCCGCGCCGCAGCGACCTACTGGGAAGGCCTCTCCAAGGATCGCGCCGTCAGCGCCGATGTGCGCGCCGCGGCTTGGATTGGCATCGCCCAGCACGCCCGCGAACAGGGCCAAGCACGTGAAGCACAGCTTCAACTTGCCAAGGTGGTGGCTACCCTGCCTGCCAGTGATGAGATCATGGCCCGCGCTCTTTATGAGTTGGGCGAGGTATCCAAGGAGTTGAGCAACAATCCGACCTCTGGCGACACCTATCATCAGCGCCTGCTGGAAAGATACCCAAGCACGACTTGGGCAGCCAAGGTGCGCTAACCCACCCGATTCCTGAGTGAATTGAACCCGCAAACCGAATAATTTCCGAGTCCTAGTGTCGAGTAGTTCCCCCTGCGCGACAAGCTGCTAGAATCCTCCTTCCCTGGAGCGACCGCTCCAAGTACACAAGCGTCCAACCAAAATGTCCCGATTCCGTTACCTCATGCCGGCTTTGCTCGGTTTCATTGCTACGAGCCCCTCCATCTTCGCGAAGAATGATGCTGAAGGAGAAGGTGGCACCGGCTTCCTTGAAGCGATTCAGGCCTCCGGCACCATTGGTTACCTGATTATCGTCATGTCGGTCGTCGCGATGGCCCTAATCATTGAGCACTTCATGACCCTCAAGCGCGAAAAGCTCGCTCCACCCGAGGTCATCGATGAAGTTGAGGAGCTCTTCCAGGAAGGAAACTACCAAGAGGCACTCGAGGCTTGTGAAGCCTCTCCTTGTTTCTTTGCCAACGTGACCGCCGCGGGCATCCGCAAGCTCGGCCACCCATTTGCCGCAATCGAGAAGTCGATCGAGGAAATGGAAGACGAAGAAAGCATTAAGCTCCAGCAGAAGATCGGCTGGCTGTCCTTGATCGCAGGTATCGGCCCGATGATGGGGCTGTTTGGAACGGTTACTGGAATGGTTGGCGCGTTTGCGACGATTGGTTCTGCAGGAGCTGGTGGTGTGAACCCATCCGACTTCGCAGCAGACATCTCCTTGGCACTGATGACCACCGTACTAGGTCTGA
The DNA here is from genome assembly GCA_030749235.1 of Planctomycetota bacterium. GTDB lineage: Bacteria > Planctomycetota > UBA1135 > UBA1135 > UBA1135. Next base: position 4,104 of record JASMKM010000026.1, on the reverse strand, counting down.
CCGTGGCTATCCCGACCACCGCTTTCTTCGCCTACTTCCGTAACAAGGTCACCATGACCTCGTTGGAGATTGGTGCAGTGGTTGAGGACATGTTCGAGCGTTTCCGCGCTGCTGACTAAGCACGCAAAAAGCGTTACCAACTGATTTCCCACGACCTAGTCTGAGCTGAGGCTCACAAAACAATGTCAAGGCGCAAAGCAGAAACCGAAATTGAAGTCGACATGACCCCCATGATCGACATGACCTTCCTGCTAATTATCTTCTTCATCATCGTGAACGATATGTCGCAGAAGGATTTGGAGGAGCTGAAATTGCCCATCGCAATGGAAGCTGGTCGCGACGAACCACCAGAAAATCGCCCTGTACTGAACGTACGGTGGTTCCCAGCTGGTGGCGTCCCAAAATCGGTGAAGGCTCACTATGCCGAACTTGGCATCGGCGTGCCTGAGGATCAGGAATGGTCCGACATTGTCTGGAAGCGCAACATCCTCTACTACCCGTTCATGGACACCCAGGGTCGTACTGACCCTATTCGTAAGGGCCGTCCTGACTACTACTGGAAGCTTGCCGAGACGATGAAGTTCGTCTGGGTCCCTGAAATGGAGACCAAGATGGATGACAAGCTGAAAAAAATCCTGCCGGATGACCCGATCCTAATCCGTGCCGACCGCAACACTCCGTTCAAATACATCCAGAAGATCATGGAAGTCTGCACCCGTGAAGGCATCCTAATCTGGAAGGTACAACTCGCAGCATCCGAAGACCCGAAGGTCGTCGATGCGCGTGAAAAGGCCAAGAAGGGTAAATAAGGGCTCAAACCATGACCAGAAGGCGAAAGAAGAAGTTCGAAGAGATCAGGCCCGACATGACGCCAATGATTGACGTCACGTTCCTGCTGCTGATCTTCTTCATCGTGACCTTGAAGTTCAAAGTCTTAGAGGGGCGCCTGGACGCTGCCCTTCCAAAGGACCGTGGTACCAGCACCTCGCAGGCCGAGGAGATCGAGAAGCTTGACATCATGCTTTTCGTAGCTGACCCTGGTGAACTGATCGATGAGTTCAATGACAAGGGTAAGCCGACCGGCCTGCAGCTTTACGACGGCCGTCGCATCCGTATCGAGATTGGCGCCAGGAAGTGGTACTACGAGCCTTTCGACCCAACCCGTGACACCGAAGATCCGCTGCCCGACCTGGCGCGTTTCCTGAAGGACTACGACAAGGAAGAGACTCCAGTCTCGCTCGACGCCCGTAAGGGCATCGTCTATGGCGACGTGGTCGTCGTGCTCGATGTCATCGTGCGTGCCAAATTCGAGCAGGTCTCCTTTGCCGGTACCTTTGAGCAGGACTAGGTCGCTAGCCACCATTGCACGGGATGATTGCCTTGCCTCCTGTGATCTCAGACTCCTCTCCAGCCTGTGCTGGGGAGGAGTCCCCCAATTACGGGCCAGTCTTCCACGGGGCGCTGTCGGTCAGCCAAGGGCGTCTGATTTTGACCCGAAATTTACACCAAAGCCTGTCTCAACGCGATTTTTTTGCCCAGTCCGCTGCCAAATCGAAGCTGAGGGGCACTTCTGGCCCTCTTTTACACGTCTGGAAGACCAAACCAACCCACTGGGTTGCTCGATGAATCCTGCTTCTAGTGCAGCTGATTGGACTACCCTGCTTGACCGCCTAGCGGCCACCGATTCACCACATTTCCCTGCGCATCAGAATCCCGAACATCTGTCAGCAAAAGGGCGTAGCGTGCCTCCCTTGGCACTGGTACATTCTTCCCCTGTCCACCGTTCAAAAGACGGTAGCCGAGGTTCGACGGTTTACTAACCGCCTGCTCCGGCAAATAGTCTGGAAAACCAGCATTCCCCATGAAGAGAACCCTTACATCGGCTGCGTGCCTTTCGCTTCCTTTCGCCCTCATCACTTTCAGCTGTGCATTTTCTGAGAGTCCCGAGGCTCAGCCTATCGCTATTGCCCAGCCGAGCGGTATGGGCATGGACCAGGAGCCAGGTGCCCCACTTATCCAAGAAGGTCAGGCCGCCAAGAGCCTGCGCGACCAAAGGACCGCAATGTTGGTCGATGAGCATGTGCGCAAGGCTCGCATGGCTTACAACGATGCACGTCTGCTCGAGGCAGAGAATGAGCTGATGGCAGCCTTGGGCCTAGATAACTCCTCCCACGAGGCACGCGCCCTACTGGAAGATGTTCACGTCGCACTCGGTAAGGCCAACACCAACATCACGGGTTCTTCCGATGATGTTCGCCTACGGGCCATGGCCCGCGCCGAGCGTCAACGCGCCGACGCCCAAGCCAACCTCGCCGCTGGCCGCAACTACTTGAATGAAGGCAACTACAACGTCGCCATCGGCAAGCTGCACTTGGCCAAGAGCATCATCGACGGTTCCGACCTGCAGATTGATTGGGCCGGCATGGGTGATGAAGTCAGCGCGCTATTGGCACAAGCCGAATCCGAGCGTGATTTGGCCTTAGCTTCGCAGCGCTCTGAGGAGCAGCGCGCCACCTTCGAGGCCTTGCAAAACCAGCGTCGTCTCGAAATTGAGCGTCGCAACCTGCGCCTCGATGCGATGCTCACTGAGGCCATCACGCACTTCGATGATGGGAAATACGATGAGGCCATCACCCTGTGTAAGGACATCATCCGTGAGGATCCTCTTTACGGTCGCGCCCGCGAACTGTTTGATGCCTCGCAGAAGGCTCGCCACGGTGCCCTTGAGGAGGAATGGCTAGCTACCCGTTCTGAGCGCTTCCAGCAGTGGCTGGAGGACATTGAAGAGGCTCGCGTGCTCAGCAGCCAGATTATGACCCTGCCGGATCCCGATCACTGGCGCGAGATTTCTGAGTTGCGCAAGCGCTTCCGCGCTAGCGAAAGCGGCGATGCCGATTCCGAGCTCAACATGGCGTTGCTGGAAGACATCCAGAGCCAGCGCATCCCCAGCTTGATTTTCGAAGGCGAAACCTCACTGGAGACCGTCGTCGATCAGCTGCGGACCTTTACCAGCATTCCTTTTGTCATCACTCCGGATGCCATCGAGGCCGTCGATGACGAAGGTATCGAGTTCAATCTCAACATGACTCACGAGTTGAGCGTCGCCAACGCCCTGAACATCATCACCGATGTCGCCGGCTACGGCGTCACCTACAGCTTCAAGCATGGTGTGGTCTACATCACCTCCACCGCCAAAGCGCACAGCGACCTGGTCCTTCGTCCTCACGAAGTTCGTGACCTAGTCGCAATGGTCGTGGACATGGCTGGTCCGAAGCTCAACGACATCCGCCTGCCGGATGAGGAGTACGACGACGAGGACGGTTCCCCCTTCGGTGGCCCGAACGGTGACACCGTTCCGATTTTGGATCCCGACAACCTGGTGACCTTGGTACAGCAGGCAGTCGCTACATCTTCCTGGGAAGAGATTGAAGGCGTTTCCATCGCCCATCTGAACGGTCAATTGTTCGTGAACCACACCCTAGATGTCCACGCACAGATTGAGGAATTCCTCGAGAGAATCCGTACCTACAACTCCTCGATGGTCAATATCGAGGCTCGCTTCCTGACCATCACCAATGACTATCTCCAGGAAATCGGCATTGACTGGCGTGGCAACGGTGGTACCTCCACCGCCCTTGACCTCGTCAACCTCGACGATGTCACCTCCGGCTTCGACGACAACGCCTCGTTGGCGCTCGATAACGATGGTCCTGGCCTGCCCTCCGGCGCGGACTCGAACCCATCGGCTGGTGCCTACTTCGACGAGTTCGGCGACGGCGACATCCGCGCGCGTACCGAGAACATCCTAGGTTCATACGGTTCGCGACTCGGCGTCACCGGTGGTCTGGCCATGCAACTGTCTTTCCTGGACGACCTGCAGTACAGCTTGATTCTGGAAGCCGTGGAAAAGCGTCAGAACGTTCAGGAACTGACCAGCACCTCGCTGTCGGCCCAGAACACCCTGCGCGCCTACGCCACCATGCTGAACCAGATTACCTACGTACAGGACTTCGATGTGGAGGTCGCGCTGGCGTCCTTCATTGCTGACCCTGTCATCGGTGTGATCTCCGACGGCATTGTGCTCGATGTCCGCCCCACCATTTC
>JASMKM010000025.1 GCA_030749235.1 Planctomycetota bacterium | reverse complement strand
ATCTACTTCTCGATGCCGAATCCATCGTCGCGCAGCTCGAACCGTGTTTCTGACCTGCGCATCAACTTCGACCTGGCATCGCAGGCAGCCACTGCCCCTTTCCGTGCCGATTTCATGATGGGCCCCCACCCCGTGAGTCTGGTCGCCGACGGCAAGGGTGGCTTCCTCCTCGAAATGCCCGATGGCGAGGTCTTCGAGGGCACGATGGCCAACGGTGCGGATAGCACGAACTTCGACGTCAGCTTCTGGGACCACACCATGCGCCTGGCCGTCGATGACAAGGAAGTCGTCTATCGCGAGATGGAGCTCGATACCGGTCGCAACACGCGTAACAGCATTACTTTCGCCGCCAGTTCGGGAGGTTGGAAGTTGAGTCCGGTGAAGGTCTGGCGCGACGTGCATTATCTGCCGCCACGCAACAACGGCACACCACTGTTCGAGGTGCCTGAAGGCAACTACTTCATGATGGGCGACAACACACAGAATTCGCTCGATAGCCGCGATTGGAACGCCGAAATCATCACTTTCGATCCGCCGCTTCGCGGCATCAGCAAAGTGCGCGGCGATCGCATGGATCACGGCGTGAATCCGCAGTTCGACAATCCGCGCCATAACCCAGGGCGCGACATCATGACATTCCGCGACGAGTTCGGAGGTCTACACACCTTCACCGATGAAGAGCTCAAGGGTGCTTCGCGGATCCTGCAACCAGCCCCACTCGTGCCACGCGAATACCTGCTCGGCCGCGCACTCTCTGTGTTTCTGCCGATTCCACCCTTCTCCCCGGTCGCACGCATCGGCTGGGTCTACTAGGCGCTCCAGCAAGCTGATCATGTCGGAACTATTGATTACTGAAGGACTGTGCAAGTCCTACAAGAACCGCCGAGTCGTCGACCACGTGGGCTTGCATGTCGGTGAAGGCGAAATTGTCGGTCTGCTCGGCCCAAATGGCGCCGGCAAGACCACCACCTTCCGCATGTGCATGGGCATGGTTCGTCCTGATGAGGGTCATATCCTTTTCCACGGCAAGGATGTCACCAAGCTGCCAATCCATAAACGCGCGCGCCTCGGCATCGGCTACTTGGCCCAGGAACCATCGGTGTTCCGAAAGTTGTCGGTCGAGGACAACCTGCTGGCCGTCCTCGAAATCCTTGGTGGGCCAGTGGCCGAACGTCGCACGCGGTGCAATGAGTTGCTCGAAGAATTCGGCCTCGGCCAACTGCGTCAAAGCCGCGGCGAGGTATTGTCTGGTGGTGAGCGTCGGCGCCTCGAGATCGCGCGGGCCTTGGCCAGCAAACCGAATCTGATCCTGCTCGATGAACCATTCAGTGGCGTGGACCCGATTGCGGTGGAAGATATCCAGAACATCCTCGCGCGGCTCAAGGAAAAGGGCATTGCCATCCTGCTGACCGACCACAATGTGCGCGAAACGCTTCACATTACGGACCGCGCCTACATCTTGGCGCAAGGAAAAGTACTCGCTGAAGGCTCAGCTACTGCTCTGGTCAACGATGAGCAGGTTCGGAAGGTCTATCTTGGCAAACGCTTCGAATTAGGGTAAGCGTGGGTGCTCCACCCCTTTACCTCTAAGAACCTCCTTGCCTGTAAATCCGCACCCCGGGAGCAGTTCTTCTGCCGCTTCTGCCCTGATTGTTATTTTCTACTGAGTTGTCGGATTTAGCTTTCAGAAGGCCGGGGCACGAGTACAATACCGCCCGAATTTCAGCCATTGGAGGCACATGAACATCATTTCGTTCGTCAAACGCGTCCCGGCCACCACAGCGAATGTGGCGATCGCGGACAACAAGCTCAACCCTGAAGGGGTCGAGTTCGTCCTCAACCCTTACGACGAGTTCGCCGTCGAGGAATCCCTAGCCATCAAGGAAGCTGCGGGTGCCGGCTCGATTACCGCAATCAGCTTTGGTGCCGGTGAAACGCAAAAGGAACTACGCACTGTGCTCGCGATGGGTGCCGATACCGCTGTACTGCTGGCCAACCCAGCTGCCCCGGAAGCCGACGGAGCCACCACCGCTCGCGTACTCGCAGAGAACTGCAAGGGCCGCGAGTTCGACCTGCTGATGTTCGGCAAGCAATCCGTAGATCGTGATCAGCATGGTGTAGGCCCCGCAGTCGCGACCTTGCTCGGCGTCCCCTGCATCACCGAAGTGGTCAAGCTGGAGCTGGCTGAGGGCAAAGTCATCGCCGAGCGCGAAATCGAAGGTGCCCGCGAGATCGTCGAAGCGACCTTGCCTTGTGCCATCACTTGCCAGAAAGGTTTGAACACCCCCCGTTTCGCGAGCCTGCGTGGCATCATGGCCGCCAAGAAAAAGCCACTGGAAGTGGTCGATGTCGAAATCGGCGAAACGACTGTCGAGGTCGTCGCCATGAACTTGCCACCCGCACGCCCTGCCGGACGCATCGTCGGTGAAGGTGCTGCTGCGGTTCCTGAACTGGTAAGCGCATTGCGCAACGAAGCGAAAGTCCTATAAGGAACAAGAACATGTCCAACATCCTCGTAATCTTGGAAAGCCGTGACGGTTCCTTGCGCGCCGCCAGCCTTGAGGCTCTGGGCGCCGCCCGTATTATCGCCGACCAGCGTGGCGCTAGCGTAATCGCGCTCGCCACCGAGAAGTGCGAACTGGATGCCACCCTATTGGGTGGTGCCGGCGCCGACAAGGTGCTGCTCGCCGACGCCGCAAGCCACAGTGCCGATGGCGCTGCCGCAACCGCCGCACGAGTGGCAAAGGAATCCGATGCCAATGTGGTGCTGCTGTCCGCGACGGTTCGTGGCCGTGACTTGACTGCCCGCATCGCTGCCCTGCTCGACACCGGTTTCGCTGCCGACTGCACCGCCATCGACGCCGATGCGATGACCTTCACCCGCCCAGAGTTCGGCGGCCGGGCCTTTGCCACCGTCAAGATCAACGGCCCCGTCGCGGTCGCCAGCTTGCGTGGCAACTTCTTCGCCGCAGCCGGCCGTGAGGCCTCTGCAGAGGTGAGTGAAGTCACTTCCGAAACGGGTGTGTCGATGGTCACCGAAATCAGCAGCCAGGCTGGTGGTCGCCCCGACGTCTCTGAAGCCACCAAGGTGGTCTCGGGTGGACGCGGCATGGGCGATGCCGAGAACTGGCCGCTGCTCGAAGCCGTCGCCGACGCCATTCCTGGTTGTGCCTTGGGTGCCACGCGCGCCGTGGTGGACTCTGGTTGGCGCCCACACAGCGAGCAAGTTGGCCAGACCGGCAAAACCGTGGCTCCTGAGTTGTATATCGCCGCCGGCATCAGTGGCGCGATCCAGCATCTCGCTGGCATGAGTAGCTCCAAAGTCATCGTCGCAATCAACAAGGATGCCGAAGCCCCAATCTTCAAGCATGCCACCTATGGCATCGTCGGTGACGCACTGGAGGTGCTGCCGGCCTTGGCCGAAGAGTTGAGCAAGCTCGACCTGTAGGCTGCAAAATCAGCTCTGCTCTACTCAAACTCCCCTAGCTCTTCCCGAAACGCGTCGCGTCCCTGCGTATCACACGCTCGGCCGCGGCGCGTTTCCCTTTGGGGATCGCTGGCCAGATGTTGGCGGGGTCGCTGACGCCTTCCTGACCATAGGCTTGTTCGAAGGCGTGCTTATGTTCCTGTGGAACCTGTTCGTGCAGCCCTGCCCAGAAACGCAACAGGTCGTCGGCGCGAGCAGCTTGGCGAATGCCACCTGAATGGATCACACTTTTGGCAGGGTCCAACCAGAAGTGGAAGGGTGCCTGGTCATGAATCAGCAGATTACGTGGTGCTAAACCACGATGCCAGAAGCTGACTTGATGCATGCGTGAAAGGCTGCTGCCAATTGCAGCCCAGACTTCGGGCGCCGGCATCTGATTTTGACTGAGCAGGTAATCCAAGCGTTGGCCGGGGCTGGCTGCTGTAATCAGATGACTATCGGTGACGAAACCGAAAGAATCACGAATTACACAGGCCCGAATCGGCGTGATTACCGGAACTTTTGCGCGAGTCAAGTAATCGAGGTGGAAGTCCTCACGCTCAACCTTAGGCTTACCGAATAAGGTGCCGCGCCACATGCCCCGCAGACGATCCTTCACCGTTGGGAAGCGGTAACTCTTACGCACCACTTCGTGGCCATCGTCGGTGCACAGCTTCTCCACCTCCACCGTGCGCGATTGCGCCAACTTCTCGAGCAGTTGCCATTGCTGCGGTTGCGAGCAGCTACAGCTCATACCGTAACCTCAAGGCGTACCCAAACCTGTTCGCTCCACCCCCGTTGAATGTAGCGGCGCTCACGTTCCCTCAAACCAGCGGCGGCAATCTCGTTGGCGAATTGCGCACGGCTAATCGGGAAGCGACCACGGAAACTGCCACGGATGCGGTTGCGCCAAGCTTGGACGCTGGCGGAATCGAAGTAGCTCAAGACGATCCAGCGTCTGCTGACGCGCGCCAACTCCGCCAACACCATGGCGCGTTCCGTGCTGGTCTGAAAATGATGCAGCAGGCGTGAACACAAGATGAAGTCGGCGCTGCGGCCTAACAGCGGTAGTTGGTGCACCGAGGCCTGCAGTTGTGGCGCACCGGGTGCAGCGGCCAACATTTCCCGGGAAGCGTCGATGCTCACCAAGGTGGAAGCATGGTCTTGCAACAGGCTGCGGAAACGACCGGTGCCGCATGGGACATCCAGCAGATCCTTGAGGGCGTCGCCACCTTGATCGGCTTCACAGCCTTTCAGGAAGGCTGCAACAATGGCCAACTCCTTGGCATGAGTGCGGCGCGCACGGGGTGAACGGGTCCAGCGGTTGTCGCGATAGTGTGCCGCCCGCGTCGTGTCTTCATATTCCTGACGCAGTTCCTGCGGGCGCGACTGATTGGAATGGGATGCCTCGCTGGACATCGACTCCAATCCGGTCCGCTGCGGTTGGCTCAAAGGAAACAGTCTCCGCAATCGGGGCCGCCCTCGAGGAGATCCTCCAACGGCGCTTCGGCGACCACCAGATCCTCTAGAAAACGATTGACCGGGTTATAGAGGCAGGTCACTTCACGGCATTCGGCGGTGGCGTTGAAGTTGGCTAGCAGTTTGGTGGTGCCATGGATTGCCGCAGGCAAGAAGTCCACCTTCGATCCGGTGGTGGTTGGATCATCTTCGCTGGGCAAGGCCCATGCATCCAGCTTGCCAACGCGGCCCTTCTCCACGCCACGATGTGCGGGGCAGTTGAACACGCCCAAGGGACTCAAGACCTGCCGCAAGGCCTGCATGTGGCAGGTGCGCGGCTGGGCAGTGTAATCCTTCCAGGTACCATCAAGAAAGACACGCAGGTTGATGCTCTCGACCACGCGGAAGAATTCTTCTTCATGGGACTTAGCCAATTTCAGACCGGCGTGCAGGCGTTGCAGCAGATGCTCGCGATCCTCGGAAGCTTGATCCGGATCCATGACCTCGGCGCCTTCCTCGGCGCGGGTTAAAAATGGCTTGAAGCTAATGTAGTCGAAGCCGTATTGCTTGGCGCGCAAAGTGGCCGACTCCATCTCCTCGAGGTTCTCGATCACCCCGGCACCGGCTTCGCGCTCCGAGCCCAACCAAGTGATTACGAAGGAATAGCCCAACTGCACAGCGGGATTACGGCGCTTAATCCCTTGGGCGCTGGCGCAAATCTGGTCGAGGTCGATGCCGCGGCCTTTGGGGTGGTGCATGGCCTGGAAGATTTCGTCACTGCCGGAATCGAGTGACAAGCGCACCCAATCGCCTTCGGTGAAGCACTCTGCCACCTCGGCAATCTTCTCGTTATTGGAACCGTTCGTAACCACCGCCACCTGTAGTTCCTGCTCCTTCAAGAAGCGCACCATGCTGCCGAAGCCAGGATACAAGGTCGGTTCGCCGCCACCGAGCAAGATCACCGATTGCAGGCCGCGGTCGACTAGGTTCAGGATTGCTTCACGCAGGCGCACATCGTCATGACGCACCGCCAAGTTGAGTGCATCCCAATCAATGCAATGATCACAGGCATAATTACACGCCGTAGTCAGGTCGAGATTGATGGATAGTGGACCGACCGACGGCATTGCCGGTGCTGTCACCCCTTCCACTGCGGCAGCGCGCACCTCGCGCTGCCATTGCAGGTACTTCTGCACGACCGGTATCGCCGATGGCTGGCGCAGCTTGGCACTGAAGTCGTGCATGGCGGCGAAGTGACGCTCAGTTTCGGGCAATTCCACGGTAGGACTCCAGCAGGGTCTCGAGCAAGTGTTGACGTCGCACCAGTGCTTCGTCGAGGGGTGCCTTATTGACCTCCGCCGCTTCTAGGACACGGCGCAGGAAAGCGTGCAGACAATTCTCCATCGGATCGCCAACGGACTGCGGGACGCAGCCCTCCTTACCATCAACGAACTGCATGGTGTAATCCACTTCGCGCACCTGGCGACGGCAAAGCGCGTCATCGAAGGCAAACTCGGCCGGACGTGGGTAGACCTCCAGGTCCTCGAGCATGACCTCACAAGCGACACTGCGATCCAAGGTGCGGTAGGTGAAATCCAGGCGCGAGTCGAGGGCTTCGGGCGAGGCTTCGGTGAAGCGAATATCGTCCAGCTCGGCCGGCCCGGGGACTGCTGCCTGAATCAGGCTCAACGGGTGCGAAAGCACTTCGCCCCAACGTGCCAAGCCACGCATCGGTGGAGTCATCAACATGCGAAAGCGCGTGACCTTAGCTAGGTCGACGTCGGGGTGCAGCGCGTGGAAGGCCGGTAACACTTGCGGCCATTGCACGTTCTCAGCCAAAACCAGGTTATGGGCGGCGAAGGAGCGGATTAGTTTTTCGCTAACTTGAGGCGGCGCGGTGACCAAGGGCTTCTCGCAATAGACGTGAGCACGTTGGCCCAAGGCGGCAGACAACCACGCCCGATGGGTGCCTAGTGGCGAAGCGATGATCACGACGTCGGGCTGCAACTCGTCGAGCATTTCCTCGTGGTCAGTGTACGGGGCAGGACGCAGGCCGCGTTCGGCCAGGAACTCAACCGCTTCGCGCACGCTGGCAGCGCGCGTGCCAAGTACACCCACCACCTTGGCGCCGGCCTTGGCGGCTTGCAGGGCCAGGAAGGGCCCGGTGCCTTGGTGAACCCGGCGCGCACCAATCACGGCAACCGAAAGCGAAGAGGCAAAAGCTTCGTTGACGGGCTCAGGTTGCTGGCTGGAAAAGTGTTCCGGCGAAGACTGCGATTCTGGCGATGCCATGCGCCCGTATCCTAGCGGAGCGTGGCGGCCCCCACCTGCCGCTCGGCCCCACATTGCCCATGCCCCGACCCATCACTCCGCCTGCCACCTTATTGGTGCGCCTGCCGAACCCACTCGGCGACGTGGTAATGGCAACACCACTGTTGCGCAGCTTGCGTGTTGGCCTGCCGGATACGCGCATCATCGTAGCCGGCAATGCACCCTATGAAGCACTGCTCGACGGTTTGGACAGCTTTGATCGCTTCTTGCCGTTGGATCGTTCCGCTCCTCACGACCAGATTCTAGGTCAAGCGCAGGCCGATACAGCCCTGTTGTTACCGAACTCCTGGTCGTCGGTCTTGGCGGCTAGGCGCGCCGGCATCCCTCGCCGCATTGGCCGACGCAATCAGATGCGCCAGCTGTTGCTGCAACATTCTCTGCCACCGATCCCTGGTGCCACGCCGATGACGGAACTGTATGCGGATTTTCTGCCAAGTGTCGGCTTGCAGCGCGAAGTGCTGCCTGCTGAGTTGGTCGTCACCGCACCGCCACAAACGCCGCTTCCCGACGCTGCCAACCTGATTGGCGTGGCACCAGGTGCCGCCTTCGGACCCTCGAAGTCCTACCCGAAGGAGTTATTACTCACCGCACTGCGGGAACTGCATGAACAACAAGACCTGATACCACTATGGCTAGGTTCGCCGAACGAACGCAGCATGTTAGAGAAATACGCCCAGGAGCTTTCTTTCGATTCGGTGCTGCCCGCTGCTAACGCAACCGGACTGGGTGAAGCCAAAGCCTTGATCGCCACCTGCCGGGCAATCTTGGCGATGGATAACGGCGCGCGCCATATGGCGGCGGCCTTGAAGGTACCGCAAGTCGTCATCTACGGGCCAACTCACCCAGCATGGAGCGCCCATGCCTTGGAACACACCACCATCCTACGTCGTGATGAGCTGGACTGTCTGAACTGTCATCACAAGATCTGCCCGAAGGCGGATCATCCGTGCATGAACCAAATCAAGCCAAGCGATGTGGCCGATGCGGTACAGAGGACCGTAATCGTTGTGGTACCGGAATAAGGTAGCCGGCCCAGGTCTTACCAGCTGTACTCAAAGCGCATTGCGAAGCCGTTAACATTGCCGAAACTCTCCAATCGTGTTTGCTCAAAATCGAACTGAATCTTGGTGTGAGCACTCAGGTACCAATTCAGCGCCACGCTGTTACTGGTCATCACGCCGCCGCGGACGGCACCACTCTGAAGATCCAACTTGGAGAAACGCGCGGCGATTTCCAGGGCTTCCTGATCCGGTTGCTGGAATCGTGCGGTGCGTCGGTGATAGCGCCGGAAGGTGTCCGTCAGAAAGCAGCTGGCTTGTAGGTAGAAGCCAGGAAAATCCAACTTGGCGGCGTTTGGTTGCTCGATGGAAGTCAGGAGCCATTCGCCTTGCATGGACCACGGGCCACGGACGAACGCCGCCTCGATGCCGACCTTTTGGATGTCGTCTGCGGCAAGCAGACCAGTAGCTACGAGAGTGGGCGACATGTGCAGCTGCATACCTTCGTTGAGATCGGCGACCCCGCCTTCGGCTTCGCGTTTGGAGAAGGCCGCCCCTATATGAAGCAACTCGGCGCCAAAGTTCTTGAAGACGGGCAGCAAGGTGGCACGTGCGGTGAAGTGGTGGGCATTGCCGATCAGCGGTTGCTGACCGCCAGGTGCGATGTGGGTCTCACGGAACAGACCTGCCGACCAAGTGGCGAGTTGATCTAATGACGCGTCGGAAACTGTGAATCCGAGGTTGCGGTTGGTGGTCAAGGCGGCGGCAGAGGATCGCTCCATGAACAACAGGGCGCGACTGCTGGCTTGGCGTTCCAGGCCGAAGGGTTCCTTCAGGTAACCGACTCGGAAGCGGCCGACCGGCAGCAGCTCCTCTACCTGCAGCCACAAACTATTGATCTCCAACTCATTGACCTTGGGGTCGTAGTCGAAACGCGCGCGGAAACCCAACCAATGCCAAGCAGTACCGGTGATCCCAAAACGGATGCGTCGCCACTCGCTGCCTTCATCGAAGTCGCCGACGCGACTGCGCAAGCCATTCGACGGCGAGAAGCTGCTCCAGTCGCCATTGATACGACCATGGAAGTCCCAATCCAGATCCTGTGCCACGACTGGGCAGGCCAGCATGGCAGCAAGGATGGCGGTCAAGGTGAGCTGGCGCACGTATCCATGCTAATACGGCGCAAGCGCGACTCAAATCCATCGAGCCGCGGCCAAAGCCTACGGTTCGTCGTGGGGATGTTGTAAATTCAAAGGGTCGACCGCACTTCCATGAGCAGGTCCCTCCGCAATCCGTTTCCCTTTGTGCCACTCGGCACCCTGGAACTCCACACCGAAGCCATTTCCACTTGGCAGCGGATGCTCGGAGACATCGCCGCGGCACGCGAGGAAGTACTGTTTGAAAACTACATTCTGGTCGATGGCGTCGCCGCGGATGCCTTAATCACCGCCTTCGAATCGGCGGCGGCCAACGGCGCAAAGGTCCGTGTGATGGTTGACGGCGCCGGTTCGCACGCGATGACCCAAAAACTGCGAGAAAGGTTGGAGCAGGTGGCGGAGTTCCAATGCTTCCATCCCCTGCGTTGGACCGACCTGTTCCTGAGCTTCCGTTCGCGCATCATGACGCGCACCCATCGACGCATCGTGCTGGTCGATCGCAAGGTGGTTTGGACCGGCGGCTTGGCGGTGGAGGACGCCTGGTGGCATGAAGTCGAGTTTCCCTATCGAGAAACGATGGTGCGCCTCACCGGGGAGATTGTCGAGCAGTTCCACACCATCTTCGAGGTCCTATGGGCCGGGGAACCACTGCCGACGCCGGAGAATCAACGCCCCGCGCGCCAAGACGAGCATCGCGTGTTGCCGCAGAAGGCAATTGCGATGAGTTGTTTCCGCAAGACGCTGTACTACCACTTGGGTAAGGCACGTAAGCGCGTCTGGATCGCGACCGCCTATTTCATCCCGCCGCGACGATTGCGTAGGGCACTTCGCTTCGCGGCGCAACGTGGCGTGGACGTACGCTTGGTGCTGCCGGGGCCAAAACTGCATGACCACCCGGCGGTGCGCATGGCTTCGCGACGTTATTACGCTCAACTGTTGCGCAACGGCATTCGCCTGTTTGAGTATCAGCCCTCCTTCCAACATGCCAAGGCTGCGCTGTTCGATGAGGACTGGACCTTGCTCGGCACGCCGAACCTGGATCGCTGGTCGAACCTCTGGAATCACGAGGTTGCTGTCGACACTTTGAATAAACCTTTGGCCGACGAGTTGGCCAACGCTTTCCGCCGTGATTTCGAATCGTGTCGTGAGATCACCTTCGACATGTGGAAAGCACGTCCGCTTAAGAGCCGCATCCAGGAGAATTTCTTCGGTATTTTCGATCAGGCCTTCTAGACCAAACGCTCATGCTCATCCGCCTCATGACCTGGAACATCCACCGCTGCATTGGCTTGGACCGAAGGTTCGATCCCGAGCGCGTGCTGGATACGCTGCGCCATCACGATCCCGATGTGGTGCTGCTGCAGGAGGTAGATCGTGGCGTACCGCGCTCGAAGAAGCTTTATCTGGATCACCTGATTGCGCACGAGATGGGTTATGAGTACCACACTTGGGCGCAAGGACATGTGTTGAAGGACGGCAGCTACGGCAACGCGACCTTGAGTCGCTATCCGATCGTGAAGCGCCGCGTGATTGACCTGCGTCGCGGGTGGCGCAAGAGTCGCAACTGCCTGTACACGCGACTGAGCTTGCCGCGCCGCAGCAACCTACACATCTTCAATTGGCACTTGGGATTATCGGCAGCGGAGCGCATGCACCAGGTGAATACCGTGTTGCACAGCAATACCTTGCAGCATATCCCGAAGCGACAAGCGGTGCTATTGGGTGGCGACACCAACGACTGGCGCAACCTACTGTTCCATGGTTCCGGAATTGGCGATGCCGGCTTCGATGCCTGGAGCGAACACGGCCGACGTAAACCCTTGCGCACCTTCCCGAGTCCGGCGCCGGCCGGTGCCTTGGATAAGTTCTTCTGGCGCGGGCCGCTGCATGATGAACATATCCATGTCAGCAAGTTGAAGGTGGCGAAGGCCGCCAGCGACCATTTGCCCTTATGTGCGGAGTTCCGCATTGGCAAGTAGACGTAGTGACGGCATCGCCATTGATCTGGTCGGTACCGCAGACGGCGGGTTCAGCCTTAATTCAGCAAGGCGCGTAGTGCGTCCTCATCGAGAACATCCACACCCAAGGATTCGGCCTTGGCAAGCTTGGAACCGGCCTTCTCCCCTGCTACTAGAAAATCTGTCTTCTTCGATACCGAACCAACCACCTTGCCGCCAGCAGCTTCGATTGCCAGCTTCCATTCGGGACGTGGCTTGCTCATGCTGCCGGTCAAAACAAAGGTCTTGCCGCTGACACCCTCGACATCCGCGGTCGTGCGCTCCGACATCGCTTGTGGCTCCACGCCGAAATTGCGAATGCCTTGGATTGCCGCGGCATTACGAGGTTCCTGCAGGAAAGCCAGTAAGGAACCTGCGACTTCCTCGCCAACGCCATCGATCTCGCACAACTTGGCCAGCGCTTCCTCATCGGAAGCCAGCGCCAAGATTCCGTCCAAGGTGCGAAAGCCTTCACTGAGGGCCCGGGCAGTCTCAAGGCCCACCTCGGAAATGCCCAAACCATAGACGAAACGCGGTAACTCCGGCTGACGCGCGGCATCGACCTGTTGCTGCAAGGCGGTTGCGGATTTCTCGCCCCAGCGGTCCAAGGCCGCTACCTGTTCGTAATCGAGATTGAAGATATCTTCCAATCGCTTGACCAGACCAGCCGTTGTGAACTGCTCGACCGCCTTCTCGCCCAAGCCTTCGATTTTCAGCGCTTCCCTGGATGCCAGGTGCTGCAGGCGCCGACGTAACTGGGCCGGACATTCCAGATTCATGCAGTAGCGATATTCACCGCGCTCCACCGCCGGCGCCTCACAGGATGGGCAGGCCGTCGGCCAGACGAAGTCCTTTTCGCTTCCATCGCGGACCGCCTTGATCGGGCCGACCACCTGTGGGATTACATCGCCGGCGCGGCGTACTGTAACGCGATCGCCAATCTTCAGATCCAATCCGTGAATATAGCCGGCGTTGTGCAAAGTGGCGTATTGGACCGTGACTCCACCGAGCTGCACCGCTTCCAGCACCGCGCGCGGCGTCAAGCGACCTGTGCGCCCAACTTGGATCTCGATGTCTAACAACTGGGTGGTCTCTTCACGCGGGGCAAACTTATGCGCACAAGCCCAACGCGGCGTACGTGCACGCGATCCAAGCAGCCTGCGAAGTTCCAAGGCATCGACCTTGTTGACTACGCCATCCATTTCGTACTCAATCTCATCGCGACGTGCCTCCAAGTCATCGTGGAAGGCGATCATGCCCTTGGCATCGTTGACGACGGCGCGGAAAGGCGTGACCACGAAGCCCCACTGCTTGGCCGCAGCCATCGCTTCGGTGTGGGTTTGGAACTCCGGCACCCCTTCAGCACGCACCACTTCCCAACACATCAGGCGCAACTTGCGCGATGCCACAACTGCGGGATCCAAGCGCTTCAAGGTACCCGCCGTAGCGTTCCGCGGATTGGCGAATGGTGCTTCGCCCTTCTCGATCATCGCCAGATTCATGGCATCGAAATCAGCGATGCGGAACATGACTTCGCCGCGCACTTCCAATAAGGTCGGCAACGGGATGGACTCCGCTTCCTCGAACAAGGAAGCAGCATCGGTAGATGCTTGACGCAAGCGCAACGGCACGCCTCCAACGGCGCGCATATTGGCAGTGATATCCTCGCCTTCCGTGCCGTCACCGCGCGAGACCGCGCGCACCAAGGAACCGTTCTCGTAGATCAAGCTGGCGGAGACGCCATCCCACTTCGGCTCACAGATGAAGCTGGCCTTGACCTCGGTTTCGACCGCCAAGGCCTTTTCGACACGACCGACGAAATCCTCGATGGCCTCATCACCAAACAGCGATTCGATCGAGATCATCGGCACCGCATGGGCGATGCGCTCGAACTTGGTGCCGTCGGGCAAGGGAGCGCCGACTCGCTGCGACGGGCTGTCTGCAGTGACCCAATCGGGGTTGGCTTTCTCCAGCGCGACTAGTTCCTGGAACAGGCGGTCGTACTTGGCATCCGAGACCCGTGGCTCGGCTAACACGTAATAGGCGTACTCGTGCTCGCGGAGTTCGGCGACCAGTTGGTCGTAGTGCTGGCGGTCTGCTGCCGTCATAGTGCTTGGAGGTCTACGCGTCAGCGGCGGCGAGCATCTGTTCCAAGCTGCGGGCGACACGATCACCACTGCCAGAGGAGAGGATGATTTCCAATCCAGCCACAGAAACAGCCTTCAGGCGTTGCAAGCAAGCCAGGTCAAGCTCCGGAAGCCCTTCAGATACTGGAGAGTAAATTCCGACTCGCAGTGGTCGGTAGGCTCCCACGGAACGCCCAGCGGCAATGGCGTTAGAGGCAGCGTCTTGGTCTAAGGAAGGATCCTCATATTCCATGCGACATCCACGACTAATGCTGCCATCGTCGTAAAGGATGGTGGCACCTTCAATAGGATTGCGCATCACCTTGGCGGTGGCAGCGGCCTGTTCGGCCACGGCAATGAGACTTCGATCGTCCATCATCACAGGATAACGCGGCGTGGGGATTAGCGGCACGCTGGCGGAGCGTCCTTGCAAGGAATCCACCGGCTCAGCGGCGATTACGACGCTTCGGCAAAAAGGAGACTAGTTTCTCGGGTTGATCCGAGTTCAACCAAACTGCACGGCCGTCGACCATTTCTAGGACCACCCCGGCACCAGCATTGGTGAAGTAGACCGTAACCCCAGGCGATTTTGAGATGCTCCAACCACGTTTGCCGATGCCCCATGGGTAACTCATATGGGTACTGGCACCAGCGATTTCCTCCAGCGGGATCCGCCGCACTGGAAAAGGCGCCATGCGGAGGCTCAGGCATTCCTGGTCTAGACGGATGGTGAATCGCGAAGCCCACAGCAGCCAAAGGAACATCAATAGGCCAACGCCGATGCCACCTCGCGCAATCCACGGCAGTGGAACCAACAAAAGCACCAAAACCACCACCAGTACTGCACCGAGACACAGACGCTTGACCATCAATGGTGAAGGCCGCCGCTCTTCGAAGAAAACCGGCGACCCGTCGGCAACTGCTGCCCCACTCATGAGGCGAATTGTACGAAATCAGCGCCTTGAATCGACTAGCTGTCGGTTGCGACTTCCACTGGAGCCAAGGCATATCCAGCGTAAGACACCCGGTTCAGGATCCGACGGATGCCAGAAGTCGGATCTTCGCGCTCTTCATGGATGATCTCCACAAGCGCGCTACGGCCGACGATGTCATCGGTCTTGAGATCCGTTTCACCATCGCTGCGCAGACCCATCATCTGGAGGGCGAATTTGACTCGCGGCAACCCACGTTCCGACCAGTGCAAGCTATCCCAACAGGCCGTCCGGCCCTGATACTCCCCAGAAAGAATCTCCCAACGGATCCCCCACCGAGTGTGGCCGGCAGGGCTGTCGCTTTCACGTACTTCCACGGCCCTACAGTGGTATTCGCCCGGCGGGACGGCGCGATACTCTTCGAAATCCTCAATCTGTGACAAGTCTATTTTCATGCTTTGCTTACCTCGCCACTGATGACGGCCACCGCTCTACGGCGACACCCCAAAAACTGCGATTTGCCGAATGGCATGGGGGGAGCCAGAATCGGACCTTCGGTGCTCCGGTGTCCCTACCCCAGCCGCATGAACTTCAAACGCCTCCTCCTTCTCCTCGCCACGCTCTCGATTCTCGCTGCCCCGGCATTCTCGCAGACCGGCGACGTCGTCCCGCAGACGGAAGCGGCTGCTGAGCCCATCGCCGATGGCACCCAGGCTGAATCTGAGATTGCGACCGATACCGCACCCCCGGAGGATGGTGGTTTCTTCGCCAAGATCGACAGCGCCATGGGCACGGCCAACGGAGTCCTCGGCAGCGTCTTCTTCTACCCAATCCCCGTGGGTGGCGGGAATCACATCCCCCTGCTGGTGGCGTGGTTGGTCCTCGGTGCGACCTTCTTCACCTTCCGCATGCGTTTCATCAACGTGCGCGGTTTCACCCATGCGATCAACGTTACTCGCGGCAAGTACACCGACCCGAACGCACATGGCACCGGTGAAGTCACCCACTTCCAGGCCTTGGCGTCGGCATTGTCGGCAACGGTTGGCCTCGGCAACATTGCCGGTGTGGCCATCGCGATCTCGCTGGGTGGACCTGGTGCCACCTTCTGGATGATTATGGCTGGTGTGCTGGGCATGTCCTCGAAGTTCGTGGAATGCACCCTGGGTCAGAAATACCGCGAGGTGCGCCCCAATGGCCAGGTCATGGGTGGTGCGATGTACTACCTTTCGAAGGGCCTGAAGGAAATGGGCATGGGTGGTCTAGGAAAAGTCCTGGCAGTCATGTTCGCAGTCCTGTGTATCGGTGGCTCGATGGCCGGCGGCAATAGCTTCCAGGTCAACCAATCGCTGAACGCAGTCAAGGAGACGGTGCCCTTCTTTGCCGACTACTCTTGGGCCTACGGTTTGATCATGACCATCGCCGTCGGCGTGGTGATCATCGGCGGCATCAAACGCATCGCAAGCACGGCTGAGAAGATCGTGCCTTCGATGTGTGCCATCTACGTGATGGCCTGCCTCTACATCCTGTTTAGCCACGGCTCCGAGATTCCTGGGGCCTTCGGTGCCATCATCGACGGTGCCTTCAATCCCGACGCCGCTTTCGGTGGCTTCATCGGCGTGTTGGTGGTCGGCTTCAAGCGCGCTGCCTTCAGTAACGAGGCTGGTGTCGGTTCGGCTGCAATCGCCCACTCCGCTGCGAAGACCGAATTCCCGGTGCGGGAAGGCATTGTGGCGCTGCTCGAGCCATTTATCGACACCATTGTGGTCTGCACCATGACTGCCCTAGTCATCGTCATCGCCGGTGCTTATCCAGGTGGTGAGTTGGCTGAAGCTGCGGCTCCATTCGTCGAGGCTGACAACGGCGCTGGCCTAACCTCGATGGTCTTCGGCCAAGACCTGTGGTGGTTCCCTTACATTCTCAGCGTCGCAGTCTCGCTATTCGCCTTCTCGACCATGATTTCGTGGTCCTACTACGGCGAGCGTTGCTGGTCTTACCTGTTTGGCGACAAGAGCTCTTTGGTCTACAAGATCATCTTCTTAGCCTTCACCTTCATCGGTTCGATCGTCACCAGCACACAGATCCTGCAGTTCGGCGACCTGATGATCTTGGGAATGGCCTTCCCGAACGTACTAGGTGTAGTGTTACTTAGCGGAAAAGTGCGCAAGGACCTAACTTCTTACTGGTCAGACTTGAAATCCGACAAGTTCCCGACGTACAAGTAAGGCATGGGGCCCGCGAGCCCCCCCTGCCGACGTCGCGAACCTGTTGCACCTGCCACTCACTTTTCTTGCTTCTCAACTCCCGGCCCCAAGCCTTGGGGCCGCAGAGGAGATGACCATAGCGGCGAACAATATCGTCGAGCTGAATCCCTTCGGTACTTGGCTGACTGTCCTGACCTGGGCAAGCCTCTTGGCGATCAACTTCTGGTGCTTCCGACGCATCCTGCGTCAGCCCAAAAAGACCAAGTAGCGCCAAGGTGCGGGCTGGTAGCAGCCCTGCGGCGTATTCATGGCTATTCAGGCCTCATGATCGGGTAGGCGCACCGAATTTTTCACTGGATTCGCTTCAGCGCACCCTGCTGGGCGCCGCGAATGGGTCGACTCGAAATCCCATCGAGTAAATAGACCCATGAAAACCCAATCACCCCTGGATACCGCCCGCGTCGACGAACTTGCGGACCTTCTCGGCGACAAGGAAAGCCTGTTGGAACTCTATGACGAGTTCCTTGAGGAATGCCCTGTACGGTTGGCAACCATGCGCGACGGCCTTGCGCAACAAAAAGCCGATCTGATCGACAGTGGCGCCCATGCCATCAAGGGCACTAGCGCCAACTTAGGGGCGGTCAGGATTCAAAAAACTGCCAAGCTCATCGAAAACCTCGCCCGCGCCAATGACTTGGCGGATGTTGGTGCATTCCTTGACCGCCTCGAAGCTGAGATCGATAAGTTGAATGGGCATTTGAAGGCGTATGGCCTTGGGTAGTGGCTGGCCAGTGGGATCCAGGTGGGGGTCTGGAGGGACCATGCTCCAGCCGCCATGCCAGGTCGCCGATCGTGGCGACTTCATGAACCCCTAATCCGCCGAAGCAGAAGCGCGGAGGAAGTGCCGCGCGCCGTCACCCGCAGCAACTCACCCACCAAAGAACTCACCCACAGCAGCAGCGAGTTCCTCACGTTGCTCAAAAGAAACCCCCGGGTAGATCGGCAGTGCCAACACCTGCTCCGTAGCTCGCTCTGATTCCGGTAGGTCACCAGCTTTGCCACCAAGGGCTTGATAACAAGGCTGTAGGTGCAAGGGCAGCGGGTAATAGACTGCACAACCGATCTCACGCGCACGCAGGAAGGTCATCAGGTCGTCGCGTCGGTCGGTGCGGATCACATACTGATGGAACACATGGCCCGGAGTCCGCACCGGCAAGGTGAGTGCCTTGCCCGCAAGGCCGGCTGCGGTGAAGAGCTCGTCGTAATGCTCAGCACTATTCCGACGTATGCCGTTGAATTCGACCAGCCGCGGCAGGAACTCGAGCAGGCCGGCTGCCTGCAGGCTGTCCATGCGGAAGTTGTAGCCCACTTCATCGTGGTAATACTGGCGCCCTCCACCGTGCTCACGCAGGCGGCGCATCCGCTCAGCGACGTCGGCATTGGCGGCGGTGGCAAATCCGGCATCGCCTGGCGAACCGAGGTTCTTGGTCGGGAAGCAGGACCATCCGGCCGAAGTTCCCATGCCACCCACTGCACCACCGGGATGGGTGGCGCCGACGGCTTGTGCCGCATCTTCCACCACTGCGATTTCACGGCCGGCGGCGGCGTTGATGGTGCTGGCGACCGAGGGGATATCCGCCGGCATGCCGTAGAGATGCACCACCATGACGGCCTTGGTGGCTGCGGTGACCTTGCTGGCCGCATCGTCGGCATCGATTAGGTAGGTCTTGGGATCGATATCCACGAACACCGGCTTCGCTCCACAACGCGACACCGCCCCAGCGGAGGCGAAGAAGGTGAACGCCGGGACGAGCACTTCATCGCCGGGGCCCACATCCGCAGCGCGCAAGGCCAGCACCAAGGCATCCGAACCGTTCGAGCAACAGACCACGTTCGGGATTTCGAGGAACTCGGCCAAAGCCGCCTCGAGTTCGCGAACCTCCGGGCCGTTGACGAAGCCGCCATGCTCGAGGATGTTCTCCCAACGACCGAGCAGGGATTTCTTGGTGGCGGGGTCGAGGTTGTACTGGATGTCGAAGAAGGGGACGGCCATAACGCGGAATTCTATCCGTGCCACGGCCGCCGGCGAAGGCCTCGAAGAGGCGATCGTGGGTGGGAGCCAATCTGTAGCAAGCAGCTGCCGTGGCTCCCTTTGGAGGTGCGCCTGGAGTTACCAGGAAACACCCGACGGCGAGTCAGAGCACCAGCTGGCAAGACGATAGAAGGGCGCCAGGCGTTCCAGGTCGGCGATTACGCCGTCAGCGAAATCATCACCTGCCTCGACCACCGCATGCTTGGGCATTCGCGCGATGAGCTCCATCGAACTCTGCCCAGGCTGCACCACGCCAGCGAAGTCGCGCCAATCGCGCGTGGTCATCTTCTCCAACGGCCGTGCACCGCCGCGGTTCAGCTCCAACTCGAAACCGGGCGCCGCTTGACAGGCGTCGGCCAAGGCCTTCTGCCCCTCGGACTCCTCGGCACGCTTGACCAGCACATTCAGGTCGTACCAAGCGGTGTCGTCGATGCGCAGCCCCCACCAGCAACCGCCCTGGTCGATGCAGATCTGGAAGTGCACGTTGTTGCGCGCGGAATCGAGATCCTTGCCGAGTTCCTTGCCGAGGAAGTTCTGTAGAACCTTGCGTGACTTCTTGTCGCGGAAGACCATGGTGCGCTGCCGACGTACACGTTTGCCGTTGGTGGCATGCGGATTGTGCAGGCTCTCACGGCGATCCAATCCGATGCCGAGCTTGGCGTAGGCGGCGACCACCCCTTCGCCTAGGGATTGCAGGCGTTTGCGCACCTCCAAGCGGCGCTGGTTCCATTCTTGGTCGCCTTGTAGGCGTGGCTCGTAGAGATCAAAGTCGGCTGGGAAGAACATCGCGGCGTCAGATTAGCGGCGCGACTGCGGCGGCGCATCTCGGCGGTGGTCGCTGCCGTGATGCAGCGAGCCGGCGGCGCGGGCAAAATAGGTCATGCCCAACTCCAGCAGCCCCGACGGCAAAGACCACGGCATCGATCATGTCGTGGGCCCGATGCGGCGCTTGATGCAGATTGGCAAGCGCATCGTGGAAGAACTCACCCACGACGACCTCTCCGGAGTCGCGGCGCAGATGACCTACTACTTCATGTTGGCGTTGTTTCCGGCGCTGATTCTGCTGGTCGGACTGCTCGACGCCTTGCCTCTAGAGGAGAACGTCAGCGGCATCGTCAGCTCGATGTTCAGCGGCCTACCGGAGGATGTGGCCAGCATGCTGACGCGGTACGTCAACGAATTTGCCACGCGCCGACCGCCCGGCAGCCTGGTGCTGTGGATTGTGGCTTCGCTGTGGGCCACGTCGCGCGGTATCCGTGGCGCACGCAAGGGCCTGAACCGAGTATTCCGCTGCAAACCGACCAAGAATGTAATCATCA
This sequence comes from Planctomycetota bacterium, assembly GCA_030749235.1. GTDB lineage: Bacteria > Planctomycetota > UBA1135 > UBA1135 > UBA1135. The sequence goes on along the minus strand of JASMKM010000025.1, from coordinate 29,270 downwards.
TCCGCTTACAGGACGTCGGCCTGACCGTCGCTGGCCTGTTGCTGATGGGACTGGCCTATCTACTGCTAATCGGCGGCAAGCAACTCGGCGCAATCGTGGTCAACCTGGTCGGCTTGGATCTCAGCATCCAGGTGCTGTGGATTTGGCTGCGCCTTCCGGTCACCATGCTATTGATGACCTGCTTCGTGGTGCTGGTCTACCGTTATCTGCCGAGCCGTCGGGTGGCATTCCGGCCGCTGATCGCCGGCGCCCTACCGACGGTCGTGGCTTGGATGCTTTTGGGTAGCGTTTTCCGTTTCTGGCTACGCCACTTGGGCAACTTCGACGAGATCTACGGCGGCCTGACCAGCTTCTTTTTGCTGATGTTCCTGCTGTGGCTGGTCTCGCTGGTGCTGCTGCTTGGCGGCGAGGTGACTGCGCGACTGGACGACCGCATAGCTGAGCGGCCTGAAACCGTGATCCCGCCGGATGCAGAAGAACAACTCCGCAATAAGGGCGACGACTGAACTTCCAAGGCTGTGAATGCCAAAAATGCGGCACCGATTTTTTTCAGGACCGCAAACTCCATCCCCTCAGATGGCACCTTTCGGTGTTTACCCTTTGCGCTAGAGAATCAATCCCTGGAGCAATGAGCAAATCTGGACTGCCCGAGATGGGCAATCGTCTCCTTCCAGTTGTTGTTAAGACTTCTTTTTGGCACGAGTCGCACTACAAATGCAATCAACCCCTGTCATCGTTAAAACTCGACTTGGGGCGTATTGCGAGCCTCCGGAATGTCCAACTCGAAGAACTCTCGAGGGCCGAAGTTAAACATGCCCGCGACAATATTGGACGGGAACTGCTCGATCTTGTTGTTGTTATCGCGCACGTTGCCGTTGTAGAAACGCAGCGCCGCCTGGATGCGGTTCTCGGTGTTGGCCAACTCCTTCTGTAGCTCGAGGAAGTTGCCACTGGCCTTCAAGTCGGGATAAGCCTCGAGGCGCACCATCAACGAACCCAAGGCCTTCGACAACAGTGTTTCATCGGCGGCCTGAGAAGAGACTGCACCGTGGTTGCCGGCCGCCTTCTCACGCAACTTGACGACGTCCTCGAGCAATTCGCGCTCATGCTTGGCGTAGCCCTTTACCGTCGAAACCAGATTCGGAATCATGTCGTAACGGCGCTTCAATTCCGTGTCGATATTCGACCAAGCCTCGTCGCAGTGGTTTTTAATCGCAACCAGACCGTTGTACATGGCGATCACCAGCACGAACAGGAAAAGGACAACACCTAAAGGAATCCACAATGCCATAAGCGGATTCTACCAGCACAGCACCCAGAGGGTACTCTAATCGCGGAACAAGTATTCGGGCATCAGACCGCGAATGCCTGTCAGGTGATTCAGCATCGGTTCAAGATCTGCAGCCGAAAGCTTCCGGGTCCGGAAGAGAGCAAGCGTGCTGCCTTCCAGTTCGATTGCAGTGTTTCGATGCCGCAACAAGTATTCCATCATGCCAGTGTGGCAAAAGTCAAAAGCCAATTTACGGTCCCTAGAGCGCACTGTGAATGCCTTAGAAAACTCCATCGATTCGAAATCGATGTCGTCGAAACCGAGCGCTTGGCCAAAGCGTGACAGGATGTTCTCCGGATGGACACGGAGTTCTGGGAAGGGGCGCTCGATGTTAATTAACGCCACCGAGAAATGATGAGTGGACTGGTTCTTGCCGCTCCCGGTCTTGTAGCGAAAAGTAAATGCAGCAGCTGGAAAACCCTGCCAATCGCCTTCCAAAAGGTTGTAGCCGATGCGGCTATGGCCTTTCTGTAAACGATCCAGGAAGCCAAAACGTCGGTGGATGGTCTTGTCGCGATGATGACTATAGGACCAACCGTTGTGCGCCGCCCAGATGCCGAACTCCTCGCGCCGACGCTTCTCGGCTTGCCATACGAAGTAGGCGACTACGCCGATGACCACGGCGACCAGGACTTGAAAGAGTAGTTCCATTAGAAGCGCTCCATGGCCATTTGTTCCGCGACGATGCGCGTAGATTTATTTTCTGCATCGGCTCGCTCGAGGATCTCGCGCATGGTCTTGCCGATGCCGGCGATCTCTTCGGTCCAATCCTCGCGGCCAGTTCTGCTGTAGCCACTGCCTTCGATCAGGGCGCCGGCGTTGAGGACGAAATCCGGCAGGAACAGGATTCCTCTCTGGCGCAGCAGCTCGGCTTGCTGCGCATGCCCTAGGACGTTATTGGCCACGCCTGCCACAATACGCGTGTTCATGCGCGAAATCGAGAGGTCATGCACGGTGCCGCCGAGTGCAGCCGGCGCCAGGACGTCGCAAGACACCTCAAGGATCTTCGCTGGCGCCACAATCTCGACGCCCATTTCTTCCGCCGTGGTCGCGGCCTCGGGGTTGACGTCGGCGGCGAAGACCCGCGCGCCAGCGGCCAGATAACGCTTGGCCAAAGCCATCCCCACGGAACCGAGCCCTTGGATGGCGATGCTGATATCGCTGACCTCGGGAGTGCCGAGGAAATCCAAGGCCGCGCGGATGCCATGGTCAGCGCCTTCGGCGGTGGCTTCCCCGCCTGATCGCAACTCACCGCTGGAGAAAAACTGGGCGGCATGACTGGTCTCACTGCTGAGATCGATGCGGTCCTGAGCGGTGAAACCGGCATCTGGGCCGGTCTGATAGAGGCCGCCGAGAGCTTCGATCTCGCGTCCAAGTGCCTTCATGGCCTCAGAGCGATCCATCATGTGCTCCGCCATCACGATGGTCTTGCCACCCCCACCTTTTACACCTGCAAGCACGCATTTTAAGGTCATAGCACGACTTAGACGCAGCGCATCGTGCAGGGCGTCAGCCTCAGAGCGATAGTTGAGTACGCGAATGCCCCCATAGGCGGGGCCGTGACCGAGGTGATGCAAGGCAATCCAGGCGCGTAACCCAGAGGCTTCATGGTGTACCGCGATGACGCGGTCGTGCCCTCCACGGGCCATCGATTCAAGTATGTCCACAGGTTCTTGGAAGATGCTGGGCTAATGGCAGTCTTATATTGTACGTCGTTGCCATGCAATACCGCCTCGCACCCCTGTTTGTTCCAATCGCCACGCTGCTCGTCGCTAGCTGTGGGGCTACTCCGCCTAAAGAGGCCTACGATTTCGATTCCTTTCGGACTTTGGAGGGTAGTTCCGGTACGCAACAGCCCAATGCAGACCTCCAGCCGCAGATTCCCGACGCTCAGCCCACCCGCCCGGGCTTTACGCCGCGCTCGGAGTTGGCTGCAGAAACTGGGCGCTTGATCGTGGATTGCGACCGCCAGTTGCGCATATGGTCTGAAGCTATGGCGGCCCCAAGGAGTCAGGAAAACCAAGATACGGTGGCACTGGCAACCCGCGCTCTAGGAATCTTCGTGGTCAAAAATCGCCCCTTGCTGGAGAATCAAGTGATCTCTGGCGCGCCGCGCAACCGCGGAATCGCGTCGGCGGCCCTGGGGTTCTGCGGCGATCCGGCAGTGCTGCCGTTGTTGATGAACAACGTCGGCAGCTCCGAAAGCGAGGTGGTGGCCAAGGCTTTGCTGGGCATCGGCGTGCTAAGCGTGCCAAATACACCGGTCGGGCCAATCTACCAGCTCTTGAACGATGATGGTGTCAATGCCGAGGTGGAAAGCAACGCCGCATTCGCGCTATTCCAGATTGCCACCGCCAGCGAGCAGGATCTCGACGGCACGATGACGTCCGCCCTGCTGCTGCTGTTGGATTCGCCGCAGCCTAACGTGCGTGCCCAAGCCACCTTGTCCCTCGGTTTGGTCAAGGCCAATGTGGCCATACCACCGATCACCGACCTGCTTGCCGCCGACCCCGACCCACAAGTTCGCACCGCCGCGGCCTTCGCCCTTGGTCGCATCGGCTCGACTGCCTCGACCTTGCCGCTGGTGGCTGCCCTCGATGATCCTGCGCCCCTTGCTGCTGGTTCCGCCCGCGCCGCATTGGCTCGCATCCACGGTCGCGACCTTGGACCCGACGCCGAAAGCTGGCGTGCGGCGATGAAGCAGTAGGCCTAAAGCCGGGCGGTTTGCGATAATCGCCGCATGCGTCGTTCCGCTGTCAGAGAATCCGCCAAAGCTAGTTGCTTCACCGAATCCGTGATTCGGGAGATGAGTCGCGTGGCTCGCGAGCACAACGCAATCAACCTTGCCCAAGGTTTCCCCGACTTCGCCGCTCCCGAGGAGCTGAAGGAGGCAGCGGTGCGCTGGATTCGCGAGGACCTGAACCAATACGCGGTGACTTGGGGTAGCGACCGACTGCGCGCGGCCATCGGCACCTATATGGAAAAACGGCGTGGCGTGAAGATCGATGCCGACGCGCAGGTCACCGTCTGTTGCGGCGCCACCGAGGCGATGATTGCCGCCATCATGGGAGTGCTCGATCCGGGCGATGAATTCCTGGTTCCCGAGCCTTACTACGAGAACTATGGCCCCGACGGCATCCTGTCTGGCGCGGTGCCGCTGTTCGTTCCACTCGGCGAAGGATTCCGGCTCGACATCGATGCGCTAAAGCGTGCATCCGGCCCGAAGACCCGCGCCATGATTTTGAACACGCCGCACAACCCAACCGGCCGCGTCTTTAGCCGGAAAGAGGTCACTGAACTTTGTGACTTCATCAAGGAGCGCGACATGCTGCTGTTCACCGATGAAATCTATGAAGAGATTCTGTTCACGGGCCCGCACCGCACGCCTTTGCTGGAACCGGGCATGGCCGAACGCACCATCGTGATTTCCGGCGCGTCGAAGACTTTCAGTGTGACTGGCTGGCGTGTGGGTTGGATTATCTCACCGCCAAGTCTGACCAGTGGCATCCGCAAGGTGCATGACTTCCTGACCGTGGGTGCGCCGGCGCCACTGCAGGAAGCAATCGCCGAAGCGATGCTCTGGGACGATGCCTACTTTGAGCAGCTACGCGAGGAGTATCTGGAGCGACGCAAGTTAATGATCGACGGCCTCAACGATGCGGGCTTCGCTTGTGAGATGCCAGAAGGCGCCTACTACGCCATGGTGGACATCCGCCCCTTCCAAAAGCGCGACGAGACCGACGTCGACTTCGCCATGCGCTTGGTGCGTGAAGCGGGCGTCGCCACCGTGCCAGGCTCTTCCTTCTTCGATAACCCCGAAGACGGCGAACACATGGTGCGCTTTTGTTATTCCAAACGCCCGGAAACCTTGCTTGAGGCCAATCGTCGCCTGAAGGAATGGAGCGCCAAACAATGAGCGTTCTTCGCTTGGCGCTCGGATTGTTGGCCTTGGTTACAGCCATGCTGACCGGCAGCTGTTCGGGCCAGAAGCGGGCCGAAGTGGCGATTTTGAACCCGCTGCTGGAGGAACTGGCCGCCCTTCGAGGCATGCCGGCGACGGCACCCCTCGGGCCGAATCAACACTATCGGGTCACCGGCGAGATCACCTTCCACATGCCTGATCAGGACATCAAGTTGCCGTCGGAGTTATGGCTTGCAGGTCCGGAACGCATGCGTTTCCAGCTCGGTCAATCCCCGAAGTTCAACATCTTCAGCCTTTATGACCCCGACCATTGTTGGTTGAAGGCCGAGCAGCGTGAGGTCGTCGATTACGACGCCACCGAGTTGCTGACCGAGACCGCCCTGCGTTGGGAGGTGTTGCGCTTCCCTTGGGGCTGGGATGAGCAACTTTTGCTCATCCGTGCTGCAGCCGATTCCGAACCGGTGGGTTTGGCCTTGAAACTGATGCGCCCTACACCTCTCGGCGAGCTGACCATTGAGTTGGACGACGTTGGCTTGCCGAAATATGCTGCCCTCGGCGAATCCGCGGTGAACTTATCCGAATGGAACCGCTTAAAGGAACAGAGCACACTTATCCCATTGCAATGGCTATGGCAACACCAAGCCGGCAAGCGCACCGAGACTATCGTTGAGTTCGGGGAAGCAGCCTTATTCCATGACCGCGCCTTCCGCCCGGTGACAGCTGGAGGCACACCGGTCGGCCAGCTGCAATCGGCCTTGGAGGATGAGCGCACCATTGGGGATGAGTTCGGCATGCTGGGTAAAAGTTTCCGCTTCCTGGAGGAAGAGTCCGCGAGCGCGCAGGTAGCTGACTTGCCGGCCGGAGAATGGTGGCAAGCTGGCGAGCAACGGTTCTTTATCCTGCGTCATCCGGATCCAGAGGTGACGGCGAAGTGGCCCAGCAGTGAATCGGTCAGTAAGCAGTGGTTGCGTTGGTCAACCTACTCCAAGGTCAGCATGGAGGACGGTATTGCCAGCTTAAGATCAGTGATGAGCCAGACGGGCTATCGCGCCACCGGCCAATGTTGGGCATTGATTGTCGCCGACGACGGACGCGCACGTCGCAGCATCTTCTTGATGCCGGTGGAGAAGGACGAGTAACCGGAACCGCCAGGCGCTAGACCGCAAGCGGCTCAGACGTCGAGTTCCACTGGCCCGCCGGCCGGCGCGAACCACTGGATGTTGGTGCTACGCCCGGTGACCTCGGCATAGCGCTTGGTCACATGCGCCTCGAACTCGGCTTGAGCCGCGGGATGGACCAGCGCGGCCGTGCAACCGCCGAAGCCGGCACCAGTGAGGCGCGAGCCATAACAACCGTCCACTTCAACCGAAGCTTCGACCATCGCATCCAACTCCGGCGAGGACACCTCATAAAGATCGCGCAGGGAGATGTGGGCAGCGGTCATTTGCTCGCCGAAACCTGCGACCTCGCCACGTCGTAAGGCCGCCGAGCCAAGACGCGTGCGCTGCACCTCATCGATCACATGTTGAGTGCGCCGTGCCAAGGCCGGTGCCAACAAGTCGACGTGACGCTCGAAATCCTCGTGGCTGACATCGCGCAAGCAAGTCACGCCGGGAATCTGTTCCTGAAAGATGGTCAGCGCACGGGTGCATTCAGCCACCCGTTGGTTGAAGGCGGATGAGGCCAACTCACGCGCCACGCCGGTATCGCAAATCGCGATGCTGGCTTCCGCACTATCCAGTGGCATATGTTCGCGCGACAACTCCAGGCAATCGAAGCGCAGGATCGAATTGGCCTCGCCAAGGAAGATTGCAGTCTGATCAAGGATGCCGCAGCGTACGCCCACATATTGGGTCTCGGCGCCATGAGCTAAGTGAATCATCTCGTCGACGTCGGCCTGAATCTCGAGCAGCTTGGCGACCAGCAACACGCCCACGCATTCGACGCTGGCGCTGCTGCTCAAACCCTTAGCCATCGGCAAGTCGGCGTTCAGGATTAGATTGAGGCCGGGTAACTGGCCCCAGCGTTGCATGGCGATCCACAAGCCACCTTCCACATAGGAGGACCAGCCGTCGGTGCGACCAGGTTTCAGCTCCGCCAGCGGCACTTCCACCACCTGGCCAGGGAACTGCATCGATTCGAGCCGCAGCATGCCATCTTGGCGTAGACCGGCCAGCGCGTAAGTACCTTTGGACAAAGCGACTGGCATCACCACCCCGCCGTTGTAATCCATGTGGGCGCCCATCAAGTTGGCTCGCCCAGGGGCGAAAAAGGCATGCGCCTCCGCTTTGCTGACAGCGCGGAAACGATCCAGGCAAAGGTCCAGTGGGCGGCTCTTCGTCGACATTGCTATCGAGGTTACGATGTCGGGCACGGGCTGTCCCGCCTTGACGATGCTGTCTGCCTTCCTTCTTACGACTTTTGCCGCGCTTGCATCCCAGCAGCCAAGCGCGAATCCCACTGCCACCAGCGCCGAAATTCAGGATCTCCTGCAGCGCAAGGTCTTGAAACAGGGTCAGAAGACCTACTGGGTGCAAGATATCCTCGATCAGCTTTACCCTCACGATCCCTCCTTGAAGGTCTCGCTGGAAAGCAATGTCGAATATTTCACCGCCTATGTGAACTCCCTGCGTTTCTATGACCAGGTGCGCTGGTACAGCAACAAGCTGATCCTGGACCAGCACAAGATCCCAAAGGCCACTGCTAAGCAAATCGAGGCCGAGGCCAAGGCATGGGCGTTGGATCGCAACGACCGCCCTAGTAGCGTGAGTTCGAGCATGGCCGTCGCCGGCATCGAGATCGAGGTGCGGGCTCGCTTGATGGCCCTGCAGCCGGAGGAGTTCTCCAACAAGGAGATCCGCACCCACTTCAACTCGTCAATCCCGGAATTCTTCGGCCGCCTGACGGCATCGTGGATCCGCGTGCCGCTGTTCGACATCGAGACCAACCAGGCGCTCAGCGAGAAACAGCGCATGACCATCTATCAAGAGCTGGATCAGATCGGCAAGCAGCTCAGCGACGGCAAGCTGGAATGGAAGGATGCCGTCGACAAACACTCCGGCGACCTGGTCTCCAAGCGCAATGGTGGTCGCATTGGCTATTTGAAGCGCATGGATAACCGCTACGACGAGGAATTCATGCGCCAACTGTTCAAGGGCTTCGGCATTACCATCCCCAACACAGCGATTGTGCGCGGCCCGATTATGGGCTCACGTTGGGTCTACCTCGTGCGTATCGAGAAGATCAAGTCGGAAGGTGTGGTCGAGCTTTCTCGCGTGCGTGATCGAGTAATACGATCTCTACGCCTCGATCGCATGTTCAACAAGATGGCTGAGTTGGCATTCCAGGCCGAGCGCAGCATCTTGCTCCCAATTAGCACCGCATGAACACGAAAGTTCTCGAACTCGAGGGGCTCGTAGTCAAATACGGCTCCTTCACGGCCCTCCATGGGGTGGATGCCAGCTTCTCCGGTGGAGCCCTTGGCCTGCTAGGCCCCAACGGTGCCGGCAAGTCCTCCATGTTGCGCTCCATCCTCGGTCTCGTGGCCCCCGCCGCCGGAAGCGTGCGTGTCTTCGGTGAAGACACCAAGGCCGCCGGTGCCCGATTGCGGCGCAAGATTGGCTACATGCCGGAACGCGATTGCTTCCTGGGTGGAGTGTCCTGTGTCAGTGGACTCTCCCATTTCGCGCAGACCTGTGGTTTCCCGAAGGACGACGCCATGTTGCGTGCCCACGATGTTCTGCACTTTGTCGGTTTAGGTGAGGAGCGTTACCGCGAAGTATCCACCTTCTCGGTTGGCATGCGTCAGCGTTACAAACTTGCAGCGGCCTTGGTGCATGATCCGGATGTAATGTTCCTGGATGAACCGACCAACGGCCTGGATCCGCAAAGCCGCATGCGCATGCTTGGCCTGGTAGAACGAGTCAGTGGCGAGCATGGCATTCACTTGATCCTGGCCAGCCACCTGCTGCCCGATGTGGAGCGCTTGTGCAACGAGGTCTGGGTGCTGGACCAAGGCAAGATGAAACGCACCGCCAGCATGGAGGAACTCACCACGGCGGCACGCGGTGCCAAGAGGATCCGCATCGATCGAGAGGGTGCCGCCGCGTTCACGCGTTGCGCACAAGAGGAAGGCTTGACCATCGACCTCGGCCGCAACGAAGGCGAGTTGGTGGTCACCCATCCGGAGGTCATCGTCGAGCCCGAAAACGTATTCGCCCTAGCACGTAAGGCAGGTGTGCCCCTGCTCGGCGTGAAGGATGCGGCACGGTCGCTCGAGGATGCCTTCCTCGAAGCGCTCGAGGGTGAGACGGAAACCGATGGCGAAACCGAAATGCAGGAGACATTCTGATGGCATTCCGCGCAGCTGAATATGAGCGCTACAGCGGTAAGCGCACCAGTCGTCCTTCCTGGTTGCCGATTGCTTTCGGCACCATCCAACGCGGCTGGCAATCCAAATGGGTACGCCGGGTGTCGGTGTTGTCGTTGATCCTGGGTTTCGGAATGATGGCCATGATGTACATGGTCAATCAGGTGGTCCCGGAATGGCGTTCGGTTACCGAGCAGGCCGCCAAACATGCCGGACAACCGGCTTTCAAGATCGACACTAGCTATTACCTGATGTTGATCCACTTCTTTGTTCGTCCAATCCTTCTACCGCTGGCCTTGTTATTCGGCTACGACCTGATTGCCAGCGACATGCGCACCAACGCCTTGGAGGCCTACTTCTCCCGCCCCGTCACGCCACTGGGTTACCTTACTGGACGGACCCTCGCCTTCGTCAGTTTCCTGATGCTGGCGACTTTTGGACCCTTCTTCCTGGTGTGGCTGGCCGACATCGCCACCGCGCCCAACGATGAACACTTCTCGGCCATCGCCCATGTGCCAGTCGCTATGTTCTTCGCCTTGCTGATCATCTCACTGATGATTGCATTGATGGTGCAGGCAGTGACGAGTCTCACCAAAAGCGCCACCTGGAGCAACTTGGTATTCGTCGTCATCTTTTTGTTCTTCGGAATCATGGGCCCGGTGCTCTACGACCTCACCGACCACCAGCAAGACATGATGGCCTTTTCGATCCTCAACGTCACCAAGGTCATCTGCGCCACCTTTCTTGGAGTCGATTTCGAAGCCAGTGGAGAGCATATTAACGCTTCCCCGGGAGCCGCATTCGGTGTTGCCATCGGTGTCTCGGTGGTGTCCTTCCTGATCATCATGCGCGGCCTACGTAAACGGAGTCTGGTCTGATGAGTGAAATCGCAATCCGCTGCGACAACTTGTCGCGTTGGTACGGCGAAGTCCAAGGACTGGCCGGTCTCACCGTCACGATTGAATCCGGCATTGTCGGTCTGCTTGGACCGAACGGCTCGGGCAAAAGTACCTTGATGCGCCTACTCACAGGGCAGATCAAGGCATCGCGTGGCTCCGTCCACATCTACGGACAGAAGATTACCCCTGGCACCTACGAGGTCTTTCGTCGCATCGGCCACGCACCCGGCGAGGATGTGCATTTCGAATCCGATCGCGCCATCGATTTCTTGTGCCTGATGGCCACGCTCGGTGGCGACCGTCCCGCCAAGGCCAAGGACCGCAGCGAGAAGGCGCTGCAGCGCGTCGGCATGTTGAAAAAGGCAAGTGTGAAACTCAACGCCATGTCGAAGGGCATGCGCCAACGCATCAAGATCGCGCAGGCGCTATTGTTCGAGCCCGAGCTACTACTGCTGGATGAACCACTCAACGGCATGGATCCGGTCAGCCGACGCCAAACCATGGACTTGGTGCGCGATTGGGCTAGCCAAGGACGCACTGTGGTGATGGCGAGTCACGTGCTGCATGAAGTGGAAGCTGTCACGGATCGCATGTTGATGCTGCACCACGGGCGCCTGTTGGCGGAAGGTCGTCTCACCGAAATCCGTGACCTGATTGACATGAAGCCGCGGCGCGCTTCGGTGCGCGGTGAGGACTTGCGTGCCTTGGCTGCGGAGATGCTTTCCCAGGATGTCGTCGCCGGCCTCGACTTCGGCAACGATGGGGTGCTGCACTTGGATACACACGACCTGCCCTCCTTGCTCGATCACCTGCAGGAAGCAGGCTTGGCCGGGCAGATCCACTCGATGGAAATCGACGACCAGGAATTGGAAATGGTCTATGACATGTTGGTAGGAGAGTCAGCCCGATGAGCGCCATCTACGCAACCACAATCTTCTCGCTGCGTCGCCGCACCTTGGGTTTGCGCCTGCTTGCGCCGATTGCCGTCGTGCTGCTGCCGACCTTGGTGTTGGTGCTCGCCTTGGCCTTCAGCACGACCAATCCCGCCCTGGAGCTGTATCGCCAATACCTAGTTCCGCTCACCCTCTACTTCGTACTGCCCTTCGTGACCATGTTCATGATGCTACCGGTCTTGAGTGAGCTCTACGATCGCGGTGCTATCGGCTACATCTACACGCGACCGGTGCCTCGTTGGCAACCCTTGATGGGCATGTTCCTCGGCGGATGGCTCGGCATGCTGCCGGTTTTCCTGATCGGCTCAATCGTGCCGGCAGTCATCTGCGGTCTAGCCGAACCAGAGGTGCGGATGTCGACCTGGTTCAACTTGGTGTTCGGCGTGACCGGCGTGCTCGCGATTGCCAGCCTGGCCTACGGTGCAATCTGTGTTTTTCTCGGCGTCTGGTCGAAACGTGCCATCATCCATGCCTTCGTAATCCTGGTGATCCTCGGTTCGGTGCTCGGCTCACTGCCGGGTGAAGGTCAGCAGTACTCCCTGCATTACTACCTGATCGGCCTGGCGCATGAATGGTGCGGTATCACCGATTCCGCCACCGACCTGTTCCCGCCAGTGACCGAGATGCCGTCGGTGTTCAAGTCGTTGATGGTCATCTTCGGCACCACCATCGTGGCGATGTTCATGACCTCGTCGGCCGCCAAGAGCCGCGACGTACTATAAGCCGCCGCGATCGTTGCACCCTTAGCAGTCCGCCCCCATGCCCCTCATCCGTTGCGTAGACGAATGGTCACGTGCAGTGGCCGACACCGCCATCGTCGCCCTGCCGCGCCACGTGTTGATGGCGGATCCGGCCGCCTTCACAGTCAAGGAGGCGAATAATGATTTCATGGTCGATGCCGACGGCAACCTGCTGGAGGTCGATGCGGAGCTCGCTCGCGAACAATGGCTGAAGTTGTTCCAGGCCTTCCAGGTGCACGCCGGCTTGAAGTGCATCGCGCTGCCTGCACAGCTTGGACTGGTCGATCTTTGCTTCACCGCCAACCCGAGCATGGCCTTGCCCCTACCCGATGGCAGCACTGACATCTGGCTCGGCATCATGGCCCATGGATCGCGCGCTGCAGAAAGCAGTCAGCACGAACGCTTCTTCCGTCAACTAGGTTTCGAACCCAAGTCGATGCCAGAATCGGTGAGTCGCTTCGAAGCCCACGGCGACGGCATCCTGCACCCCGGCCGTTTCATCCTTCATGCGGGCATTGGCCAACGCTCCAGCAAAGAGGCTTGGCAGCACCTGGCCGATGTTTATCCGGAAATGGATGTATTGCTGTATGAGCTGCAGGATCCACGTTTCTATCACCTGGACACTGCACTCGCCGCCATCGATGAGACCACCGCCTTGTACGTGCCGCAGGCTTTCGACGAGACCGGTTTGGCCCTAGTGCATAAAGCCTTCCCCAACGCCATCGCATTGGGTGAAGCCGAAGCGCTGAACTTCGCCGGCAACGCTTTTTGCCCCGACAAGAAGCATGTATTCCTGCAGGCAGGATCCGCCGACCTGGAAGCAAAAATCGCCGCGCGTGGATTCACTCCAGTGCCGATTGACACCAGTGAATTCATGAAGTCAGGCGGTTCGGTGTTCTGCCTGAAGATGGCCTACTAAGGCGTGGTCTCCACGCTTACCACCCACCGCAGGGACCGCTACTCAGCGCCTTGCTGTTGCTTGCCTTCCTCCACCAGCGGCGCGTCGACCGCGCGGTCGGAGAAACGTCGCTCGGCCAAGGCCAACTCGATTAAGCGATCGCAGAGCTGATCGAAGGGTACGCCGGCGGACTCCATCAGCTTCGGGTACATCGAGATCGACGTGAAGCCCGGAATGGTGTTGACCTCGTTGAGGTAATAACGACCAGCCTTCTTGTCCAAAAGGAAGTCGACCCGTGCCATGCCGGAGAGGCGCAAAACGCGGAAGGCGCGCAAGGCGAAATCGCGCAGAGCATCGGCCATACGTGGCTCGAGGTTCTCGGTCGGCGCGTTCAGTTCAGCACTCTCGTTGCGGTACTTGCTGTCAAAGTCGTACCAATCCTCGGCAAGAATCTCTCCAGGCAGGCTAACAATCTCTGGCGAGCCGTCCAACACCGCAACTTCCAACTCGCGGCAGGTCATGGCCGGTTCGATGAGTAAGAAATCGCCGTAGGTGAAGGCGTGGTCCAAAGCGGCTGCCAGGGAATCAATGTCTTCAACCTTGGAGATGCCCAAGCTCGAGCCCAGGCGGGCCGGCTTGACGAAACATGGGAACCCACGCTGCTCGGCAATCTCGGCCAGCAGCTCCGCGCGATTCTCTTGCCAATCCCGCCGACGTACATCGGTCCAAGGCAGGACCGGCACATTGGCACTGCGCAGCACATGCTTGGCCACAGACTTATCCATGGCGATGGCGGAGCCGGCGCAGTCACTGGCAACGCAAGGCACGTCAAGCAATTCCAGCCACCCCTGCAGGCTGCCGTCCTCCCCTCCAGGGCCATGCAGGACCGGGAAGACCACATCGGTTCCGACTGGCAAGTACGGGCCGCGGGTTGGGCCACTGACGCTGCCATCTTGGAGCATTTGCTTAGAGCCTTCGGTATCGAGCCACTCCCCCTCGCGACTGATGCCGACCAGGCGAATGTCGTAACGCCTGGGATCCAAGTGGGCCACCACTGCCCGCGTCGAACGCAGGCTGATGTCGTGCTCGGCCGAACGGCCACCGAACAGCACGGTCACCACCAGGGGTTTTGCGGAATCGCGCACCGCCACAGAATAATGGATGAAGCCGCATCTTTCACTGCCTGATTCACACGAAGTCGGCACAATTCTTGCAAACTATCTCCTATCCTTTGCTAGATCGGCTACTGCGGGTAGCCCAAAACCGAATGTCTCGAAACCGATTCTTTTCTCTGCTGGTGCCGGCTTTGATTGGCCTGTTCCTGTTCGCTTCGACCAGGAGTGGCGATTTCGTCTACGACGACCGCTCGCTGATCAGCCTCAACCCCACCATGCAGGAATGGTCGGTCATCGGCGAAGGCTTCACCACACCGTATTGGGAATTGGTCGATGAGAGCCGTTTCGGATCCGGTTTCTACCGTCCACTTGGCGCCGCCACCTTGGGCACCCTGTGGCAGCTCGGCGACGGCTCCCCCAGGGCCTTTCACTGGTTCTCAATATTGCTTCATAGTGCTTGTGCAGCACTAGTTACGTCACTTGCCCTAGCGCTTGGCTGGCAACGTGGGCTGGCCATCGGAGCAGGCCTTCTTTTCGCTGTCCATGGCAGCCACGCGGAGCCGGTGGCTTGGATTTCAGGCATTCCAGAGCTCCTGGCCACTTTTTTCTGTCTGCTTAGTTTGCGCAGTTTGGCCCTATTTCAACCGCTAAGGTGTGGTCTATTCCTTTTAGCTGCAATGCTTTCAAAGGAAGTTGCAATAGGGGTTTGGCTGCTCGCCTTGGCTATCACGGTCCTTCGACCGAAGCCCGACTTGCAGCCCGAAATCGCCCACCAGGCAGCCTCTGGCAGCACCCCACCCGCCCAGCGGCGCTGGCTCACTTTCACCAGCCTGGTTGTGGCCGCCGCTATCGTGTATTTCTTGAGGTTTTCTGCATTCGACAGCGCTGCATCTGGCTTCGACCGCGTCAACACCTTCCACGCCCTCGATCAAGGCCAACAGGTCAGCCTGTCGTTCTCGCTGATCGCGCGCTATTGGGGCTTCCTGATCTGGCCTTGGCCACATATGCCCTTCCGCCCATTGGCCCTTGGCGAAGCCGCAGACACCACCCGCTTGTGGCTCGGCATCGTCGGTGCGGTGCTCTCCCTAGGTGCCTTGGTCTGGTGGTTCCGAAATCGTCAAAACCGCACGGTGCTGTTCGGTTTAGGTCTCTTGTTCGCTGGCTTGATCCCGGTACTGAACACCAAAGCTTTAGGGCAATATCCTTTCGAGGAACGGTTCCTCTATCTACCCAGTGCTGGTTTCGCCTTGGTGGTGGTGGCCTTGCTGAGTCGCTTACCCAAACCGACTTGGGCGTGGGCGGGTCTGTTGATCCTGGCGATTCCCAATGCCTATTCCGCACACTCCGGCGCCCAACATTGGAAGACCGAAGAAGCCCTGTTCCGCTGGGCACGTGAGATGGCCCCCAACGCCATGACCGGCCATATCGAATACGGTCGCTTGATGTTGGAGCAGGCACAGAACGAGACCGACTGGTTGAAGCGCACGCGCCTGACTGAATATGCCTTGGAGGCTTACCAGGAAAGCCTGGATGTAGATCCAGACCATTACTTCGTGACCGCGGTCGAGCGCGAGAAGGGCAACTTAGGCCTTGGCGACGCGCTGTACTTAGACGGTGACTTCAGCGGCGCCGAGACGGTCTACCAGCGTGTGGTCGACCACTACAAGTTCTCTCCTATCGGCTACCTAGGACTTGCGAACTGTCGGGCACAGACGGCCATGACCCATGGCGAGGCTGGTCACTATGAGCTGGCCGATCGCGTGATGGCCGAGGCGCTTGGTTTCTTCGATACTGCCTTGGAACAAGATCCGAACCTCGATGCGGCGATGCTCGGTAAGACCACCGCCTTGTTCCAGCTTGGCCGCTTTGACGATGCCTTGCAGTTGGCCACCGGCATGTTCAGCAAGGACCCCACGCACCTCGAGGCTGCGCAACTGCTATTCAGCTTGCAGGTTGAACTTGGTCAGGTGGAACTGGCGATTCGCACGCTGGACTACTTCCTCGAGCAAGCGCCTGACCACCCGCAACGTGATATGGTGCAGCAGACAATCGACGAACTGCGACGAATGCACGCGTCGAACCCGCCAAGATGAAGATAGAAGCCGGTAGCCTGCTGATCTCGCGCCCTGCGATGTTGGACCCCAACTTCGATGGCACGGTGGTGTTGATCTGCACCCATGATGATCATGGCACCGTCGGCCTGACCTTGAACCGGCCGCTGGACGTGGAACTTGAGGATGTGCTGCCACCGGATTCCGGCTTGGACGACGCCGCCTCCCTCAACATCCCCTTGCTCTGGGGCGGTCCCGTCGGCAACGATTGCCTGCATGTGCTGAGTGGTCCTGACCAGGATCCGGTCAGCGTGCTGCCGGTGTTGCCGGGCGTCTTCTTCGGCGGCGACATGGAACTGGTGCGCCGCACCCTGGAGAAGCAGGGGCAGCTGCGTTTCTTCATCGGCTATAGCGGATGGAGCCCCGGACAGTTGCAGGAAGAACTCGATGCCGATTCGTGGTTCGTGCTGCAAGGCGAAGTAGATGACATCTGGAGCACTGATTGGCGCTTGTTGTGGGAGCGGCTGATGGCCAAGATTGATCCGCAGTTCTCTTGGATGACCAAGATGCCGGATGACCCAGAGGTAAATTGATGTGGTTCGCAATTCTGTTGCCGGCCCTATTCCTCTGGTGCATCACCTGCTACTTCCGCAATAGCAGCGACAAGTTCGCCTACCAATGGCGGCGTGGCGCCGGTTGGATCGCCTTATGCGTAGCACCGATCACTTTTGTTGCGGTTTTTGCCTTGATAATCGAGGACGGCGGATTTGATTGGGAGAAGGCCACCACCATCGTCTGGGCGCCGATCCACTGGTGCGTGTTGATGGGCGGACAGACGGTCATCAGCGTGTTCGAAGAGAACGTCAAGGATTGGACGGGCCATCGCCGCGACACCATGGCCGACAACACCGAAGTCTTCGTGTTGATGATGCTCATCCAACTGGCAGTCCTGAGTTGGTTCGTAGCTAGGCGCTTCGCCAAGGGCAAGAGCTGGCGTGATCCGGTGGTGCGTGGCATCGGCATCTTCATGGCGGTCAATGCCTTCCTCGCCATGGATTGGCCTTGGTACGGGACTTAGGCCTAAGGCTGCGCTGGCGCTAGAATACGCGTTCATGGACGTCTCCACACTCTCTGCAAAGGTGCTCGATGGGGCACGCCTCTCCGAACAGGAAGGCTTGTTCCTGCACGAAAACGCTGGCCTGGACACGCTTGCGTTCTTGGCCGACGAGGTGCGTCGACGTAAGCATCCGGATCCGGTGGTCACTTACATCATCGACCGCAACCTAAACCCGACAAACATTTGTGTGACAGACTGCACCTTCTGCGCCTTCTACGCCAAGCCGAAGGACGAGGTGAAGGGTTATGTGCTGGATCGCGAGGAGATCTACAAGCGTGTCCAAGAAACGGTGGATGTGGGCGGCGTACAAATCCTGATGCAGAGTGGCCATCACCCGCAGCTCGGTGTGGAATGGTTCTCGGAGCTGTTCCAGGATCTGATGGAGCGTTGGCCCGACCTGCACCTTCATGCGATGTCGCCGCCGGAGATTCATCACTTGTCGAAGGTCTCGAAATGCAGCACCGAGGAAGTGCTGAGGCGATTGCAGGCTGCGGGCATGAACTCGATGCCAGGCGGCGGCGCCGAGATCTTGACCGAAAGCGTGCGCAAGCAGATCGCCGCGCGCAAGGCCGACACCGATACCTGGTTGCGCATCATGGAAGAAGCGCATGGCATCGGCATGCGCACCACGGCCACCATGATGTTCGGCCACATCGAGACGGTCGCCGACCGCATCGAGCACTTGGAGCGCCTGCGTCAGGTGCAGGACCGAACTGGCGGATTCACCGCCTTCATCGATTGGACCTTCCAGCCCGGCGACAATCCGCTCGGCGACCAGTTGCACGCCGAAGGTTGGAAGAAGGCCACCCATGCCGAATACTTCCGCACTACCGCGCTGGCGCGCATCTACCTGGACAACTTCGACAACATCCAGGCCAGCTTCGTGACCCAGGGCGCGAGTGCGGCACAGTTGGCGCTGCGTATGGGCTGCAATGATTTCGGTTCGGCCATGCTGGAAGAAAACGTAGTCAGTGCCGCCGGCTGTTTCGAACTTGTCGAGATCAAGAACATCGAACGCAACATCCGCGAGGCGGGCTTCATCCCGCGTCAGCGCAACCAGGCTTATGACATCATCGACCCACGCGGCGCGGCGCCGCAGCCGGGTGAACTGGAGAGCTGCGGTGCCGCGGCCACCGGCAAACACCAACTCGTGTGACCGAACGCACCGACTTCCTCAGGTGCCATAACCCTGGCTTAGCGCCTCAGCCCGACGTCGCTGAGCATGGACGGAGTTCGCTAGAGGTTGGTCAAACCTGGTGGTCGGCCGTCTGCACGATCAACTCGCTGCGGTAGCGATCGAAGAGAGTCGATTTCGACAAGGTGCCGAGGAAGCGGTATTCCGCATCGACCACAGGAAGCACCCATGCGCCGGATTCCTCGAAGGCCTCCATCGCGCCAAGCAGATCCTGCTCCTCGCGGATTGGGAGGACCTCGGTGTCCATGACGGTGTCGACCGGGGTAATGCGGCGCAGGGTTTCGTCGAAGATCACGCCACGTAGAGCGGTAAGGTCGAGCATGCCTTGCAGGACGCCGTTCTGGTCGACCACCGCGAAGTGATTGCGCACCGTGGTCGGCAGCAGCTGGGCCAAGTCGTCGAGGGAACGGCCACTCAAGATGGTGACGGCCTCGCCATCCATCATCTCACCGGCGTTCATTTCCGCGAGAATCCGGCGATCCGAACCAGGACGCATCAGCTCGCCGCGCTCGGCCAGCTCCCAGGTGTAGAAACGGTGGCGCAGGAAGGTGCGGCTAACCAACACCGACACCACCGACACCATGATCAAGGGCAATGTGCCGCTCCAACCACCGGTGGTCTCCAAGGCCAGCATGATGCCGGTGAATGGAGCTTGCATCGATCCCGCCACCAGACCGGCCATGGCGGCCAAGGCGAAGAAGGCGGGCGTGGCGAACCCGGCCTCGGGCATCAACCAATGCAGGAAACCGCCGAAGCTATAACCGAGCAAGGCGCCAAGAACCAGAGATGGCGCGAAGATACCGCCGGGCGAATTGCTGCCCAGGGTGATGGTGGTGGCGAGCAGCTTAACGAACAGGAACAGCAGCAAGGCGCCGCCGGCGACCATCTCGCCGCTAAGGGCGCCATTCACCGCTTCATACCCTTCGCCGATTGCACCAGGTTCCAGCCAACCGAGCATACCGACGCACAAGCCACCGACGCCTGCGACCACGCCTAACTTGCCGCTCCAAAAGCCCACTTTCAGTCTACGTGTAAAGCGTTCGCCAGCGAAGATCATCACCACCAAGGCAACCGAAAGCAGGCCGGCGCATCCACCCAACACTGCCGATGCAGCCAGGTCCAGGCCACCCCAATCCATCGCTGCCGTCACGGTGAAAGCACTCTCGGACTTCATCAATAGGCGGCCAAGTTCAGTGGCGACGGTAGCCGAAACGGCGATTGGCAACAGCGCGCCTAAGGTCCACTCAGCCAAGACCACCTCCATGGCGAAGATCATGCCGGTCAATGGCGCATTGAAGATTGCACCGATACCACCGGCTACACCACAGGCCAACAACATTACGCGTTGGCGTTCGGCCAAACGCATTGAACCAGCTACCGAACTACCGACGGCGGCGGAAGAGTAAACGATTGGGCCTTCCAGACCGGCTGAACCACCACTTGCGACGTTGACTAGACTACCGAGTAGGCGACTGATAATCGATCGTCGGCGCATGTGGCCGGCCTTGCGCGTAACCGCTTCTAACACCGCCGGCACGCCGTGGCCGCCGGGCTCGTTAAACAGCACGCGAATGATTAACACGCCAAGCATCGCACCGACCGCCGGCAGCAGCAACATGCCCCACCATTCTTGACGAATCGGTTCCAAGGCGGCAAACAACCAATGCACGCCACTACGTAAGGCCACCGCTACACCGGCACTGGCCACCCCCACCGCGACGGCGGCAGCGGCGAGCTGCCAAGGTTCACTTCGGGCGCCGCGTGTGCGGAATAGGACTTCCCGTTTCATTCGACCGTCTTGCCCTCGAGACGATTGACCAGGCGACGCAACAGCTCGCCCTCGACGCGTTCAATTAGCGCACGCGGGAAGGCCGGCTCACGCATCACAAAAGCCAAGCGCGACAGCACCTGCAGGTGCTCACGTGAGCTGGGATTAAGCAAAAGGATAGCGGTATGGATCGGCTTGCCGTCGATTGCCTGCCAATCGACTTCCTGTTCCAAAAGGGCGATTACCAACATCGGGTCGACGACGAAGTCGGTGCTCGGCTTGCGCGGGTGCGGCAGTGCAACACCTTCGCCTAGCGCCGTGGAAGCCAAAGTCTCGCGGCCTTGCAGTTGCTCCAAGAGGCTGAAGCGGTCGCAGCTCTCCGGCAGCGGTGCCAGTTCGACGAGGTTCGAAAGCACTTCCCCCGGCGAAGCGCCAGGCACCTGATGCAGGATCGAACCTCGGTCAAGAGCAGTGCTGAGTGGGAAAGAATCAGGGTCGACCACCGCAGGGCGTCGGCGAGTTCGGCAGCCGCTCCGCAGCCGTAGGCCTTGATTGCGGGCCCACTTGCGCAATTCCTCTTGCTCGAATCGAAACTCACCACTGGGCCGCATGATGCCAAGGCGGCCTTGGCGCGCCCAGCGTCGCACGGTGCTGGAAGAGACTCCCAACATATTGGCGGCTTCGGCGAGGTCGAGCGGCATGACGTGGGGAATTCTAACGTGAAATGGCGGTTTTCTCGATGCAACAAGCCCTTATCCGACGGAATACAATAACCGGATGGATTTGCCGCTTGAAGCCCTCGAACTCCGCGCCGCCCGTACCGGCTTGCAGGGCATCCCGACCAAGGTCGCGAATCAGGAGCGTTTGAGCACTGAGGATTGTCTTGCCATGTACAGGAGCGATGATGTCGCACTCCTCGGCATGCTGGCCAATGACGTGCGTGAGCGGATGCATGGCAACGTGGCCTTTTACAACGTCAACATCCACGTCAACTACACGAACTACTGCAACCAGTTCTGCGGCTTCTGTGCCTTCCAACGGCGACCCGGCGACGACGGCGCCTATTGCATGACGCCAGAACAGGTCGGCGAAGAGCTCGCCAAAGCCAACCCCGAGGCCACCGAGGTACACATGGTGGCGGGAGTATGGCCGGCACTGAAGTACGACTACTTCCTGGAGATCCTGCGTGCTGCCAAGAGGGCCCGCCCGGACATCCACGTGAAGGCCTACACCATGGTCGAGATCGACGAGATCGAGCGCCTGGCCAATAAGCCCTTGCCGCAGGTCCTCGATGAGCTGAAGAAAGCCGGCCTGGATTCGATGCCGGGCGGCGGTGCCGAGGTGTTCAGTGAGCGGGTACGTCAGCAGCTATATCCGAAAAAGATGAGCGCAGAGCGTTGGTTGGAGCTGGCGCGCGGTATCCATGAATACGGCTTCAAGACCAACTGCACCATGCTCTATGGCATGACCGAAACGCTTGAGGAACGGGTCGACCACCTGAACCGCTTGCGTGAGTTGCAGGACGACACCGGCGGCTTTCAAACCTACATCCCGTTGGCCTTCCACCCGGACAACACGCCGGCCTTGAGCCACCTGCCGATCCCGAGCCCGCTCGAGCGGCTGCGCTCGATCGCCATCGGCCGCCTATTCCTAGACAACGTGCCGCACATCAAAGCCTATTGGATTATGACCGGTCTGGCCGTGGCCCAAACGGCACTGTCGATGGGCGCCGACGACTTGGATGGCACCGTATCTCAAGAGAAGGTCTACCACGACGCTGGAGCCAGCACTCCGGAAGTGCTCACCCGCGCCGACATCCACCGTTTGATCCGCCAAGCCGGTCGCGTGCCACTGGAACGCAACACGGTTTATGACATTGTCAACGATTTCGCCGACGGCGACCAAGTTGAGGAGTTGTGCGTTTGAGATGACCGTGTCCCCCTTGTGGCGCGTTGGCACGGTGCCCTACCTAGTGGCGCGGCCATTGACGGATGGCTTGCTCGATCATCCACGGATCGATTTGGTGGTAGCGCCGCCGGCCGAGTTGGCTGAAGGCTTACATAGTGGATATCTAGATGTGGCCCTTGCTTCGTCGGTGATTACCTTGGGCGATCGTGCTTTGCGGCTGTGGGAAGAAGGCCCAGTGATCGCCTCCGACGGACCGATCCGTTCGGTGCTTTTGTTCCTGCGCCCTGGCCTGGAGCAACTCTCTGAAGTGCAATCATGGTACGCAGATCCGCACTCCCGTACTGGCAGGGCCCTAGCCGGCATTGTCTTAGCGGGCAACGGTGCTGCGGCGGCCGTGCGTCAGGAATCACCTAGCTCGGAGCCCTTCGAGGCCGCCCTTCGCCATGGTGTGGACGCCGTCCAGTTGATCGGCGATCCGGCCTTGGCCGCTTCCAGCCTGCAGAAGAATTGGAAAGTCGTCGATTTGGGCGTGTCGTGGCAAGAGCTCACACGTCTCCCTTTTGTGTTCGCTGGTTGGATCCTTCGCCCCGGTTTCGAGTTGGGCGGTCTGGAATCCTGGCTTACGGATGCTGCCACACGCGGATTGGCCGCGCGTGAGTCGCTAGTCGCTGCCGCCGCAGGCAGCTTTGGTAAGGACGAGCGCTTTTTCCACCGCTACCTGTTTGAAGACCTTTGCTATCGATTGCCCGCCGCCACTATTCGCGAGAGCTTGAGCGCTTTCGCCGAGAATCTGGTCGTGGGATGAGCAGCCGCCTGCCCCTGTTCGCACTGCCGAATCTAATGCTCTACCCAGAGGCGGTGATCCCGCTGCATCTTTTCGAGCCGCGTTACCTGCAACTGATGCAGGACCTGCTCGCCAACGGCAAGCATGATCTGCTGATTGGCACCCTGCTGCCCGGCTGGGAAGAAGACTATTTCCACGCTCCCCCCATCGCCAAGGTCGCGGGTGTGGGCGAAGTCATGCAATCTCAAAGGGACGAACAGGGCAACTACAACATCGTCCTGCGTGGTAAGTACCGTGCGGTCGTCATCGACGAGAAGCCAAGCGGTAAGCCGTACCGCGTGATCGAAGTTGAAGAACATCCTGAGATTCCAATCACGGGCAGTGAAGCCAGCCTAGCCCATGCCCAACTCCTGCATGCGATCACCAGCTTGGCCGGCGCCACCCCCGAAGGCGCCGATGCACAAACGCTGAATTACCTAACTGATATTCTGCTCGTGCACCTGCCAATCGAAATGGACCGCAAGCTCAAAGTGTTTTGTGAACTGCACCCAATCAAGCGTGCCACCAAGGTGCTCAAGGAATTCAAGAAACAGCAAGCTATCGGCCGCAGCTTTCCCAGCTCCAGCACCGAACCGGAAGACCCGCAATGGAATTAGTCCTCGTTCATCCAGAGATCCCGCACAACACCGGCTGCGCGGCACGTTTGGCTGCAGCCTTGGGTGTGCCGCTGCACTTGGTGGAGCCCTTGGGCTTCAAACTGGAAGATCGCTACCTGAAACGCGCCGGCCTAGATTATTGGCCGATGGTCGACCTGCATGTGCACGAGCACTGGGCTGCCGCCGCCAAGGCCTTCGAAGTTGGCTCCAAACGCCCGTTGCAAGATCGCATCCGTATGTTCTCGGCGCGCGGTGGAACTTCCTTGTTCGAGAGCAGCTTCGAAGGCGATGATCTGCTGATCTTCGGCTCAGAATCCAAAGGACTCCCGGCGAATCTACTCGCCAGCTATCCCAAGAATCGCGTTTACATCCCCATCCACCAAGGGGTGCGTAGTCTGAACCTAGCCAATGTGGTCTGCCTCGGTGCCTACACCGCCATGGTGGCAGCCGGTCAGCCCTTGCCGGATAACGCCGGTGCCTATGTACGCGATGAACGAGCCAGCTTAGGTCTACAGCCCAACGACATCGCAAAGAGCTCGCAACTGCCTGATTAGGGGCTGCGCCACCTAGTGTTTGGCAAGCTAGCGAGCTGTAGAGTCCATCCATAACCCACTCGCAGCTGGGGGTTGGCGGCGGTCTTTCTACTGCTTTAGCGGCACTGTGGGCACGACCTGTTCGATCACCGCAGCGCCGGAGCTCAACTCCACCTTAACCGGATAGTGATCCGAAGCGCATTTCAGGGAAACGCCTTGGATGTCATCCACTACCGCACCGCTTACCAGCTCGCCGGCCAGACCAGGCGTGAAAAAGGCGAAGTCGATCCGGGTCAGATAGGGCTTCTTGTTGTAGGTGTACTTGTCGGTGCCTGCGCAGGAATCGATCAAGCCGATCTTCACGAACTCCTGAATGGTCGCCTCTTCCGGAACCTCGTTGAAGTCACCGCAGATGAAGCCACGATAATCCGCATCGACTGCCATCTCGGCCGCGATGATGTTGGCAGCAGCACGCGCTTCCGAGGTACGGATGACATCTGCATTCTTACCACCATGTTGCGACTTCAAATGCACGATGTAAGCGTCGGCGTTCAGCTTGCCGCCGATGCGCACGCGCAGCAAGTCACGACGAAACTTCTGCTCACGACCTTCGGCATCCTGGAAACGCAGATGGCGATAGGAGGTCACGCTCTCAATCGGTAGGCGGCTCAGCAAGGCGACGTCGATACCGCGCTTATCGTTTCCTTCGAACAGCACCACCTGATAACCCAGATCGGACAGGTAGGCGTTGTTGAACTTCTCCAACAAGGCCCGGTTCTCGACCTCCTGAAGGCACAGCACGTCGGGGTTCATCGCGTGGATGGCATCGGAGACGCGTTGCTGACGTTCTGGCGCCACGAAGGAAGGATTGGTGACCTCGTCGTTGGTAAAGGGATCGTCCAACTCATCGAAGAAGTTCTCGATGTTCCAGCTGACCACACGCACGCCCTCGGCAGCCGCGGCAGTGACCATGGCGGCACGCGGGGTGCTGTCGAGCCCGACCATCACCGGAGTGCCGTCGGCCCAAGCCAGCTGACTGACCCTCTCGATGACGATCTCGGGCGAGCCCTTGTAGTTCTTGACCTTACCGCTGATGCGCACCTCCTTGTTGAGCAGCATCGTGGCTGGCGCCTCAGGGAAATCACAGGCCAGCGAGGCAAAAATCACCGCGCTGAAGGTGCCCTTCCAGTCGGTGGCGAAGTTTAGGAAGGTGGCCTTGCCGCTGTCGTGAGTGCGCACGATGGTGCCAGTGACAGTGACCTTCTGGCCGATGTAATCGCCGGCCTTTTCCCAACTGATAACTTGGTCCTGTACGCCAGCTTCGGTGGCATCGAGGCCAGCAGGTTGAGTCGGTGGTGCTGCCATCGACACCAAGCCAAGCGCGGCAATCGAACCGAGCAACAAGCAGATACGCAAGAGCTTCATCGGCCGGACTCCTGCACGAGTTGCTTGGCACGTGCCATCGCCTCGTCGGCGCCGATAGCTTCCTTATTGCCGATGTCGCTGCGCAGGCTCCATTCCACCTTGCGTTCCGCTGCGTCGCGGCCGACGACAATGCGGATCGGGATTCCAACCAGATCGGCATCCTTGAACTTGGCACCCGGATTGACCTTCTTACGCTCATCCCACAAGACATCTACCCCCGCCGCTTCCAGGGTGTCATGAATCTCTTGCGCGAGCGCATCCTGATCCTCCTTGCCGGACTTCATCTGCACCAGGTGGACCGCATAAGGCGCAATGGGCAACGGCCAGATCATGCCGGAGTCGTCGTGATTCTGTTCAATCGCGGATGCCGCCACGCGGGACACGCCAATGCCGTAACACCCCATCCACATGACCTGCATCTTCTGGTTCTCGTCCGAGAAGGTGGCTTGCATGGCTTCGGAATACTTGGTGCCGAGCTGGAAGATATGCCCGACCTCGATGCCGCGCGTGATTTCGATTTCGCCGTCGCCATCGACCACACGGTCGCCCGCCTGCACGGTGCCGAAATCAGCCGTCTCGGGCTGATCCAGGTCGCGCCCGAAGTAGACATCCAGGTAGTGGGTGTCAGTCTCGTTGCCGCCGCACAGGAATCCCTTAACGCCTTTGACCGAATCGTCGGCCAGCAAACGTACGTGATCGGCCAAACCGATTGGGCCAGCATAGCCGACGTCGGCGCCGGTCGCAGCCTTGACCAGATCCTCAGTGGCCAGGTCTACCGCCAAGGCGTTCAAGTAGTTCGACAACTTGATTTCATTGATCTCGCGATCGCCGCGACACATCACCGCGACCACACTCTCCTTCTCGCCTTCGTCGGCATAAGTGACCTTGTAGAGCACAGTCTTCAGCAGGCGGGTTAACGGTAGTTCGGGGAACAGCGCGAGCAGCGCCTCGCAGGTCTTGGCACCAGGAGTGGGCTCCTTATGCATGGCAACCTCTTCACTCGGCTCGGCAGCTGCAGAGATCACTGATACCGCCTTCTCCAAGTTGGCTGCATAACCGGTCTCCCGGCAGACGGCGATGCCATCCTCACCAGTCTCGGCGTCAACCATGAACTCCTCGGAGCCACAACCGCCGATGGCGCCGGAGTCGGCTTCCACGGGCGTGAAACGCAAGCCGCAACGGGTGAAGACGTTGCGATAAACCTGGCGCATCATCGCGTAGGATTCCGCCATCGCTTCCTCAGAAACATCAAAGGAGTAGGCATCCTTCATGATGAACTCCTTGCCGCGCATCAAGCCGAAGCGCGGACGGATCTCGTCGCGGAACTTGGTCTGGATCTGGTAAAGCGTGATTGGCAGCTGCTTGTAGGACTGCACCTGACGCCTTACATAAGTGGTGATGACTTCCTCATGGGTTGGGCCAAGGCACATCTGAGACCCCTTGCGGTCGCGGAAGTTGAATAGGATGCCGTCCTGGACATAACGATCCCAACGGCCGGATTCCTCCCACAACTCGCGCGGCTGCATGGCTGGCATTAGCAACTCATGGCAACCGGCTGTGTCGTGCTCTTCGCGCACGATGTTCTCGACACGACGCAGCACGCGCCACATCATCGGGCCATACACGTAGATACCGGCGGCAAGCTTCTGGATAAAACCAGCTCGCGCCATCAGGGCGTGAGAGCGGACCTCGGCATCAGCCGGGTCCTCGCGCAAAGTCACAAAGAGGAGGCGGGAAAGGCGCATGGTGGGGCGTAGTTTACGCGCGCGTCGGCAGGGTGCCTTGAGTGGCTTTCGCAAGGCTCCAGCACGATGCCGCGGTAGTCGACGAGCATACAAGGCACGCCATCGACACCGTTTCGCGGGCCGAGCAGGTGGAAGCCCTGCGCGAGGGCTTCGTTGGGCGTAGGATAAGACAACATGTCAAGCCGAATCGCCCTACCCCTAATTGCCCTATTGCTGCTGGCCATAGCCAGTTGGGTGATTCTGGATAGCGGTTCCAGCAGCCCGGATTCGAACAACAGAAGCCAAGGCCAGGGCGACCAAACGGAGTTGGAAGAGACGCCACCCCTGGCTGGCGGCGGCCTGTCGAGCTCCAACAACAGCGCGGACCAACTAGAACGGACCGACATCGACCTCGTTGATTCTGGCGACGACCACAATCTCGACCTTTCCAATTTGGATTTCATCCCGAGCTTCACCGGGCGCGTGGTCGATGAAGAGGGCAATCCTGTCGAAGGTGTCGAGGTCTTCGCCATGGCAATGCTCGATTGGGCACGCGGCTGGGATCCATCGCGCAACGTGCTGCCTGCCGACTGGGCCGGCACCACCGATGCCAACGGCTACTTCGCGCTGCCCGAACCTCCACGCGAACGCCTGCACTTCATGCTCGAGTTCAGCCATCCTGAACTGGCCACCTTCGAGCTGTTCAATCAGCCATCGACTCCCGGTCGCACTCGTGATTTGGGCGTGTTGACGATGGATATCGGCTTTAGCCTATCGGGCGTAGTGCTGGATCCGCATGGTGGTGCAGTGGCCGGTGCTCAGGTCACTCCCTTCCGCGGCGGCGGACCGGAAGGATTCAATCCTGCCGACAAGAACAAACGCGCCCTGTTGAAACCGATCCGCACCGATGAACGTGGGCGCTTCCACTTAGTGCGCCTACCTACTCAACCGGTGCGACTGCTGGCCACCGCACCCACCTACTTCGAGGCCTGGTCGCAGATCGCCTATGGCGAGAGCGGCAAGGAACTGGAGGACATGGAAATCCGCTTGGTAATGGCCACGTCGGCGTCAGGTTATGTGATGGACAACGCGCGCAATCCCATCGCCGGGGCGCGCATCGAGGTGCGGGATAGCCGCTGGGAAGATGGCGTCGAAGCTGCCCCTTTCCTGACTGAAACCGAAAGCGATCAGGATGGCCGCTTTTCCTTGCTGATTCCTGACAGCGCCAGCCGCACCAATCTCACTGCTGGGGCCGACGGGTTCTACGTGATCTATAAGCGCCTCGACGACATGGCGACTAGCGCACCAATCGAGGTCATGCTCGCCCCCATCAAGCCCGTGACCGGCGTGGTGGTCGATGAAGCTGGTTCAGCGGTGCCCGGCGCCACCATCGCTTTGCTGCAATCCAGCAATCGCTTGACCGATCCACGCAACGCAACGCCCAACGCCAGTGGCATCAGCGATGAGGACGGGGCCTTCGAGCTAATCCCGAACCTGAAGACCGCTTGGGGTGGGCGCTTCAAGGTCTACGCTTGGGATGAGGAACATGCGATCGGTGAATCTCAGCTGTTGCGAATCCGTGAATCGAAGAACGCAATGCCCGAGTTGCGCGTGATCCTGAAACGCGGCTTCCGCGCTGCCGGTGTTGTGGTGAAAGCCAGTGGCGAGCCGCACCCAAGCGCCAAGGTGCAGTTGCGTAAGCTGAAAATGCCGCGCCGCAACAGCAGGATGCCGGAACTGAACGAATCGGAACGTGGCGGCGACATCGTCGAGCGCGCGATTGCCGATGCCGACGGCGCCTTCGAGTTCACCAACCTGCCGACCGGTGACTACCGCCTCGAGACCTACGCCAAGGGTTACTCGCCTGCGCAAAGCGACGATTT
>JASMKM010000024.1 GCA_030749235.1 Planctomycetota bacterium | reverse complement strand
GGTTGATTGCACTGTTGTAGTCCTCCCAGGACAGCAGGATTTCCAGGATAGCATCCAAGTCCTCGCGCAAATTCGCCGCTGCTACAGTGTTTGGCTGATTCTGGTTGGCGCCAAGCAGTATTTCGGCGGCAGGGCCAATCTGAGCCAGTCGCAGTGCATTGCAGAGGTCCAGCAGCATGCCGGAGCGATCCAGTGGCGCGGCCGCGGTGGAGCTGGAGATGGCCTCGGTCAGGGCGCCTGGGCGTGGGCTGCCATTTGCGAGCACCTGCTCACAGACTGGCAGCAGAGCAGAGGTCTGGCGATCCAGGTTCGAGTAGAGGCGCTCCAACAGAAAGGCCTCTGCTTCAGCCAAGGCACTGTCCAATTCCCGCACCAGACGACGCACCTGTTGAGAGCTTGGGGTAGGGGTACCCTCGTCTGCAATGTCGGCACTACGGTCGCGCAAGCCTTCCAGATCCTCGCGCAAGGCGATGATGCGTTCGGCCAAGCGTTGCTCCTCGGTTTCCATCGGCACCACCTCGATCCAAGGCGACTTCACCGTGGCGCTGTTGTTCTCCGGTTCGGCGGCATCCTTGGCAGTGAACAGGAAGCGATAGCGATTGGCCTCGAAGGATTCGGCCGAGAAGTTCGTCGGCGCTGGCACGCGCAATACTTGGCGGAACTCAGTCCGCTGACTGACCGAATCTAGGTCAATGAGGATGTCTTCCTGACCGTCAAGGTCTTGCACCAGGTCCACCGCGGCCAAGCCGAAATCATCCATGGCGTACAACACCAGCGGCACGCTGCCTCCTGGCACCGTCAACCAACGCTCCGACGGGAACAGCACTTCGGGTTCGGGTTCGCGATCTGGCGTAGCGGTCCACTTGAGGATGCCGGCCTTGTCGTTGCGGAAACCATCCGGGCCGACCATCGCCAAGCGAACTTCGCCAGAAGCCTCGACCGCGAAGTCTATGCGATAACGATAGTCATCGCCGGCACTCAAGGTCTGCCGTTGTCCGTCGAGGAAGACCGCTTCCACTTTGGTGGTCTCACGATTGGGTTCAAACTCGATGGAGACCTGCGTGCCACGCAAGGCCCGCATCTCCTGGAAGTCGCCACTCTCGCTAGGCAGGCCGGTATAGCTTGGTGGTTGGGTACTGACCTTCCACGAAGCCAAGCCCGGCGCATGGCCAGCGCGAAGATGGAGGCGCGGGTAGCCGTCAGTGTCGTCGCCACCGCGGAACTCCAAGCTGACATCCTGTTGCAGCGGTGGCATGCGTAGCACGAACTCGCCGCCACCGAGAGCGTGCATGCTGCGCGAGCGGCTCCAGCCCAAGGCTTGGACCGACTCGGGTGCCTCGCCTTCAGCGCGCACACGCAAGGAGATGACCGAACCACGCGCCACCGCCAAGCTGAATTCCTCGGAGCCAACTTGTTCAAAGGGGACGGCATCGGTGGTACCTTCGATATAGGCCGGCAACAGCACCAAGGTGGTGTCCGATGGCCACGCGATGTCCTTGCCGCTAAGGCGCTGCGCGAAGATTGCCGCTTCGTCGGGGAAACCCCAAACGCCTAACATTAACAGGGCGAGGGCACCGCAACCGCTCAACAAACTGCGCCGTGCTCGTCCGGTGGGCACTACCGCACTTGCATCGAGGTTGTCGCACAGCTGCTCGGCTTGGTCGGTGACAGCGGCAACCATCTGCGGGGAGGCGTGGTGCTCATGTTCATGCATGTGCACAGCAGTCGCCAAGCGATCGCCAAGCTGTGGATTGCGCGATTCCCAAATCGCTGCCAAGTCGCGTCGTGGTGGACGCGCGGACAAGGGGCGGACTAGGTCGCGACTGGCACGTGCCAATAAGGCGACGATAGCCAAGCCGGCTAAAACCCAACGCACGGCGACTGGTGGGGCGAGCAGTCGGTCCAAGGTGTAGACCGCTACCACCAGCACCGTCAGATTGCGCAACAGACGACCAAGGCCAAAACCAAACAACACCACAAACAGGCGGCGTTCCAGGGAGCGCAGCGCTTGCTTGATGGCGGTGGGCAGCGGGGGCTTGTTCAACGTTGGAAGATTGGCAGGTACTCCTTCGGGATCTGCAGGATGAGGCAGGCGGTGGCCGTACCATAGTTGGTGCCGGGGCCGGTACGGTTGGGCCAAGATCCATCGGGCTTTTGCATGCTCAGGAGCTCGCGTTGGACTACCTGTAGGTAATCCTCGTAGCTCTTGCCGCCGACGATATGGAAGGCTTGTACAGCGTAGTAGTGGCCGTAGTAGAAGTAGTAATGCCCCTTTGCGCGCGCGCCATAGCGCTTGCTGAATGCGCTCAAGCGAGCCTTCAGGCGATCCATGCCTTTCTCGATGTCGGCATCGGCGTAGACTCCGGCACCATGCAGGATGGTGATGCCTGCGGCGGTCAGCGGGAAGCTGGCGCGTGACTGGAAATCAGGTTGATAACGGAACTCACCAGGTTGGGCTTGATAAGAACGACTCCAGTTCGGATCGTTTTCACGCACCGCACTCTTGCGCACATACTCAACGGCATCATCGATGGTGGAGACCGGCACTTGGATGCCGATATTACGCGCCGCACGCAAGGCCAACACTTGGCACGCGGCCACCGACATGTCGGCGTCGGCCACGTGAGGCTGGTAACGCCAGCCGCCTACCTTGTTCTGACTGGCGACGATCAGATCGACCGCCTTCTGCAGTGCCGGGCGCAGGTCTTCCCGCTGGCTCATGCCATAAACTTCGGCCAGAAACAAGGTAGCGAAGGCATGCGAATAAAGGCGTGTTTCGTTGTCGGTGATGTAGCCATCCTTCTTAGCCTGTTTGAGGATGTAATCCATGGCTCGGTCGATGTTGTCTTTATAAGGGCCGCGACCCGGCACATGACCACCGGCCAGAAAAGCCATGCCCGCCAAGGCGGTAACGCCGACGTGGCCAGCATCCTCGTTCCAGACTCGATAGCCTTCCTCAAGCTTGTAGCCAACATCGCCTGCCCAAGATCCGTCCGGCCCTTGCGTGGAGGCAAGGTACTGAAGGCCCCGATCCGCAGCCTCGAAACCGGCTTCGGTGAGAGGCGTGATTTGGATGGCGGCTGGAGGGGTGGATTCAGGCGCGGTTTGGAGCAGCAGCAGGCAGGTTGCGAGGATCATTTCTTTCCGAGCAGGGTGAGGAGTTCGGCATTACGCAAGACCACAAGGCCGTTAAGTAAATATAGTTCCTGAGCGTAGCGACTGGTGGACAAACTCGGCGTGACATAGTGATCCACCAGCGTGCCGGTGTCATCAATCAGGTAGGTGTGCAGGAGAATCTCGGCGCGGCGCGGGTTGCTTTCGCGCAACAGAATCGCCCAACCATCACTGCCACGCCGCGGCGCGACATAGGGATCGGCCAGGCCTGAGAATGGCAAGTTGCTCAGCTTGGCCACCCAGCGTTCAGAACCGGCGCCGAGTTCCAGGCAATGTAGTTCGGCGTAATCGCGCGCGCCCGGTTGGATGACCAGCAACTGATGATCGCGAGGAGGCACGGCGTTGGCCGAGCGCGAAATTATGCGCGGGATGCGCACATTGGTGACCGGGAAGGTGTGTTGCCATGGGCGCTTGGTGCCAGGCTCCAACCAGTTCAAAGTCAACGGTCCCATCTGCGACCGCAGGTTGCGCAGGGGGCGAGTCCACCAACCGATGCCATCCTTGGTGCTCAGACGGCCGAACTCGAGGTCGCGCAAGGAGATCTTCAGCAGCGGTTGCTCAGGACGAACGACGGCGATGGTGTTGTCTCCGCGTGTGCCATTGCTGTTCGGTGCGGAGCGGTTGGTCGGCATCGCGACGCCGTCATCGAAGGCGCGGGCCTGCTGCAGGTCTGGCCAATAAGGCACAAAGGGCAGCTTGATCCTGGTAACCGGGCTTTGCCTGTGCAGGTCGATGCGATGCACTTCGCGAGCCGAATCCTGAAGCACGAACAACCATCGATCATTGGCCACCATCGGTGAGTAACGATCGGCAGGGGCGTCGAGGTCCTGGGCAATCACCGAGACGCCGGTCTCGAGATCAACCACTTCCACGCGTAGCTTCTGGTTTGGGCCACGCAACAGCAAGGCTGCCACTTCGCCGATCGGCACCGGCTTGGTGATATCGAAGTTCGGGTATTCCAGCAGGCGATGGCGATAGCTTCCGTCCTTGCCGATGTGCATCCAACGACCTTCGTAGAGGATTGCCACGCCTGTGTCGGTGGGGTGACAGTGGCCGGTCATGTTCTGCAGCTCATCGTCGCCGGGCATGATCCGCACGGTGGCGATTAGCTCCGATTTCTCGCGGTCCATGCGCACCACATGACAGAGGTTGCGTTCCCGTGGCTGCATGAATACGTAGACTGACCCTTCCGACTCCATCAGATGGAGCAACCATGCATTCTCCATGCGGATGCCGTTCAAGGGTTCAAGTCCAGCGGGCAGCTCTGGCAACGGAGGTTCCACCTGGAACTGCTCGGCCACCTCAGGCCAGGTGCGCTCTTCCGAACCGAAGCGATAGACCCAATCCAGCATCTGCTTGTATTCGGCGGTGAGTCCCCGCAGGCGATCCAGCTGGGCGCGTAGCCAATCCTGCATCGCCGCAGTGCTGCCGAAGGCACGCAGGCTGGCATCGGTGATCGGCCGACCTGCAAGCAGGTCCAGCGCGGCCTGCTCATGCAGCGCCCGAACCTTCGGCTCCTCCAACAGCATGTCCAACTGGCGCTTGGCCCAGTCCTGTAAGGGGGTGCCGCGGACCTCCAAGCTACCCGGGTGGTCGAGCAACAGCACGTCGACCAATTCAGCATGTTGCTTGGCCTTATCCCGCGACGCCATCGCCACCAAGGCTTCCGAACGCTCCAACGCGGCGATGAAGGGCTCATAGTTGCCCATGCTGGTCAGGATGCGTTGCGGCGCATCGTTCAACAACACCATGGTTGCTCGTTGCAGGCGCGAAGACTTGGGGTCGGCAACCGCTTGCACATCCAGCAACAGGCTTGCCGCAGCAATGCGCAGGCGTCGGTTTGGACACTCCAGCAATTCACCGAGCTGTCGCAGGCCTTTGCGGGTTTCATCGACCCGCAACCAGGTTCGCCCCGACAGCAACTTCAGGTCATCGGCGAACTTTGCGAAGCGAGTCTCCTTCGCCAGCGACTCGGCCGTGCGGGCCAAGCGTTTTCCCAAGCTTGCGTTGTCGAAATCGGCTGACTCCAGCACCAGCAGAAGTTCCTGCATGGTGGCACTGTCTAGGCTCTTCGAGGCCAAGGCGTTCAGCAGCGATTCGGGGTTGACCAAAGCGTGAACCCCTTCCCGCGTCATGATCATGACGATGCCGTGGATGGCTTGAGCAGGGCCCAATGGCGTGGTCGGCATGGTTTTGCGATCGATGGCGAAACTCTGTGCACGCAGGTTGTCGGGATCGAGGATTGCCGCACCACGCGACGACATGGCCAACACGCCCGAATGGGTGATCACACCAGGATGCAGGTTCGACGAATCGCTATTGGCGAACTCATAAAGAGCGGGGCTGATGCGCAGGCGAGTGCTGCCACTGCTTTGAAAGGGTTGGCGCACGATGTGGGTGCCGCTGAACCAAGCCCCATTGCGGTCCATGCCGATTAGGTGTGCCATCACCCCATAGACCGAATCGGCGCGCGCCTCCCAAAGGTCGAGAAGGTCGCCGTCCTCGGCGTTAATGGCCAGGGCGAAGAAGGAATCGATTGGCGCGACCACGACGGTCCTGCCATCGTAGGCTAACGGGTTGTTGCGGAAATAATGCTTACGCGAACTGACAGTGCCGTTCTGGCGAGTATGCACCTCGGTGCGGGGGTAGGTGCGAGTCCAAAGCGCTTGCCCATGGTTGGCGTCGACGGCGCAGATGGTGCCGAAGTGAGAGCAGACGATGACACGGTCCAAATCTGCCACTGGTGGCGGTGTGGCCAACTCCGTCAAAATATTGCCGAACAGGTTGGTCTCCATGGTGCCGCTGGTCAGGAAACTTTTCCACAGGCGTTCGCCGGTATGAAGGTCCAGGCATAACAGGCTCAGGTCGACCGTTCCGGCGGCGCTGTAGATTGGTAGGTAAACCTTGCCACCAGCGATGGCCGGCGGGCTGGCCGCCAATTCGTGCGGCTGCCCCTTTAGCTCGTTCATCCAAGGAGCTTCTTGGCGCCAAAGTACCTCGCCACTGAGCGCATTGAAGGCATATAGCCGACGCGCCGGCATCATTTTGCGGATGTCGATGCGGCTGTACTGATCAACCCGACCGATTGCTACCGGTTCCTGGATTACCGCCAAGAGGATGCCGTCGGCCAGCACCGGTGCATACATGGTGTAAGGCGAAGCGCCGCCACTGAAGGCGTCATCCTGATTGCGGCCTAGGTCGGCCCATCCCTCCGGTCCGAGAAAATGCCAGCGTGGCAAGCCACTGCCGAGATCCAGCGCGACGACTTCACGGCCGTTGGTGGCGAAACCAAGACCATGTCCAAAGGCCATGCGATGACCAAGGTCCTGCAGGGCGTCAGCATTCTTGAAGCGGAAGTTCCAGGCCGGCCGGATACCTTCGGAATCCAGTCGTGGCAACTCCGATGCCCCGATGGAAGAGAATACCGGTGCACTGACCTCATGCTGCGGTTGCGGCGCCGGCAAGGCGGCACTGAGGATGGGCGACAGGGCCGGCGCGCCGAAGGAATCCGCCAAGTCTTGATAACCGCGGTCGCGCCATAACTCACTCAACAAGGCGACCGCATGATCACCGCTGGGCGTGCCTTGGTAACGATGGGCGATGCTGGTCAGGCGCGCCAAGTCTGGCGGTGACATCGCTTCCAACAGTTCGGCCTTCGCGCGGTCGGCCAACATCTGCTGGCGGAAGACTTGGGCCTGTTCGGGTAGGTCGGCGATCAACTGGTTGGCATGATGCACTGCACCCATGAACAGACCGCCGCCATAGGAAATCACGGCGGACTTCTCGGCATCGGCCACTTCCTGCAGCAGGCCGACCGCCGCTTCCCAACGCTCATCGGCGAGGTAGGCACGCGCGTCGTCCAGTTTGGTGGCTAGACTCCGATCCTCGAGCAAGGAGATCCCTTCGGGTAACTCCTGCTGTGCGCGGCCTACCGCGGCTAACAACAAGCACAGCGGTAAGCAGAGAGCGAAGATGTGTTTCAACTCAGGTTCATGCGTTTCCGTAACAACCACTCTGCGGCGGCAAGGATGAGAAAGATTGCCAGGAAAGGCCAAGCCTCCAAGTCACGAATGGCAGACGAGATCACGCGGGTAACGCGATTCTTGCCATCCAGGGTATCAAGCAGGTCTGCGGCACGTTCCATCGGTAGCATTTCGCCCCCGGTGCGGCTTGCTAGCGCCGATAGTGCAACCTTGTCTTGTGACACATTGGCCATTTCACGCGAAGACAGGTTCACGTTGTAACGCGCCGCGGCAATGACCTCGCTATTCAGATTGCCGTCTTCGGTCATGAAGACGCGGGCCGGGCCGATGCTCGAGGCGCGCAGGCGACCGCGATAGATTCCAGGTTGGTCGGGCACCGGACTCAACATGGTGGTGGTGCCGTTGTCGTCGAGAAACAGCGGCACGCCTTCCTCGCTAACCACGGGCTGAAAGGAGTCATCCAGCAGGCGTGCCTCGACCTGCAGGAAGGCACCAAGCTCCACCTCGGTGCGATCCAGGTCGAGGCGGAGACGTCCATGGTCACCGCGTAGGCGCGTGATCGCCAAGTGACGCAAGGCGGACCGCCAGAAGCGGTCGACATATTTCTCGCCGCCCGGGAAGCGCCACCGCCAGGTCTCGTCGGTGCCGATCCAACCCACCCAGCCTTCGGGTGCGAAGATGCTCGCTGCAATCACATGCGGACCGAAGCGATTCTCCACGGTGTGGTTCACCAACCATGCCTGAGCACCGGGACGTAACCTTTCGACCGGGCTGTACCACCACAATGGCGCCGAGGTCGTCCACAACTGACGGTTCTGTTCGGGGTCTGACGAGAACAACACCACTGGATGGGGGCGTTGAATGTCGGGTGGCAGGGGCAAATACTCCTTAGAGGGCACCACTTCCTCGCGGCCGATGATGACCGGTAACATCGCCTCGATTGGCGTGCCGATATAGGCCGACGGGTTGTACTTCGGCCCCGCCAACATCAATAGGCCCCCGCCCTTTTCGACGAACTCGGCCAGACTGGTAAGAAAACGTTGCCCATCGATGGGGTCGGGGGTGAGGCGAGTCGGGTCGGCATCGCCAAGGATGACCAGGTCGAAGTTGTCGAGCAAATCATCGACATCCACCGGTAGGGCCATGAGCGAATCAGCGTCGCGCGAATGTTCCTGCGGGAAGTTCCGGTCGGCTTCAGCAAGCCAGCAGGAGACCGAGATGTCGCGTTCGGCGCGGATTAAACGATCCTTCAGATAGCGGTATTCCCAGCGTGGCCCACCTTCGACGTACAGCACCCGTACCTGCACTTCCTTGACGGTCAGCGACAAGGTGATGCGGTTATTGTCGATTGCAGTCTCGCCTTCGGCCGGGGTGACCTCGGCGGTGAGCACACGTTCACCGGCTTCCTGCAGGACGGCCGACAGAACTAGGTTGATACCATTTTCATCGGGATTCTGAACCTGGACAGGGTCACCGATTGGGTTGCCGGATTCATCCAACAAACGGACCGTGGCTTGATCCGGCAGTTTGGCTCCGGTCGCGCGCAGCCGCAAGGAGAACAGGGCGACGTCACCTGCCAACACCAGATCCGGAGTTTGGATGCGCTCTAGCATCAAGTCCGGAGCGGCGGAGGCATTACCGTAACTGACCACATGCACCTTCACGCCTTCGTTACGTAGCCGCTCGGAGACTTCCGGAAGGTTGGCGCCGGAAGTGCTGCGGCCATCACTGAACAACACCACATCGGGCATACGTCGGCCGCGGTACTCCGCCATCAAAGCCAACAAGGCATCGCCTGGAGCGGATTCCTGGCCAGCGGCGGTGAGTTCCGAGCCATCCGCATGGGTGGCGAACAGACGTTGGGCAAAACGCCAAGCCATCAAATCGTATTGGTCGTCGAGCTGCTCGCGGAATGGACCGCTCAACAAGGCACTGAGGTACTGCTGACGGGTGATGCCGTCGTTGCCGTCGATGTTGGACATCGAGGCGCTGTCATCCAATAGCAAGGCCAACGGTGCCGGTTCGGAGGAGACATGGTCATCGCGCAGGGCCGGGCCAAGGCACAAGAAGATGACGAGCGCGAACAGCAAGATACGGAAGACCGTGGTTGCCCTGCGCGTGCTGCGATTGCGGCCACGAAGGCGATAAGCGAAAGCCACGAAGACGATGACCGCTGGCACGATGACCAACCACAGCACCCAAGCGGCGGGCATGTCGGTGAAGAAGAGTCGTGTCATCGTGAGTCGGTCCGCATTAGGTGCGCCTCCGGTCCAGCATCGTGGCCAACAAGGTCTCGCCAATCAGGCAAGCCAACAAGAGAAACAGCAGCGTGCGCATCAGGTCGCGCGGCAAATCGTTGGTGCCGACGTTGGTGGCGCTAAGATCGTCGACGCGACCGAGGTTCAAGCTTACGGGCAAGAATGTGCGCAACTCCTCCGGCAAGGCGGCACGCAGATCACTCTCGACCGCTGGAGGCACCACGGCCAAGCGTAGATGGAGGGCTTCCTCGCCACCGTCGGGCAACAGCAGATGTGTGTTCAGGTGCCAAATCCCTGGGTGCGGCACTGCGTTGGAGAGTTCCAGGCGATGACGCCCTTGCGCCAAGCTGGTGGTGTTGGCGACGTTCGTGCGCCGCAGGCCTTCGGGGTTAATCAGTTCGGTATCGGTCGGCGGGAAATCCAGCGTGACCGAGAAGTTGGCGCCGACCTCATAGGATGTGGAATAGCCAGGCTGCGGGGCCAAGGAAAACAACAGGTCGTAGATTAACGGCAAGGTGCCGCCGGGAACCTCCTGCATGCGGTTCCAGGTGTCATGTGGGGTAGCAGCAAGCAAGGCTACGTCGCCGAAGCCAGACTTCCATCCGACCAAGGCGGCACCACTATCGAGGTTTTCGTCGCTATCGAGGAATCGCAAGGCCACTTGCGCGGGCATCTCCACCTGCGGGTCGACAACGATGGGGCGGAAACTGTAGTGAGGAACTTCCGTCAGCAAAGGCTGCCAGCGTTCATCACGGAACAGGCGCAATGCAGGGTGCTGAGGAAGCTCGATGCCGATTCGCGCAGGCTCTTCGAGGTTCTGGACTGGGTCGCCAAGCGAAACACCCGCACCATCCAGCTCCGTGAACAAGGCCGCCAGATCCTCTTGCCCCGTTTGCGGGCCGACCGCGATCAACAATCCGCCGCCACGGGCGACGAAGGGACCTAAGCTACGTACGCTGCGCAGGGGCACTGGGCCAGGGTCGGCCAGGATTACTAGGTCGGCCTCGGCCAAGTCGCTGTCGCTTAACTGTGCCACCGGAATCGGAGTGGGGCGCAGGGGCGAACGCTCGCCAATGTTCAGATAACTCTGCAGCGCATCAAAGGCTCCCGGCGTTTCGCTAGGGGAGGCTTCCTGGCCGACTAGCACCACCTTAAAACCATCATCGACAGTAAGGGTTGCAGATCGTGCATCGTCGACAATCAGATCATCATGTTCGAGACGGATCTCGATTGCGCGCGCGCCAACCTCGACCGGTGCCAGCGGAACACTCCAGTCATACTGTTCATGGGCGGAGAGACTGAACTTGCGCGTGCTGACTGGGATGTCATCAACCAGTAGGGTGGCTTGGACGTCGGCCGGCAGACTGCTGAAGTTGCGCAGCACTGCGGTGGCCTCGCAGGAATCACCACTCACTAGGCGTGCCGTGGATAGGCTCAAGGAAGTCACCCCGACGTTGTCGCGTGCCTCCAATCCGCAGTTGACCACGTCGATGGCACAACCCATTGCCACCAGTTCCTCCAAGGGCGCGGAGATTCCGCTTTCCTCGTTCCAAAGATTAGCCTGCAGGTCGGTCAACACGGTTACGCGAACTTGGGCTGCTTCCAAGCCAAGGTCTGTGACAGTCCGAGAGGCGGCAACCAAAGCACCTTGCAAGTCGCCGCGGACGGCATCGGGACGCTCCAACTCGCGTAGGGCAGCCAGCACTTCCAGAGGATCGCCGGAGGCGAGGCGGTCGGTCACTAGGCCAGCGCGCAGGATGGCGGCGCGGTCATCCAGGCTCGTATCCAACTCACCAAGGCGCTGAGCCGCAAAGGCCAAAGCGCGTTCATAGGTGGACTGGTCGTCGTTGCGGAAATCCATCGACAGCGACGCATCCAGTACGATCAATTCAGCGCGCGCATCGCGGCCGAGGGCGAGTGGCAGACCTTCGCTGCTTGGGCGCGCCAAAGCGAGGATCAACAGCAGCACGGCCAAAGTTCGCAACATCAGCAGCAACATGTCCTCGAGCAGGACGCGGCGGCGGGTACGACGCAACGCACGTTCCAGAAACTCCATCGCACTGAATTGCACCTTGCGGAAGCGCCGCCGTTGCAACAGGTGGATGATGATTGGGATGGCTACCAGAGGTAGAGCCCACAACATGCCCGGAACCGAGAAGTTCAAAGGCTCCTCCGGGATTTGGAGGCATTGCGGCGAGCCAAGAACTCGACTAGGCCGGCTTCCAAGGGTTCCTCGATCGGCATTCGTCGGAAGGCGCAGCCGCTGGAGCGCAGACTACGACGCAACTCGGCGCCGTGGGTCTCGAACTCCTCTAGATAGGCCTCGCGGATTGCATTCGGATCGAGTCGCAAGCGCAAGTCGGTCTCCAGCCCTTCGAAACGCGTGTTGTGTTGGAAGCGGAAGTCCACCTCGGCCTGATCCAAAGTGCGCAGCACGATCATGTCATGGCCGGCGCGGCGCAACATGCTGGCAGTCTGCGCGGCCGCTTCAGGGTCGCCAAGGTTGTCGCCAATCCAGACCACCAGGCCACGACCTTCCATTTGTGAAGCGGCCAGTTGCAGCCCGATGGCAGGGTCGCCAGCACCTTCCGCTTCGAGACTGGCCAGTTGGTTACACAGAGCCGCCCAATGGGTGTCGCCACCACGCGCTGGCAGGGGGTGTTCGAGGCGATCGCCATGGGTCAGAAAAAGCGCGAACATGTCGTTTTGGTCACAAGCTACGCGCGCCAGGGCCGCGGCCAACCAGGTGGCGTATTCCAGCTTTGTCCATTCCCCGGTAGTGAAGGACATCGAGGCCGACGCATCCAAGACGATCCACAAGCGCAAGTCGGTCTCGGCCTCATACTCGCGGATGATGTTGCGGTCGGAACGCGCCATCAAACGCCAATCTAGATGACGGATGTCGTCGCCGGCGACGTATTCGCGATGTTGGGCGAAGGTGGTGCTCGCCCCACGAAGCGGAGACCGATGACGGCCACCGCGCAGGCCTTCCACCGCGGTTCGGGCGCGCAACTCGAGGCGCGCCAGCCGAGCCCGGAGCTTAGGATCCGATACCTGCCGCACGATCCCCGTGTAGTGCGCTGGTGTGGGCCTTGGTCTCTTCCAGCAGACGTCGAATCACATCGTCGGGGGTGATGTTTTCCGCCTCGGCTGCGAAGTTCGTCAAGATGCGGTGGCGCAGGACGGCCGGTGCGACGGCATCGACGTCTTCGCTGGAGGCGTGCAGGCGGCCTTGCAGTAGAGCCCGAGCCTTCGAGGCCAGAATCATGTTCTGCGAGGCGCGCGGCCCAGCTCCCCAAGTGACCCACTTGCGGATGAACTCGGGCGCATCTGCCGCTGGGCGCGAAGCGCGCGCGACGGCCACCGCATAGTCGATCACGCTATCGGCAACCGGCACTTGGCGGACCAGAGCTTGCATGCGCTCCATCTGCTCGGCGTTCATGACCTGCTCGACCTCGGATTCGATGGCGCCAGTCGTGCGACGCAGGATTTCTGCCTCCTCGCTCTGGGATGGGTAGTCGACCTTAATCAGGAACAAGAATCGGTCGAGTGCGGCTTCCGGCAGGGGATACGTACCTTCCTGTTCGATTGGGTTCTGCGTGGCCAAGACGAAAAATGGATCCGGCAGCGTGCGGGTCTTGTTGCCCGAGGTGACCTGGCGCTCCTGCATGGCCTCGAGCAAGGCG
This sequence comes from Planctomycetota bacterium, assembly GCA_030749235.1. Taxonomy (GTDB): domain Bacteria; phylum Planctomycetota; class UBA1135; order UBA1135; family UBA1135. The sequence continues at coordinate 2,067 of JASMKM010000024.1, read as the reverse complement.
GCTTGGGTCTTCGGAGGTGTGCGGTTGATTTCGTCAGCAAGCACGATGTTGGCGAAGACCGGGCCTTTTACAAAGCGGAAGCTGCGTTCGCCGGTCTCTGGATCCGCGTGGAGCACCTCCGCGCCGGTGATGTCGGCGGGCATGAGGTCCGGTGTGAACTGAATACGGCGGAAGTTAAGGTCTAGGGCACGTGCAAAAGTGCTTACCAACAAAGTCTTTGCGAGCCCTGGCACACCTACTAAAACGGCGTGGCCGCGTGCTGCAATGGCGACTGCCAGTTCCTCTACGACTTGTTCCTGGCCAACGACGACCTTGCCGACCTGTTCGCGCAGTTGTTGGAAGGCAGCAGCGAACTGTTGTGCCGCCTCGAGATCGTTATTCGCTTCGTTGGTCATTCTGTTTCCTACGTCCTTCTAGGTCACGCTGTTCGGCAATTTTTCGCGCAGCTTCAGGATCCTTCGAAAAGGCATCAATACGGTCCTGCTGACGGTTTAGTTCTTCTTCGAGCTTAGCCGCTTCAGCCGCCTCTTTCTCTTCCTGTTGCGAGGTTTGTACAAGGTCAACTGCCGCCGGCAACAGCAAGTAGCCGCCGACCAGAATCACGGCGCCCCACAAGACGCCTTCCAAGGCGCGATGCTTGATTGTGGGGCGTTCGGTGGTCACAGCGGAAGGGCGCTGCCGTATCGGGCGGATGCACCCAGCCATTCCTCGATGCGGAGCAGCTGGTTGTACTTGGCGACCCGGTCGGAACGACATGGAGCACCAGTTTTAATCTGACCAGCACCCACGGCCACGGCCAAATCGGCAATGGTGGTATCTTCGGTCTCACCAGAGCGGTGAGAGATGACCGAAGTGTAGCCAGCTTCGGCGGCAATATCGATGGCCTGCATGGTTTCCGTCAGCGTGCCGATCTGGTTGACCTTGATCAGGATGGAGTTGGCTTGGCCACCGTCGATGCCCTGCAGCAGACGCTTCGGGTTGGTCACGAACAGGTCGTCGCCGACCAACTGGATGTCGTCGCCGAGTTCGTCCGTTAGGAGCTTCCAACCGGCCCAATCATCCTCATCGAGACCATCTTCGATCGACACGATGGGGTAGTCGGTGCACCACTTGGCGTAGAAGGCAACCATCTCTTCGGAAGTCAACTGCTTGCCCTCGAAATGGTAGACACCATCCTTGTAGATCTCGGTGGCAGCCACATCCAAGGCGATTGCCATCTGCTTGTCGCCAGGCTTCAGTCCGGCCAACTCGATAGCTTCGAGCAGTAACTCGACCGCCTCGGAGTTGGAACCCAAGTTCGGTGCAAAGCCGCCTTCATCACCGATGCCTGTGGACAGGCCCTTCTTGCGTAGCAAAGACTTCAGTGCGTGGTAGGTCTCGACACTCCACCGCAGCCCCTCGGAGAAGGTCGGCGCACCCCATGGCTGGACCATGAACTCCTGGAAATCGACATTGTTGTCAGCATGCTCACCGCCATTTAGCACGTTCATCATCGGTACCGGCAGACGGTTGGCACCGACACCACCGAGGTAACGGAACAACTGCAAGCCGGCATCATCCGCCGCTGCACGCGCCACCGCCAAGGAAACGCCAAGCAGCGCATTGGCGCCCATGCCCGACTTGTTCTCCTCGGCATCCAACTCAATCAAGGCGCGGTCGACCTCTTCCTGCTCGTCAGCATCCATGCCTTCGAGTGGATGGCGCAGAACCTCGTTGATGTTGGCGACGGCCTGCTGCACGCCCTTGCCCAGATAACGCTCACCGCCATCACGTAGTTCGACAGCTTCATGTTGGCCGGTGGAAGCGCCCGACGGCACCATTGCTCGCCCACTGGCACCGGTGGATAGGTCGATCTCGACTTCGAGGGTGGGGTTTCCGCGAGAGTCAAGGATCTCGCGGCCGTGGATGGAGATGATTTCGCTCATGGCAGTCAGATTGGAACAGACCATATCTTAGCTCTGCGGACCTCCAACGATCACTACGCTTATGCGAGAATGGGCGATTCCTTGGCCGCCGCCGGCACCAAAAGATGTTCAGCATCACCGACCTCGATTACCGCTACGGATC
>JASMKM010000023.1 GCA_030749235.1 Planctomycetota bacterium | reverse complement strand
TCGGCGCCACCATCAGTGGCCTACTCCTTGCGTCCTCTGGTCTCGGTTGGGAGCAGGAGTTGCCCATGTGGCGCGAGCGAATTTTCAGCGTCGCACTGAATGGGATCTTCGCTGGCTGGATTGGTGGCTTGTTTGTGCACATCTTTCGTGGCAAGAGTGCCGGTCGGGGATTAATCCTAGGCATCGCCCTAGGTGCCGCACCTTGGTCGTGGTTCATGCTTGGCTTCGCAATTGCCTTGGCTGTGGTGTTCTGCAAACGTGATCTACAGGTACCCAAGGCTGTTCCGACCTTGGGTTGGGTCGCGCATCTCACACCCCTGATTGTGTACTTTGGCATGAGTCCCTCGTGGACCACCATCCCGACCGTCCCGGCGCCACCGTTGGCCGCCGCTGACGATTCCGCGCCAATCCCACCGGAAGGCACAGCTGACGTCCTGTTCGTAGTCTGCGACACCCTGCGCGCCGACTCCATCCTCGACCCGAACATCCCGACGCCGGTCCTCGACGATCTGCGCGCCCGCGGCGTATGGGCGGACTTTGCGACCGCACCCGCGAACCAGACTTTGCCGAGTCACCTGTCGTTGCTGACCGGCTTCGAGATCGAGAAGATTGGAATGCGCGGCAACCTGTCGAGCTGGCCTTCGCGGGAACTCATCATGGAATCCTTCGAGTGCAATCCACTTGCGCAACGATTTGCGCAAGCGGGTTACCGCACCGCCGCGGTGAGCACCAACACGTTGCTGACCGATATCCCGCCTGGCGATGCGGCACCGGGTGAGCCATCCACTTTCATGCCTTTCGACATCGGCTTCCAGACCTGGCATGGCTTGGCTGCGGTCGACTATTGGAAGAACTTTATGGATTGGACGCGCAGCAACACCTTGATGGGATTGATCCTGCCAAAGCGCACCTTGAGTTGGCCATTCGGACACCTACTCAATCCGGCCGCTCGCCGTACTTATCGCCACCATCATCTGGAAGGAGAGCGCACCACCGATTCCGCCATCGCCTACATCAAGGAGTTACAGCAGGACGAGCGCCCATACTTCTTCTTCGCGCAATACTTCGACCCGCATACTCCTTATGCGCCGCCGAAGGAGCTGGCGGGAAGCTACCGCGAGAATGTGCCTCTGCCGGATGGATTCGGTGCAGACCCGACCTCGGTCTTCAACATGCGTGTCAGCCTGCGTGACGAAATCCGCGGTCAGGATGACCAGCTGCATGAAGACTTGCCTCGCGGTAAGTACTTGCAAGCCATCTACAACGATGAGGTTGCCTACTTCGACCAGCAGCTTGGTCGCTTGATCGGGGCCGTCGAGGCCGGTGGTCGCCCGACCATCATCGCCTTCACCTCCGACCATGGCGAGGGCTTCGGTCTGCATGGAAATGTCGAGCATGGTGAATCGCTGTTTGAAGCCGAGATCGCCGTGCCCTTCATTTTGGTTGCGCCGGGATTGGAACCGCGCAAGCTCGATTTCGCTCCGCGCATGTTGGACAACGCGCGCACTTTGCTGTCGCTCGCAGGCGTCGATGCTACTCGATTCGACGGCGTGGATGTCTTGGCCGAGGATGCCGTGCCACAGCCAGCCATGTCATTCATGATCCATCACGTAAGCATGATCGAAGGCGATTGGAAGTTGATCGCGGAGTTGCGCTACATCTACGGTCCTGACGAGGAATACGATGTGCCGGTCAAAGGGGTGTACTCTTTGGTCCCGCAAAAGCTGTTCCATCTTAGCTCCGATCCGAAAGAAGCCGACAACCTGCTGGAATCCAAGCCCGAAGTCGTTGCCCGCCTGGTCGAGTTCATCGAGGAACGCATGAAGACCGACGCTTTGCCGGCAATCGGTTTGCGAGTACTCAGTCCTGCAGAAATGGCTCAGTTGGAAGAGCTCGGTTACGTCGAAGGCGTAGAACCACCACCTCCACCGCCTGCACCACCTGTGAATGAACGCATGGAACTCGACTTGATTCAGGAGCCGTCCTAAGGCTTGTCCGAGGCTTTGCCTAAGCCAAGCGAGCGACCAGTCCGCCGTAACGCGTTCGCTCAAAATCGTTGGTGACCGCACGCCGCAACGCACTCTTGCTGCAGACGACGACCACCAACTCCTTGCCGCGCGTGACTGCGGTGTAGAGCAGGTTGCGCCGCAACATCGGATAGTGGGTATTGCCGAGCACGATCACCACGGCGCGCGCTTCGGATCCTTGCGCACGGTGTACTGTCACGCAATAAGCCGGGATCAAATCCTTTACGTCCTCACGGCCGTAGTGCTGTGGGCTGCCATTGATCTCGGCGACCAGTTCCTCCTTGCCGATTGAGATCACCTCGCCGGTATCGCCGTTGAAAGTCTCGCGGTCGTAATCGTTGCGCACCACCATCACGTGATCGCCGGTGCGCAGTGGCGCCGCCCAAGCCACCTCTTCGCCGTTGGGATTGAGACAATCGGATAGGCGACGGTTCAACTCATCTACACCGAGTGGACCGCGGTACATCGGGGAAAGCAGCAGCAAGTCGCGGCCGACGTCGAAGCCGTACTTCTCGGGAATGCGTTCTGCGATGATGCGCTCGGTCATTTCGGCGGCTTGCTCGGCATCGTCGAGGAAGGCCAGGAAGAAATCGCCGTTGCCCGATGGCGTGGTGACAGCCTGTGGCATCTCTCCGTGCAAGATGGCGTGCGCCGCTTCGGTGATTCCGGAACCCTCGCCTTGGCGGTGGATCTGTTTCAGGCGAGTGGTCGGCACGGTGGCGACGGTGACGAGATCGCGCAGCACCGCGCCGGGTCCGACCGAAGGCAACTGATCGGCATCGCCGACCAGCAGGACGCGCGCGCCGTCGGGCACCGCTTGCAACAGCGAGTGTGCTAACTGCACGTCCATCATCGAGACCTCGTCAACGATTAGGTAATCAAGGTCCAGTGGTTCACTTTCGTCGTGGCGGAAGCCTCCGGTGGCAGGGTCGAAGCCGAGCAAGCGATGGATGGTGCTTGCTTCATAGCCGGTGGCTTCTTGCAGGCGTTTGGCAGCGCGGCCGGTGGGGGAGGCCAAGCGGACTTCATGGCCCCCGGCGGCTGCGAGGATCTCGAGCAATAGTCGTAGGGTGGTGGTCTTGCCGGTGCCGGGGCCGCCCGTGACCACCGCCAAGTGGGCGGACAGCGCCATCTCGAGGGCAAGGCGTTGGCTCTCATCGGGGCGGAAGGCGGTCCGTTCGATCGCGCCCAGCACCTGCTCCGGCGTGGCGAGGGCATCGTCGCCGGGGGCAAGCAGGCGTTGAACCTGTTCCGCCAGACCAGCTTCTGCCTCGTGCAGTTCGGTCAAGTAGAAGGCCTTCTCAGCCACTCCTTCACCGTCTGGTAATTCAGGAGCACGCAGGTCGGCGTATCCTTGGCTGTTGCCGGTGGGATCAATTGAGATCAGCAATACGCGGCCAGCTTGGATCGCGCCCTGGATCCCTTCCACGATGGAATCCTGGCCCAAGCCCAACTCGTCGAGCTTCTCGAGCACCTGCATTTCTGGCAGACAGGTATGGCCTTCTCGGCCGGCTTCACGCAGCAGATGGAGCAGCACCCCACGAGCACGCACGGCCGAATCGAGTGGGATGCCGACGGTGCGGGCGATGGCGTCGGCAGTTTGGAAGCCCACACCGCGCAAATCCCCAACCAGCGCATAAGGGTCGGCCTGGACGCGCTCGATTGCACGTGCTTGCCAGCGCTCGTACAAGGCTGAGGCATGGTTTCCTCCCAATCCGAAGCCCCGCAGCTCGGCCAGTACACGGTGGCGCTCGCGGCCTTCCTGGAAGCCTTCGGCAAGGGCCTCAGCACGCTTCGGTCCGATGCCGGGCACATCCTGCAGGTTCACCTGCCCACCTTCGAGGGCATCCAGCGTGCGCTCCCCGAAGTGCGCTACCAGGCGTTTGGCCATATCGGGCCCGACTCCCGGGAAAGTGCCGCTGCCGATGTACTTCTCTAACCCATCCAGGCTGGTCGGGCTGGTGTGTTCGGCCCATTGAGCCTGGAATTGACGCCCAAACTTAGGGTGCTTGGTCCACTTGCCGTGCAGACGTAGGAATTCTCCCTCGTGGACCGATCCTAGGCTGCCCGCGGCCGTCACATAGCCCTCATCCTCGACCCTCAAGCTAACCACAGCGAAGCCGGTATCCTCACCCTGGAAAATCACCGCCACCACCTGCCCAGCGAGCGATTCGTGGGCGTTTGGGGCGGGTTTTGAAGGGTGGTCAGGCATCTGGGTCAGGCAATAGCCGGAGCTTCAACAAGTAGACGGATTCGTGTCTTGCCGATAGACTATCCGGCCCGCTAATGGGAACTGCCGGTTTGATTCCGGAAGAGTTTAATAGATGATCAAGGTTCAAGTACGTCCAAACGAGTCTCTCGAGGCCGCCCTGCGTCGCTTCAAGCGCCAGTGCAACCAGTCCGGCCTGTTTACCGCCATGAAGGAAGGTTCCTTCTACGTGAAGCCGACCACTGCTAAGCGCCTCGAGGGCAAGGAGCGCATGCGCGTCATCAAGCGCGCCGAACGCATCCGTCGTAACGCTCGCTTTTAATCATCGCCCTGCGGTGATCGATTGAGCCTCGGCGCCATTTTGTGGCGCTGGGGCTTTATCTTTTTTGGGCGCTTCGTCATTAGCCGCGTTCATTCCGCCAAGACGCCCCTCTTCTTCTACCATGCCCCGCCCACTTCCCGAACGGAAACGCCGTCGCGGTCAACGCGACTTGAGTTTGCCTTATCAGGAGTGGCGCTTCGATGTCGGCCAACCCGAGCATGGCCAGCGCCTGGATTCCTTCCTGAACGGGCGTCTCGATTGGCGTTCGCGGACGGGCATCCAGCAGATTATCGAGGAGGGTGCGGTCGAGGTCCTACCGAATAAAGATCCGCAACAGGCCGAGATCGGGCGTATCCGCACCGGCTTGAGATTGCGTTGGGGGCAGGAAGTGGTGGTGCGCTTGGATGCGCCCGGGAGCGAGAATCAACAACCAGTGGAAGAGGGCGTCGATCCGACCGGCCTGGAGGTTCTCTACGAGGACGATCACGTCGTCGCGGTAAGCAAGCCGCCGGCACTCAACGTGCATCCGTCGCACGGGCACTTGTTGGACTCGGTAATCCAACGCATCCACATCCGCCACACTGCATTGTTTGGCAAGACACGTGACATGCCCACTCTATGTCATCGACTCGATCGCGAGACCACTGGCCTGATCCTGGCGGCGAAGGACCAGATGAGCCGCACGCGCTTGGGGCGTCAGTTCGAGGCGCGCAGCGTCAAGAAGGCCTATATGGCTGTGGTGGTCGGAGAGTTGCCGGAGGACGAGGGCGTAATCGAGTTGCCGCTCGGCAAGGACTTCAGCAGCGAAGTGCGCCTGCGCATTGGCGTACAGGATGATGGCGAAGGATGGCCATCGGAAACACGATGGAAAGTTCGTAAGCGTTGGAGCGATCGAACCTTGGTCGAACTGTACCCACAGACCGGGCGCCAACATCAACTACGCGTGCACATGGCTGCAATCGGTTTCCCAATCCTCGGCGATAAGCTCTACCTTGGTGGCGATGCGGTGTTTCTGCGTCATATCCAGAAGGAGTTGACCGCCGACGACCTTGCCTTTCTCGGTTTGGATCATCAGGCGCTGCACTCGTGGAAGCTTGCCTTCGAGCATCCATTCACCGGCGAGCCCATGGAGTTGGAGGCGCCGCTGTGGCCATCGATCGCCGCTCTGATTCCAAATTGAATCGCCCAGCCGACAGCGAGACGCACCACTTCTTCAGCCTTCAGATCTAGACGTCAGCGACCAGGCCTGCGTCGACGAAAAGCAACTTGCAGTCGACTTGTTCCGGTTCCAATCCCGTGCGCACGCAGAGCGCTTTGCGATAGGCGCGCATCTGGCTGCGATAGAAATCGGTCTTGCTGATTAGGTCCAGTTCGCCAGCAACCGCGCCAGTCTTGAAGTCGATAATTGTGGCATGGACGATGTGTCCGTCAACCGAATGGAGCATGACGCGATCGAAGATGCCGTTGAGGATGGCGTCGGCACCATGCTCATCCTTTAGCGAAACGGCGAAGGGCAACTCGCGCCACAGTTCGCATTCTCCAGGCTTGCTGGGGCGGGCGAGCAGTTCATGCACCGCGGGCTGAGCGAGCGCATCGCGGAAACTGGTGATCAGGTCCATGGCCGCAGCGCCGGTGTAACCGCATTCACTCAAAAGGTGCAACAGATGTTGGTCGTTGCCGTGGAAATTGTCCAGCCACGCGACTTCTTCGAAAAGGCGATGAATGGCAGTGCCGCGCGACCGTGCAGCAGAAGCGCTGGTCGACAGCAATGCGGCACCACCAATGCGTCCATCGCCTTCGGTGCTGGACGGGCTCCAGCGTGGCAAGGCACGCTTGCCTTCGCTTGGCCGCAGCTTCAAGGTTGCCGGCAGTGGTGGAGGAGCCGGCGCCTGGTCTTCCTTGGTCGCGGCCGAGAAATGGAACTGCACCTCGGTGGCGTTGTGCCACAGCACCTTCGCCCCGTTGATTTCGAAGGGCTCCAGGAACTCATTGTGAAGGGTGGTGCGCAGCAGGTTCTCGGTGCGGAATATCGAGGACTTCTTGATCGGTGGCGGAAGAATAATTTCCAAGCGTTGTCGTGCACGGGTCATCGCAACGTAAAGCACGCACAGTTCCTCCTGGACGTCGCGATGCACCATGCTCGAGTTCATCGCAGCCAAGGTTCCCGAGAAGGGGAGGAGCTCCTTGATTGGTTTCAGTGAAATGCGCTCGAAGGCGTGGCGTGGATCGAAGCGTTGCGCCAACAAGGGATTCGTTGGCTTACTGCGTGAATTGAAGAAGGGCATCAATACGGCGTCGAACTCCAGACCCTTGGAGGCGTGCACCGTCATGATGCGCACAGGTGCAGCAAGCGGGTCGCTGACTCGGGTCTCCTCAATCAGCTCGACGAAGCGCCCGACTCTCAACTCGTTGCGCTTCTCGAACTGCAAGCCTTTGCTGACCAATTGGCCGAAGCGATGGCGATTCCATGCATCGAACAGTTGATGTTCCTCAATGTACTCGGCTAGGTCAATCAGCAACTGCCCGCAGCCATCGTCCAGCAGCCTGCGTCGCAAATAGCGTGACAGTCTGCGCGCACTGTTGCCGAGGCCTTCACTAAGATTGAGCTCGAGTTCGAAGAATGGGGCTAGTGGCGAAGTGGCAACGTGGAAGAATGCAGTGGTATCTCCTGCGTGATCGGCCAGCCGGAATAGCGACAGCGCCAACTGCACCACCTTCGAATCGGTCAGTAGGTTGCCGCCTTCGCCACTAGCACGGATGCCGCGGCGCTTGAGTTCCAGTAGCAGCGATTGGATGTTTTTCTTGCGGTGCAACAACACACCGATGCTGGCCTTGGGCGCTTGACGATGCAGATCTTCAATCCGGTCAATGAGCAGCTTGGTGACCTGTGGCGAGGACCCAAGTCGTTTTTCGGCCGTGCATTCCAACAACCAGACGCTGCCTGGGAGGTCCTTGTCGGCATCATGTTTTGGGAAATCCTCCGCCCAATCTGCGATTGCGGTGATGCTGTCGCCATCGTCACAATCGGCAACGAAACTCGCGCCTTGGCCAAGGTTACAGAACACCAGATTGACCGCATCGAGCACCTTCTGGGAGGACCGGTAGTTGGTGGACAAGGTCTCCGGACATACGTTGTACCAATCCGCGATTCCGTCGAGCAGGTCGGACTCGCCTTCGCGCCAAGAATAGATTGCTTGCTTGACGTCGCCGACGCACAACAGGCTGCAATCAGGGCGAGTTTGTGCGGTGGCTTCATCGATGCGCGGCTCCAGAACTTGCCATTGCAGTACAGAAGTATCCTGGAACTCATCCAGCAACAGATGCTTGACGCTCTTGCCCAGGCGATGATTGGCGACCGGGTCGTGAGGGTTATCAGTGAGCAGTCTTGGGATGTCGTCGAAATCGAATAGGCCGGCCTTGCGCTTGAGTTGGGAGTAGGTTTCCGAGTACGCACTGACAAGTTCACACAAGGCTAGGTTGCTGCGATGCAGTTCGGCAAGCATGGTCCGGGCGGCACAATTTCCTACGTGCTTCAATCCGGCTCGCACTCCGTCGGAA
>JASMKM010000022.1 GCA_030749235.1 Planctomycetota bacterium | reverse complement strand
ATGGCTGTGGCTGCCGAGAATTACGTCCCACTGCAAAGCCAAGGACCAGACTGCTTCCCCACTGGTAGGAAAGCTCTCGGTCAGCTGCAAGCGCAAGCGGTTGTATTCCGAAACGTGATGCGTGACGAAGATCGCGCGTTGCGCCCCTGCATCGGCGGCCGTGAACCAATCCGAAGACTGCTCATTGCCCGCATCCTGCCACCAGGATGCCATCACGCCACATCCCCAGGAGGGATCGAAATCATGCTGGTAGAAACCCCAGATGCCATTGGCATCGTGGGAGTCAATGGCTTCGGTGACCTCGTTGACGCCGTCTCGACTGTTATGCCACAGTTCCACGGACAAGGTGTCTGCAGTTCGAGTCGTGGCGTTGACATCACGCAGGGTGAAGTCCAATGCGACGGTGGTCTGCCCAAGGCCAAACCTCTCATCGATGATGCCGTCGTCATCTTCGTCATGCTCATCCACCAAACCTTCAGGGGTATGGAAGAAGCTCACGCCATACTGCAAGAAGCCGTTCTGACCGAAATCCTGCTGTGCGGTGACACGGCCATTAAAAGCCATCTCCTCGAGACCACGATTGTCAATCACGCCGGATTCGAAAGAGAGATGCTCGTGGTCGTGCCCCCCCTCCTCTTCCTCGTGACCATGACTATGGCCACCAAAAGAGGAAGCCACGCCGAGAGACCAGCGCACAGGCAAGTCGCCAATCCCGGTCCATTGATGCAACTCAAGGCCGGTCATATTGAGGTTGCCGCCGAAAAATTCTTCGCGTACGCCATCCTCAAAGACATAGGACTTGTCATGCAGGTGCAAGGTATTCCACTTGCCGAAATCGCTCAACATCCGACCTGCGCGCAGGCTCATGTTGGCAGGAAGCTGATCCATGACTAGAACTGCTTCCTCCAGAGCAAATTCGCCATCTTCGAAGGCTGCGACCATGTAGGCCCAACCCAAGGGGTCGATGCGGCTTGCCAAGTTCAGTTCGACGACGCGGAAGTCAAAGTTGTCAACTTCCGCCCCCTCTTCTTCACTGAAGTTGGCGATGCCATCAAAAATTAGGCCCATGGCAGGGTTAAAGGAGGAATCGAATCGCGAAGTGAAGCCACCATTACGCCCAGACATAAAGCCGGGGAAGGTCTGGTTCAACATCCGTTCGGTGAGGGCGTCTTCGGTGTTCGGAGACTGGTTCTCTAGCTCGAGCTCCTGTGCAGCAAGAGGTGCTGCACATAGCCCAAGCGCGACGAGGGTCGCTAAGGGTCCATGCTTTTTCATGGTTTTCTTTGGTAAGACGTTTTGGCTGCACGCAGCCGGGTAGTGAACGTTGCCGTTCAGGAATTTCGGAACGAATTACCAAAGGGGCGGCCCGCGACTACCATGCGAAAACCGCGCTGGCGTACAGGGCACTTCAATCGGCGCCAATCGACGCGGCTGGCGTAGGCTTGCGTTGCGCGACACCACGACAACCGCGGCACAGACCAACAAGGTGATGGCGCCAGAGCACAAGGCGAACTGGCTACATTCCTCACCGAAGTGATCCGGGGCAGCGTGCAACGGCGCATGGGCTACCCCCACAAGGACCAAGAGTCCAAGTGCGAGCCACGCGATTCGCTGCAACAAAATCATTTAGACATTCTAGGACAAAAATCGCTAGTCTGAAAGGGGTATGCGCTTTCAGACTCTCGCCAGCGGCTCCACCGGCAATTGCAGCGTCATCCTGGCCGGCAAGGGCAACGACAGGGTCACGGTCGGCCTGGATTGCGGCATTGCCCAACGCACGGCCAGGCAATATGCGGAATCCGTTGGCGCCTCGATGACTTCGCTGGATGCCGTGCTGTTGACGCACTGCCACAGTGACCATTCCGCCAACATCGTACCTGTGGCGGCACGTGCCAAGGCCCCGCTCTACGCTGGTGAAGGCGCCCTTGGCCTCAATCGCCGCACCAGCTGGTCGGAACTGCAACGACGCAAGGTGGAATACCGCGCCATTGCCGATCGCGGCAGTTTCGAGGTAGGGCCCTTGCGGATTACCCCCATCCAGGTCCCCCACGACGCTGAACCAACCTTCGGTTTCTTGTTCGAGGCCGACGGACAGCGCTGCGCCTACTTCACCGACCTTGGGCGCACCGAGGTCCTGCAGCAGAACGGTTTGCTCGATGGTGTTGACACCCTAATCCTTGAATCGAATCACGACGTGCAGATGTTGGCTCAGGGACCATATCCATCGATTCTGAAGCAACGCGTGGGTGGTGACTTAGGACACCTGTCGAATGATCAGACCAGAGAGTTGCTGGCCGCTGCTGCACCCACCAGCCTAAAGCAGCTGGTGCTGGCACACCTGTCATTGAAAAACAATCACCCAGAGCTTGCCCTGGAAGCGGCCGCAGCTGGTCTGAGGGCTCGTGGGCTGCATGATGTCGCGGTGGCGGTGGCACCCGCACGCGGCCCACTGCGGGAATCACCGTAGCTAATGTAGGGAAAGCTGGAGAGTTTTCTTGGCCGTGGGGTCGTAAACGAAGGTCTTCGCCAGGAATTAAGAGAACAGGTTATAGCGCACAATGTGCCACAGCGCAGCGACGCCATCCTTCCAGCCGATTTTCTTGCCTTCATCGTAATCACGACCGTAGTAACTGATTGGCACCTCGTAGATGCGGATGCGGTCGCCGCCGATGCGCTTGCGCGCAATCTTAGCGGTGATCTCAGGCTCGAATCCAAAGCGGTTTGATTTCAACTCCATACCCTGCAGGACCTCGGCCTTAAAAACCTTGTAGCAGGTCTCCATGTCGGTCAAGTTCAGGTTGGTGAACATGTTCGACACCCAAGTCAGGAAATTATTGGCCATTTGGTGCCAGTACAAGTGCACACGCGACATGCGTGCACCCTTGAAGCGCGAACCGTAGACCACGTCGGCCAGCCCCCTTTCGATTGGCTCGAGCAGGATTGGATATTCGGCCGGATCGTATTCGAGGTCGGCATCTTGGATGAGGACAATGTCGCCGGTGACATGCTGGAAGCCAGTACGCAGCGCCGCGCCCTTGCCCTGGTTCACCGAGTGGTAATGGATCGAGAGGTCTTCATCCTTCTCCAGATCCGCCAGGATTGCTCGCGTACCATCTTGAGAGCAGTCATCGACCAGGATGAGCTCCTTCTCGTATGGAGTGGCGCGGACGCGCTCGATAATATCGAGAAGGGTGTCCTCCTCGTTGTAGATCGGAATGACTACGGACAGTTTCACTTGAGTTCTTTGGCAGTTCCTGCGCGGACCAGGAGGCTAGCGACGACCAGCATGGAGACTAAGGTCAACCATGGGGAAAAACTGCTTTCCATGTCCGGAAGTTTGATTTTTGCGGCCATCGGGATCGCAATGAGCACCCCTGCAATGGCCTCTCCAGCAATCAAGCCAGAGGACAAGAGTACCCCCCTTTCATGGCCACGTTCACGACTTTCCGAATCGGTATGGGCACGCCCGGCAAGCCAGGCGATGATGCCACCGACGAGAATGGCAACCGAGAGGCCCAAAGGCAGGTACATGCCGACTGCCACCGGCATTAGGAAAAGGCGGAACTTGCTGCGTTTTGGCAACAAGACCAGCTGGTCAACGAGGATGATTGCAAGCCCGACCACCGCGCCGGCGCCGATGAGCATCCATGGCAGCTCGAGTTCGCCGAAGAAGCCGTTCATCAACGAGGCGAATAGCTGCGCCTGCGGAGCCTCCAGGGCATTGCCCTGAGAAGCGGCCTCGAGGTGAGCATCGGTGCCGATGCCATAACCACGATGCAGCAAGCCGAGCACCGGTGCCATCACGAAACTTGCCGACAATACGCCGATAACCTCGGCCCATTGCTGCCGAAACGGCGTCGCGCCAACGATATTGCCGGTCTTGAGGTCTTGGCAGACATCGCCCGAGGTACAAGTGGCGCAGCAGACCACACCGGCCACCCCCATAGTGGCCAAGATGGCGAGCTCGCCGGAATATCCGAACATGGCAATGACTCCGGAAGTAAGCAATACCGAGCATATGGTCATACCACTGACGGGACTGTTGGAGCTACCAACCAGGCCGACGATATAGCTGGCCACGGCGACGAAGAAGAAACTGCACACCACCATCAGCGGCGTGGCCAACGCGGAGATCGCTAGGTTATCGGTGACACGGAAGTACAAGAACAGCACCACCATCATGGTGGCGGCCATCAGCAGCAGCAGCCACTTGCGCTCCATATCCTGGTCGTTCTGCTTCGGTGGCTCAACCACATCCATGGCGGCGCGGTAACTGCCGAAAGTCTCGCGCACGCCTTGGGCGATACCCTTGCGGATTTGGATGATAGACCACAAGCCGCCGACGATCATCGCGCCGACACCGAGGAAACGAACGTCGGCCTTCACCAAGCCTTCGAGAGCGGGATCTTCAAGGCTGACTGGCACCATGGTCGGCACGCCATCAATCATGACCTCCTTCAGGTATTCAGTCGTTGCAGTTAAATACGGTGCTGCCCCGAACCAGGAAATCGCGCCGCCAAGGAAGACCAAAGTGGCAATGTTGAAACCAACAATGAACCCCACCGCGACCAAGGCCGGGCTTGCCAAGATACCCGTGAAGACTCGCGCACTGCCAACCGTGAAAGCGAACTTAAGACCGCTGGTCACCAGGCTGATGCCCTCAATCAGGACCTTGATTAGGGCTCCCAGGCCCAGCGCCCCGAAGACCATCTTCATGCCGGCACCGCCTTCTTCCCCTGCGCGCAGCACCTTACCGCAAGCCACGCCTTCGGGGTAAATAAGGTCGGGATCCTCAACAATCATCGGTCGTCGCAGCGGGATCATGAACAGCACGCCCAGCATGCCGCCGGTCATCGACACCAAGGTGGTCGTCCAGAAGTCGAAATCGCTCCAAACGCCGGCGATCACCAAGGCGGGCATCGTGAAGATGATGCCTGCGGCCAGTGATTCTCCTGCCGAGGCGACCGTCTGCACGATGTTGTTCTCGTGGATGGTGCCGCGCTTGAATACGCCCTTCAAAAGGCCCATCGAGATCACCGCTGCCGGGATCGAGGCGCTGACGGTCATGCCGGCGAAAAGGCCTAGGTAAACGTTGGCCAGCGACATGACCAAACCGACCATGATGCCTAGAAAAATCGCTAAGGCTGTGAACTCACGCAGCGGTGGCTCGTAGAGAAGGTCTCCTGTGTCCTGGGACGGCATCCGAGGATTGTAGACACGCCACGGGTATCATGTCCCCCCTGGAGAACCACAACGTCATGCAGCGCATCCAACGTACTTCGCAACCTCTTACGGCAGCCCTGATGCTGCCGCTTCTGTTGGCCTTCACCGCAACCAGCTGCGGTGGAACCCAGGCCCAGGGGCCCAACCACCAGGGCGACCCCAAAGACGCCGTCTGGGGCGCCGATGGCAAGGGTCACGAACGCGCCTACGCCGACCTGAAGCACCTCTGCGAGGAAATCGGGCCGCGCCGCATCGGCACCAAGGGACTCGAGAGGACTAGGGACTGGATGCAGAGCATCCTTGGCGAGCTGAAGGGCTGGACCGTGACTTTGGACAAGTTCGAGGCCTTCCCGCCAGAAGGTGCACGTCGCAAGGGACCGATTGAGGGCGTCAACGTGCTAGCACGTCGTGAGGGTACCAAGAAGGGTGAAATC
The DNA here is from genome assembly GCA_030749235.1 of Planctomycetota bacterium. GTDB lineage: Bacteria > Planctomycetota > UBA1135 > UBA1135 > UBA1135. The sequence continues at coordinate 15,401 of JASMKM010000022.1, read as the reverse complement.
TGGATTGCCAGCCATTACGACACCTTTGACAAACCTGGCTTCGTCGGCGCCAATGATGCCGGAAGCTCGACGGTGGTGCTGCTGGAGTTGGCGCGACAGCTACAGGGCGAAGGTCCGCGCAACGGCATGACAATCGTATTGTGTTGGTTCGACGGAGAGGAGTTGTTCCCGGGCACCGACAAGAATGGCCTTCCATTGCGTTGGGATAATGACACCAACTCCACCTTCGGCAGCCGCAGCTTGGCCGAACGGATGGAGGAAAACAAGACAATCAAAAACATCAAGGCGCTGGTCCTGCTCGACATGGTCGGCGACGCCAAGTTGGGCTTGCTGAAGGAAAGTGGTTCCGACAGTCGGCTGAAACAGCTGTTCGAGAGCACTGCCGCATCCTTAGGCGATGATGGTTTATTCGTCGGTCAACAGCCAATCAACGATGACCACCTGCACTTCCGTCGACGCAACATCCCTGCCATCGACCTGATTGACTTCAAGTTCGGCCCAAACAACTCCTACTGGCATACCAAAGAAGACACCCTGGAGAATGTCAGCGCCAACTCTCTGGCGCGGGTCGGCCGCCTAGTCACGGCTGCCTTGCCACGCATCGAGAAGGAGTTCGGTCCGAAGGGTCAATAGGAGTCCCTCGCGCCTGAGGCGCAACCTTCAGGAACCCGCGAGGCTACACAGGTCTTCCCTATGCAAGCGCGGCTTTACTGCTCGGCCTCCATTTCCTTTTCGACAATCTCTAAGGCTTCAGCATCCGGCAAACTCACACCACGATTGGCTGGAGTGAGCGGTGCTTGGGGAGCATTGGCAGTCTGCAGAGCACGGGCACGAGCTGGGTCAACGGCCTCGGATTGGGACAAGTCCATTTCTCCTTCGCCTGCAACCTGATCCAACTCCACGCTGACGACCATCGACACGCCACGCTTACGCATGGTGACACCGAAGAGGCGTTCACAGCGCGCCATGGTGATGCGATTGTGGGTCACGACAAGGAACTGGGTCGTGCTGGTGAAATCGTTCAGCACGTCGACGAAGCGCTCAACATTGGCATCGTCCAAGGCTGCGTCGACCTCGTCCAGCAAGCAGAAGGGTGATGGACGCGATTGGAATACAGCCAGCAACAGGGCCAATGCGGTCAAGGTGCGCTCGCCGCCAGACAGCAGATTGATCGAACGTAAATCCTTACCCGGTGGGCGCACGTTGATGTCGATGCCGGCATCGAGTGGATCGATATCGGCCTCGAGTTGGATTGATGCTTTTCCACCGCGGAACAGACGTCGGAAGATATGCTCGAACTGGCCTTGGACGCGACCGAAGGTCTCTACGAAACGCTCGCGACACTTAATGTCCAACTCCTCGAGAGTGTCAACTAGGTTGGTCTTTGCTGCCAACAGGTCGTCGCGCTCATTGGTCAGGAAGGACTCGCGCTCCTGGCGTTCCTCGAGTTCCTTAACCGCATCGAGGTTGACCGAACCAATGCTCTCCATTCGGCGCTTCAAACCGAGGAGCTCATCGCGGTACTCGCTCTCGCTGACGCCTTCGGGCAAGGGCTGACTCGCATCAATCTCGAGACCTCGTGACAGGTCTTCGAGCGGCTGCCCGAACTCCTCGATCACGCCGCGGATAAGTTCTTCAAGGTGCATCTGAACCTTCTGCACCTCCAGCGCCAAGCCTTGACGCTTCTCGAGTAGCTGCTCCAAGCGGCCGGATTCATCCTGGCTACGCGCACGCACACCATGCAAGGCGGTGGATGCTCGCTGTAGCTGCTCCCAAGCCTCCTCGACCCGCTCGGTCAAGGTGGAACGACGCTCCAACAATTCCGTGCGCTCTTTGCGGGCTTCTTCTGCCTCGGCGCGCAACTCAGCGCAGCGCACGTCCAACTCGGCGACCTCCTTTTGCAAGGTGCCACGCTCGACATTCTGCTTCTCGGTACGTGCCAACAACTCGGCATGGCGGTTGCGCCACAGGCGATCTTCCTGCTCCAGGCCACCGTGGGCGACGCGCGCTTCCTGCAAGGAATGGGATGCGGATTCAAAAGCCTTTTCGCGCTGATCCACCTCACCCTGCATGTTCTCCAACTCACCGTTGGCTTGAATACGCTTCTGCTCGACAGCATCCCGACATGCGGAAGCCTCGGTCTCGACCTGGGTAGCCTGCTCGACCACCTTCGCCAACTCCTGGGCTTCACGCTCCATGGAGCGCGCCTCTTCCTGGAGACTGGCTTCGCGACGGGTAACACCCTTTTGACGCTCTGCGACTTCCTCACGTGCAGCAACGGCCGTCCGTAGTTCCGCAGCACGATCATGCGCGACCTGCTCCGCAGAAATCAGGTGTGCAGCTGCATCCTCTTCCAGGGCGTGCGCTCGCTGAAACTCAATCTCGGATTCCTCTAACGCGGTCTGTGCCTGATCGCGACCATTACGGCGCGCCAACATGCCGGCAGCATCTTCGGACAGAATGCCGCAACGGGCATAACCACGACCATGCATCTCGCCATCGGCTGAGATGAACAAGGCATGTGGGTAGCTGCTTGCAAACGCACGGGCCTCTTCCGCTGTCGTCACGCAATAGACCTGGCCTAGACGCTCGCACAAGACATCACAGGCAGCATCGTTACCACTCAACATACTGCGCAAAGACTTGGCACCTTCGACGACTTCGACAGCAGCAGAGGAAGCCGAATCGGCGAAGAAGAAATCGAACACGCCTTCGGGCAACTGTTCGGCGGCGGCGGCATCCGTCAACCAGAAGGCATGCTGCAAGCGACCGAGCACGTTCTCCAACATGCGGTCCCAAGGCTGCTCAATCTGAATGTCATCGAGCATCCAACCGCCAACTCCGGCGCGCTGTTCCTCGATGAAATTGCGTAAGTGCTCGGGCACACCAGGCATCTCATCGTCGACAACTTTGAAGGCTTCCAAGCGTGCCTGCGCCGACGCCCGACGTTGACGCGCGTCATGGGCCGTGGTGGCGAAACCCTTGCGCTCATCGCGTAGGCGCTCCACTTCTTCTTGGGCGTTTTTGGCAGCCAACTCAGCGTCGTGCACGCCACCTTCTAATCGCTCAAGGCGCTGCTGCAAATCCTTGCATTCGGAGCCGACCGCCATGGCTTCGGTACCAATCTCCTGGCGACGACGCTCAAGAGCCTTCAAGCCGCCTTCAGCTTCGCTGCGACGCTTTGCCGCGGTGGCCACCTTGTTGTTCCATTGAGTACGCTCCTGCAAGGCGTTCAACACCAGACGACGCAATTCCTCCATGCGCGTGCGCAAAGCGGTCTTGGCCTCGCGTGCGACCTTGAAGGCCGCTTCGGCTTCGCCCAACACCACGCGCGTCTGTTCCAATGCGGCGGTACGTTCGTCGTGTTCCTCCTGCAAGGCACGGTCAGTCTCGGCGCCATCCTGCTGTTCGTCGTTAAGGGTGGCCAGGCGGTTGCGATCTCGTTCGATGCGCGATTCCCCTTCTGATGCACGCGTCTCGAGCCCATGTACGCGCTCCTCCAGGCCGGCGGCGCGTTCCTTGACCTCGCCAGCCTCGGCGCGCAAGCCGTCATGACGTTCCCGCAGTATCCCTTCCTCTCGCTCCAACTCGGCAAGACGTTTCGCGACGCTGTCACGTTCGGTGCGCAGCTCATCAATGACGCTTTCGATTTCCTGTTCGGAGCCGCGAAGTTCCTTCTCGCGCGTACGGAAGGCACTGGAATCGGCGAAAGCCAAGCGCACGCGCAACTCGCGATAACGATCACGCATCTCGACAAAGCGACGAGCCTTACCCGCCTGCAGGCGCAACGAGCGCACCGCACGCGAGACTTCCTCGAGCACGTCATCGACGCGTGACAGATCCAATTCAACACGCTTCAGTTTCAGTACGGTCTCATGCTTGCGTGCCTTGTAGCGCGAAATGCCGGCAGCCTCCTCGAAAACGCTCCGACGATCGGCCGGGTTGGCGGCCAACACAGCATCGATTTTGCCCTGCGCCAACACCATGTAACCCTGCACCCCAAGGCCGGTGTCCATCAGCACTTCGCGCACATCCTTGCGGCGCACCTTGCGGCCATGCAGCAGGTATTCGGCGTCGCCATTGGCAAACAGACGGCGGCCTACGGCAATCTCACCTCCGACTTCAACTATTTTGCCTTCGGGATCTCCAAGGATGACCTCGACCATCGCATAAGGCGCGGCCTTGCGGCCTTCGGCGCCTTTGAAGATGACGTCGTCCATATGGTCGGCGCGCAGGGCCTTCGATGAGCGTTCACCCATCACCCACAACAGGGCATCGACGACGTTGGACTTGCCGCAGCCGTTGGGGCCGACAATGCCGGTAAGGCCGCGCTCCACCGGGATGACGGTGCGGTCAGCGAAGGATTTGAATCCTTCCAGTTCAATGCGTTTCAGGTACATGCGGGATCAGGTCTCGCTTTGGTTCGAGTTTCGTTCGACGGGGGTGCGTGGAAGCAGCTTCTCGGACCAGGAACTGCCGTACAGCTTGGCGGCTGGGAACTCCAACCAGGGTGCAGTGTCGAGTGCCAGCGACACCATTTCAACATCTAACTGGCCTGGAAGCCAGCCACAACGGTAAACGAGCGGCCCGAGCACCCCGTCGCGGTCAGCCAAACGGGTGCCAACAGCCTGCGGATGAGGTGGATTGCTGTGCTCCAGGCGCAACTCGTGGGCCTTTGCGGCTCGCTCGAAACGGTCGCGCAGGGTCAGAATCAACTGGCGGGAACGGGTCATCCGCAGCGCCGAATCCGGCAATAGAAGCTCCAGGGCTGCATCCAGGCCTGCTGGCAGCAAGACGATGCGGGGGCGCGCGGCCATCTTGGCGCGGCGAACGAGCATTGCCAGCGAGCCGCAAGCCAAGTCCAGGCTCTCCTGGACCAGGGCGAGGAAATCCTCGAGCGCCAAGGCCCCAGCGGTAGCGGCCAGCTGCACCAGATTGATGACCGCACCACGCTCTAACGAGCGTTCGGTCAGCTCAGAAGCGGCAGGGAAGCGTCGTGGTGGCTGCCATTGCACCGTGGTGTGGCCGAAGCCGACCAACTGGGCGAGGATTGCATCGTCGGCCTGCAGGAAGGCCTTGACCGGCATCGCATGCCACAAGCCTTGTTCGGCCCAGTCGAGGGCCAAGGCTGGATCAGATGTGGACAGGCGCAGGTTGACGCCGGGCGCCTGCAACCACGATGGAGCGCTGCGTGACAAGGCACCATTATCCGCAGAGGCCGGTCGGAAGACTTGGACCTCATGACATTCGGTGCGCGCGGCAGCGACCCTCTTCCAGAAATCGTGCTCATGCTCGCCGCGGTGTGGATGCAACCACAGCCGCAATGGACGCAGCCAATCGCCGAGGGCCAGTAGGTCAAAGCGGCCCGAGCGCCAGGCCTCTAACTGAGGAGTGCTCAGCACCTCCTCGAGGGCGAAACGCGCCAGTAATTCCGACCCCAAAACTGGACGGGCATCCTGACCGTCAGCACCTAAGGTTGGCATGGCGCTGTCACCGCTGCCGGCTGGGAGGCATTCACCACCGAGCCAGGCGCGCAACTGGCGCCGGTCAATGCCAAGATGCTCGGAATGCAAGGGCTCGCCACGCAGGCCCATGGTGCGGCATTCGTTCTCAGCAAGTGCTGCCACCAAGCGACCTGTGACATGACGCAAGCCGGTGGCCACCAAGCGCCGCTCGACATTGCGTGCAACGGTGCGTGCGACGGCCGATTCGAAGTAACGATCGCGCATTAACGAGCGTGCAAGACGTTCTCGATGCCACCGCTGCGATTGGGTCTCGCGCCCGGTCTGCGTGTGCACACGAAGATTGCTGACCAGATCTTCCTCTTCAAGGCGATACCAAGCAAAGGCCTCGGCGGCAGCGGCGCAACCATAAGACTCCAAGACCTCGATGATGATCTTCGCCAATTCGGTCGTGGCGACCAGGCCGACGGCATTGGAGGTACGCACCACCACCGTGTCGCTGAACTGTTGTGCGAGCACGGCCTTCTCGCCGACACCCTGCAAGCAAGCAGTGATGGTTTCGGTAAGTCGCAACACGTCGAAGCTCTGTTCCGAGCCATCGCGTTTGACGACGCGCTTGAGCTTCTTCCTAGGCTCCACCCTTCTTTTCGAGGAATGGTTTCAGTTCGAAGATGAATTGCTCGACATCCTTGAACTCGCGGTAGACCGAAGCGAAGCGCACATAGGCGACCTGGTCGAGCTTTTTCAATTCTTCCATTACCAATTGGCCAATGTACTTACTGCCAACCTCGCGGTCGAACATCTCGGTCAGGCGGCGTTCGATCGATGAAGTGATCTTTTCGAGATCTTCCATCGACACCGGGCGCTTCTCGCAGGCCTTCAACATGCCGCGCAGGATCTGGCTGCGGTCGAAAGGCACGCGCGAGCCCTCCTTTTTGACGACGCGCAGCGGAGTCTCCTCCATGCGTTCGTAGGTGGTAAAGCGTCGGCTGCACTCCATGCACTCACGGCGGCGGCGGATGGAGAAACCATCGGCGGCAGAGCGAGAGTCAATGACTCGGTCGTGATCAGCTTGGCAATATGGGCAACGCAAGGCAACAAGGGGTTGTGGAGTACAACGGGCGTGACCTTTTTTACCACAACATCTTGCGTCAATCTACTTACCTACACAAAAGGCTGAAAAGAGCCGATCCAAGACATCCTCCGAGGTGAACTCACCGACCAGCAAAGCCAGGGCTGATAGGGCAGCGCGCAGGTCCTCGGCGACCAGATCCTGATGTCCGCCCAACTGATCCCATTGGGTGGCTCGCGCCACCGCCTCAACAGCCTCCTGAAGTGCTTCCTGATGTCTACGCCCATGGGCAATATGGTCGGAAAGTGCTTTCTCGGAGTCAGTTAAGACATCTTGGCTGAGCCTTGCTAGGGCTTCCGATGGCAGCACCTGAAGGTTATCTGGAGGGCAACTCAACTCCAATTGTGGAGCTTCCGCGCCGACCAGGCGGTGGACAGCAGTCAATAGCGCACGATTGGGTGAACTCTGGCGATCGAACTGGGTCCAAAGCACGATGACTGGAGCCGCAGGCAGACGAGCCGGCAAGTCCTCCACTGCGGTATCTGCCGCGACACAAAGCCACAGCAGATCCAATGGCGTCGAATTGAGTTCGGCCAACTCCCGTGCAGCCGCGTCGCGGCTGTCAGCGGCTTCGCCACCTAGGCCGGGGAAGTCGATTAAGGTCAACGGCAGCTCCAACCCTGGCACCTGCCAAATGGCTTCGCGACGATCGCGGGTCGTTCCAGCGGTGTCGGAAATCAGGCTCTGCGTGGCAGTGAGGCGGCTGAATAAGGTGCTCTTGCCGGCATTGGCCGCCCCCATCAAAGCGATTCGGAACTGGCCACCATGACGCAACAACCGTTGTTGTTCCGCTTGCAGGCCGGAGTTCAATAAGACCGAAGCACGGTGCAGCAACTCATCCACCGCACCAGGTTCCAGGTCCTGGGAATCGCCTTCTTCGAAGTCCAATCCGGCCTCCAGTTCCATCAAGGCTTCCAACAAGACATCGCGAGACGCACTCATGCAACCTCCCAAGGAACCACCGAGCACTTCGCTGGCCGCCATTGCCGCAGCCGAAGAGCGCGCTTCCACCAACTCCAATACCGCCTCAGCCTGCGTCAAGTCCAATCGCCCATTCAGAAAAGCACGACGGGTGAACTCACCGGCTTCGGAGAGCCGTGCGCCCGCGCTCAGCAACTGCTGCAGTTGGGCTTCCACCAGTGGAGGCGCCCCAGGCATATGGATTTCGATCACGTCCTCGCCGGTCGCCGAGTGTGGTCCAGCGAAGACCAAAAGATGGGCATCGAGTCGGATGCCCGGCAAAGGCTCCAATATGCAGTCCACCACTTGCGGTCTTGCAGCAAGCGGGGCCTCAAGGAAACTCAGGTAACGCGTGGCGTCGGCAAGAAGGGATGGGCCAGTGAGGCGGATCACCGCTCGCGCCGCCGCACCCGTAGGCGTGGCTGGCGCCGCGATGACATCTTGCTTACTTGCTGCCACTCTTGGCTGCGGCGGCTTCTTCCTTCGCCTTGGCTTGCGGGCTACCAGGCACAGGCCAACGCTTACGGATTATTTGCTGCTCGAAGATGCCGATTAACGACGAGGTAATCATGTAGAGCGACAAGCCGGCCGCATAGTTGTACAGGATTAAGCCGAACAGGATCGGCATGAAGGCCATCATCTTCTGCATCTGCGCCTGCTGCGGATCAGTCGGCTTGGGCATTGCACGCTGGTGCATAACCCACAGGATCACCATGATCAGTGGCAACAGGTTGAAGGTGGTGACTCCCGAAAACGGGAAGAAATCCAACACCGGGCCGCCGAAGTCAATCAAGGCATCGGGCTTGGCCAAGTCGTCGATCCAGCCGAAGAACGGTTCTTGACGGATTAGGATTGACGAACGCAATGCCTGGAACAGGCCGACGAAGATCGGCATTTGCAGAAACATCGGCAAGCACCCACCGACCGGTGGCGAAAGCTTGTGTTGCCTGTAGAGCTTCATGGTTTCCTCGTTCTTCTTCTGAGGATCCTTGGCGTGCTTCTTGTTGATTGCGTCGAGCTGCGGCTTAACCTTCGCCATCTTTGCTTGGTATGCAGCCATCTTAATCTGGCTATGACGCATGATTGGGAAGACCGCGGCTTTCACGACAACGGTCAGCAGGATGATGGCGATACCCCAGTTACCGACCAGCGAATGGAACATGTTCATGATCCACAACAGCACTGGTGCCACGTAGGACGTGAGGAAAAGGCGGTAGAAAAAGGAACGACCATAATCGGCGTAATGGATGACCTCGGCCATCTCGCCGTACTTTTCCTCGGTCATTACGCGCGTATCCTTCGGCCCGATGTACCACTGGAACTGCTTGGCCTCGTAAGTGTCGATTGCCCCTAGGTGCAGGTTGAAGATGCCAGATACCGATGCGCGCTTCCAGTACTCAGAGGAAGCGCTGAGGGTGATGTTGTCGCCTTCCAACGCGACATCCTGGGTCACTGCCAGGTCATCGAACAGGACCTCTGCGACGGCACCCTGGAAACGGTTGGTGCCCAAGGCCCGGATTGACGACAGGAAATACTTAGAACCCTCCACCACGAATGGGATTCCTGCGGTCGACCATTGCTCGGCGATGGCGCGGTTGGGTACCGGACTGCCGTCGGGAAGCAGGAAATCGACATCATCCAGCTCGCCGTAGTCGGTGATGCCGACGCCGACATAGGGGTTCGGATAGAAGTTGTCGTCGGTGGTGCGGATGCCGCCGCCGGTGGACAGCGACAAGGTGAGGTCGCGGCCGACAGCCACTTTGGAGCGCGGCACCGCCTTAATCTCGGCATCGATATGGTAGTTGCCTGGCTCGAGGCGCACGCTCTTGACTAGGTCGACACCTTGCGTAGGGAAGGAAGCCTTGAAGACCAATTCATTGCCGCCGCCGAGCACCTCCACATCCCACTGGACTGAATCAAGATTCTGCTTGACGCGTGAATCTGGATTGGCCGGCAAGAGGAAATCGGACTGGTTCTCGAGCAGGCGAAAGGCGTCGCGACGACGATAACTCGAGTAGCTCGAACCAGCCTTCTCCTCGACCCAGGTGGAATCATAGATCACCAGCCAATCGCCTTCGACAATGGCACCATCATGCAGGTCCGGAGTGAACTCCTTCAGCAGGATGCGCCCGCAAGATGCACCATTGGCGCTCCATTCGGTGCGCACGAGCTCATTCTCTAGAACTAAGTCGTAAGCCTCCGGTGCGGGCACCTCGAAACTCTCCAGCCACTGCGACTGAACTCCGGTATTCGCCGGCGGCTCCTTGTCCGAGAAGCAGGTATTGATGATGAAGACTGCAACCAGACTCCAGAGGGCGATGGTGATGAAGCGTTTTCCCATTTTGGAAAGCGTCGTGTGGGACAGGGCTGGCGCCTAGCGACCCAGCAAAAGGCGTGCAGCCAAACTTTCGGGAAGTCCGGCTGCTTGGATACGATTGGCTGCCGACTCGATGTCATATTCGAGGCGGCGGTAACGGATGGTCTCCCCGTCGAACAGTGCGTAGCAAAGACGCGTGTCACTGTCGCGTGGTTGACCGACCGAACCGACATTGATTAGGTAACGACGTTCGGCCTCGAGCTTCAGGACCACATCCTGACCGACGGCACGCTGAAAGGTACTGCCTTCGGCGAACCAGCCTGGGTGATGGGTATGGCCATAAAAGGTGATGCGATGTTCGGCGGCCTTGAAGTTGGCCACGACCCGTTCACCATCTGCAGCAAGGGCAGGCATTAGGTATTCGGCCAGAGGTTCACGTGGCGAGGCATGCACAATCTGCACCGCCTCATAGCCATTAGGCGTGAGTTCCATCGAAGGCACCAAAGCCCCCAACCAATCCCACAAGGCCCAATGATCCTCATGCTCGGGATCAATGGCATGGCGGGTCCAGTCGATGGCCTGCAAGGCACGCTCGTTAAATCCGATGGCATCTTGGTCATCGAGAAGGGCAGCGTCGTGGTTGCCTTGCAAGCAGACGGCACAACGGTCCATTACCTTCTCGATGACGGCGCGCGGGGAAGCGCCGTAACCAATCACGTCGCCCAGACATACCACGGTCTCGACACCGAGAGACTCGATGTCCTTCATGGCGGCATCCAGCGCTTCGATGTTGGAATGCAGGTCGGAGATGATGGCAATCAAAACAAGGCCCGCCCACAGGCTTCCTGCGGCGACGCGTGGGAGGTATTCTCGTTCCCCTCTCCACTTGCTGCAACCCGCCCATGAAACACCTCGTTTTTACCCTCATCACAGTCTCGTGCTCTTTATTGTCCGCCCCGCTTGGTGCCCAAGAGAGCAAACCCGAAGAAGCCCTGCCCGACGATGTCGTAGCAATGGTCGGCGATATCGAGATCAAACTCGCCGCCTATAAGGATTTCCTGTGGAAGCGCCATGGCAAGCGTCAACTGAACCAGATGATCGACCACGAGCTTGTCAAGCAAGCCGCCATGGAGTACGGAATCCCACTGGATGAGGCCGCCCTCCAGCAGGCCTTTGATACCCGCATGGAGCAGAATCGCAAAGGACGCAGCCTCGAGGACTTCCGCAAGTCGTTGCGCGAAGCCGGGCAAACCTATGAGTACCTCCTCGAGAACCTACGCGCCGACCTGGCCCATGAGCAGCTACTGGATCAGTTGGTGCTGGCCACCCGCGTCGCCACCGACCAACGAATCCAACGTGCCTTCGACTCCAAGTATGGCGCCGACGGTGTCAAGGTACGCATCCGCCATGTGTTGGTGATGCCGCACTTTCTACGCGCCGAAAAGATTCGCGCCGGTGCCAAGCCGGCCGAAATTGATTCCGCCGAGCTGAAGCTGCAGGCTCGCGCCATGGCCGACGCCTGCTTGGTGGAACTCCAAGCTGGTGCCGACTTTCCTGCCATGGTCGAGAAGTATTCGCATGACCAAGTGTCGCGTCAGAGCCAAGGCGAATTGCCAAGTTATCGTCCTGGACTCTACGGCCCGGCTTTTACCGCCGCCGTCGCCGATCAAGCGGTAGGCCAGAACTCCGCGGTGCTTGAATCCGGAGCCGGTTATCACATTGTGCAGGTGATCGAGCGAAAGATCACCCAACTAGAGGATGTGCGTGCCAGTCTGGTCGACGAGGTGATGAAAGCACCGGCTACCTGGCAGGATCGCGAACAGGTCCTAGCAGGCCTACGCGAGGCTGGCGAAATCAAACTTTGGTGAAGCCATAACAACCATGGACGCGAATGAAGTCGCGCACTTGCGGCGTTAGGTCACTCGGCATCTGGCCTGCAGCAAGAGCCTCGCGAATCTGCGTGGAACTTGCCGCGACTTCCGGCATCGGCAGGAACTGGGCCCGAAAGAGCCCACCGAGCTCCGTGCTGAGCGAATCACGGAAAGTACGCAACTGTGACTTCCCCCACCCTGGGCGCGGCACGAACACGAATCGTACGCGCTTGAACAGTTCCGGAACATCACGCCAGGTTAAAAGGTGCTCCAGGGAATCGGCGCCCAACAATAAGGTCGGATGAGCCACGCCATAAAGCTCCTGCAGTTGGCGCAGCGTATCGACGGTGAAGGAAAAACCTTCGCGCTCGATTTCTAAGAGGCAGACCTCTTCCCCGGCACGAAGATCGACCACGGCCTGTAGCATGGCTAGGCGCCATTCGGCATGGGCCGGTGGGCGATCGATCTTATGTGGGGCGTGAAAGGAAGGCACCCATAGCAGCAAGTCAGGGTCTTGGAATTCCTGGATGGCATCGGCCATAGCGACATGCCCTTCATGCACCGGGTCGAAGGAACCTCCGAAGACGACAAGCTTCATGGGGCGGATAAGGCCAGCGTCACGGTGTTGACGAGGTCGGCCACCGCAACTGGAGCTTCCTGTTTCTGTTGCAGGTCGCGCAGCACCACTTGGCCAGCGACCCGTTCATCAGGGCCAAGCACTAGGGCGAAACGTGCTTGAGACTTGGCCGCTTCTTTGAACTGTGCCTTCGGGGATTTGCCGCGGTGATCGAGTTCACAGCGCACACCGGCTCTACGCAAATCTTCGACCAGGGCGAACAAGGGTAAGCGATCCTCCGCCGACACTGCGATGGCAAAGACCTGCGGCGCTGCTTCGGCACGCAAGTCGTCGAGATCCCCTGCAGGCGGTAAACCAAGTTCGGCCATTGCCAATTCTGTCGGCGTAAAGCCGACCGAGAAGCCGACGCCTGGGGTCGGGCGTCCACCCATCTCTTCCACCAAACCGTCGTAACGGCCACCGCCGCACAGAGCCGAGCGGGCTCCCAGCGGTGGATAGTGGACTTCGAAGACCGTACGCGAGTAGTAGTCCAATCCACGCACGATGCTTCGATCCTCCTTAGGCTCGAAACCGATGGCACGCAGTGCTTCGCCCACCTGCTGGTGATGCATGAGTGCATCCTCATTCATCACCTCGAAGAGGTCCGGCGCACCGACGTTTAGATCCTGGCAACGCGGCACCTTGCAATCCAACAGACGGAGAATATTACGCGTGAAGCGATCGCGGCAATCTGCACAGCGTTCGATCTGCTCGCCCTCAAATTGTGGGGTGAAGTAATCACGAAGCTTGTCTTTCCACAAAGCACGGTCCTCAGGGTCGCCCATCGAGTTCATGCGCACCTCCAGCTGCTCGCCGAATCCGAGGCGCTGGAAGAAATCTAGGGCAATGCCAATCACCTCGGCATCCAAGGTGGCACTCTGCGCGCCAAAGGCCTCGACACCGAACTGGGTGAACTGGCGCTCCCGCCCCTTCTGCGGCCGCTCATAGCGGAACATCGGACCCACGTAATACCACTTCTGCAAGGGCGCCCTTGCGGCATATCCACCTTGCAAATATGCGCGTACAACGCTCGCCGTGCCCTCTGGGCGGAACGTGAAGGAAAGTGGATCGCTAGTCGAACTGACCTCGGCCCCCTCTGCAGTACGCCGCGGCACTGTGAACATCTCCTTCTCGACAACATCCGTAGCCTCGCCCAGGGAACGCCTGAACAGGCGGGTCTCCTCAAACAAGGGGGTGCGGACCTCTCGATATGCAGCCGCCTGCGCTACCGCGACGGCGGTGCGCTCGAGGTGATGGATGAGCAGCAGGTCGTCGGGATACAAATCCCTGGTGCCGCGCGCGTTACGGAAGGAGTCAGAAGCCATAACAGGCGTCAAGGATAGCCGCGCCGTGTGTTTGACGAGAGCTGCTCCCCTCCTTACTCTTGTGGGTTCTCAGCTCCCAGGAGCACCTGAACTCGATCATGTCCCGAATCCTGCTCAAATCCGTCGCCGTTCTCGGCCTTACCCTCGCTTCCTGCTCCATGCCCTTCCTGGACGGCAGCAATTCCAATCCCTTTAAGGCCCACGAGCCCACCCCTGCCCATAAGGGTGGCTTGGCGCAGACTCCCGATACCATCTCCAAATACTTCCTGAACCACGATACGAACACTCCGTATTCGGCGCGCCAGGGCAGCCTCTGGGATTCCATGGTGAGCGTCTTTACTTCTGACGGCCGTGACTTCGGGGAAGCTACCGCGACCCATCGCCCTTACGTCCGGCCCTACTCCCCCGGCCGCACCAATGGTGAAGGCCTCAGAAAGCTCCTCCTAGAGTACAACCCTAGCGATCCCTACCAGAACTAACCGGTAGGCTATGCGCCTTCACTAACCTCGCACCTTCGGGTGCGAGGTTTTTTTGTCTGCTTCATTTCCTGTAGCGGCTGAGTGTTCTGCTAGGGTTCGGAATGCGTTTGTTCTTCACTACCACCCTGATTACAGCCATCGGGCTGCTTGCCTTCCCGCAATTCTCCGCCGCCACCACTCCCCAAGAGCCTGAAGCGGAGTTCCTCGAAGAGGAATACGTCGGCGACGAACGCGACGAACTCGAGCAGGAGCTTGCTGCCGCCCGCCAGCAGATGCAGCTATCCCACCTGCGCATGGCCGCGATGCTCACTGACCACAACTACAGTATGTTGAGTGCCGAGGCCGAGGTCGCCATCGCGCGCGCTGCCCTGCAGGCCTTTGTCGAATATGACGCCGCCTTGGAGACACAGACGATGGCCTTGGAAGTCGAGACCACTCGCGACCGTCTTTCTGATGCTGAAGAAGAACTGGCGCAGTTGACAACCATGTATGAACGCAACGCCTTGGCCGACGCCACGGCCCAAGTAGTGTTGGAACGTTCCGCGCGCAGCATTGAACGCCAGCGGGCGGAACTCGCCATCGTGCAGAAGCGCTTCGAGGCGTGGAAGGCATTCGGCCAGTCCTACCAGCAGCAGGAACTGGGCCACGCGGCGACCTTGGCCCAAGCCAGTCTGGAAGCAACGATAGCGAACCAGGAGCTGGAGCTAGCCGAACGCGAGGCTGAAACCGCCGAATTGCAAGGAAGCATCCTTGAACTGGAGGCGGAACTCGCCTCCTTGGATTCCGCCACGGAGTCGGATCGTTGATTCGTCTGGTGGTCCTCGCAGCCAGCTGCTGCCCTCTGCAATCCCCCGTCACAGAAGACGCACCGATCAAGGTCTCGGCCGCAGTTCAGGAATACCGTGCCCAAGCGGACCGGGTGATTCACGAAGGGCTGGAACACTTGATCGCCACACAGAATCGGAATGGCTCCTGGGGTAGTTGGCAACAGCCAATGATTTACGATCGTTTCTGGTCGAATCCCGAAACCCACCTCGCTTGGCAATACGCGGTTACCGGTTTGGTCTGCCTCAGCCTAATGGAGGTCGAGAATAATCCTCGCGCCGCGGCAGCGCTGAACGGCGGCCTCGATTTCCTGACTGCCTCGCCGCTAATCAAGCGGGTCAGCGATTGGGATACCGACAACACCTGGGCCTATGTCTATGGTCTCGCTGCGCTCACTAAAGCTGCCTTGGACCC
>JASMKM010000021.1 GCA_030749235.1 Planctomycetota bacterium | reverse complement strand
CCGAGCAGTTGTGCGGCCTCGTCAAAACGTTCCATCATCGAGGAGAACGGGTCGTCGTCGGACAACTCGGGCGTCGGAGCCATCGGCTCTTCCAGCGGCTGCATGATGTCGGGATCAGGCATAGATACCCCTCAGGTCAAGGCAGTAGGCCACGCGGTCAATGGCCTTGCAGTAAGCGCCAATGCGCGGGCTGGTGTCGTATTTCTTGGCGGACTCGACGACGTCGGCGAAGGAGTCGACCATGATGCGTTCCATGCGGTCGAACACGCGCTGCTCGTCCCAGAAGTAACCCATGCGATTTTGTACCCACTCGAAGTAGGAGACCGTCACGCCGCCAGCATTGGCGAGGATGTCTGGAGCGACGAATACGCCGCGTTCCTCAAGGATTGCATCGGCTTCGGCGGAAGTGGGACCGTTGGCTCCTTCAACGATCACCTTGGCCTTGATGTCGGAGGCGTTGGTCGAAGTGACCTGGTTCTCGGTGGCTGCCGGGATCAAAACCTCACAGTCCAAGGTCAAAAGCTGCGAGTTGTCGATGGGTTCGGCGTTTGGGAAGCCCTCCAACGAACCTTTGTCCTGCAGCCATTCCAGCACCGCGGGCATGTCGAGACCCAAATCATTGTGGATTGCGCCATACATGTCACTGATGCCGACAATTTTGTGCCCCATCTCATGCAGGAACAAGGCACCCAGGCCACCGACGTTGCCGGCACCCTGGACCACTACACGACATCCCTTGTCGGGTAAGCCGAGATGCTTCAGGGATTCGCGCACGGTGAAGGCCACGCCAAGCCCGGTGGCTTCGCGGCGACCTTTGGAGCCACCAAGTCCGATCGGCTTGCCGGTCACGATGGCCGGCGAAGTAGAACGGCTGTGGGTGGAGTAGGTGTCCATCAACCACGCCATGGTCTGCTCACCTGTATTCATGTCTGGCGCGGGTACGTCACGCTCGGGGCCGATGATGTCCATCAGGTTGGCGGTGTAACGACGGGTGAGCCTTTCCAGCTCGCCAGCCGACATGCGTCGTGGGTCGCAGATGATGCCACCCTTACCGCCGCCGAAAGGAACGTTCACCACGGCGCACTTCCAGGTCATCCAGGCCGACAGTGCGCGCACCTCGTCGAGGTTCACCTCGGGCGAGTAACGGATGCCACCCTTGGCCGGACCACGCGCGATGGAATGCTGCACCCGGTAACCAGTGAATACGCGAAATGAGCCGTCGTCCATCTTGACCGGCACCGAGACGGTGAGCTCTTGATATGGCGTCGCAAGAATGCGGTAGACACCTGCATCAAGCTGCACCAAATCGGCAGCTTTCTCCAGACGCTTTTGCATCTGAAGAAATGGATTGGATTCAGACCCTTGGTGGTCAGTGGTTGTAGTTGCGGCCATCGGCAAGGGGGCCAGGGGCTTAGGGGGGGGGAGGTAAAGCTCCGAGGAGGCAGAGAATATCCTGTCCCAGCCTCGAAGGGGAGCGCCAACTTAAGGAGTCTATCTTCTCAAGATATCGGCAAATACTTGTGTCAACGGTAGGAAAAGTCGAAGATGTGACCATGTCAGCAGCGCGTGACATCCACATGTTCCGGCCGAAGGGGCGGCCGACGACCACTCTCGACCAGGGACGGATCCTGGCTGCGACGGAAGATGTGCACCTGCTCGAGAAGCTGAACCTGCATACCCTCGACAAGGCCATGGGTTTCGACGGTGGTTCCATCGCGCGCGATGCCGGTCCCCGCAAGACCTATCGCGTCGAGACTGACGAAGGCGTGCTTTTCGTTAAGGTACACCGAGACGTGTCCTTTATGCGCCGTATGGCGCTGATGGGGCGCAAGGCTGCCAGTCCTGCCCATGTCGAATGGGATGCCATCGGCATGCTGCGCAAGACCGGTTTCGACGTGCCTGAGCCGGTAGCCTTCGGCGAGGATATTTCGCTCCTGGGCTGCCCTCGACGATCTTTCATCGTCACCCGAGAGGTCGCTGGTCCTCAGCTGGACCAAATGCTCGAGAATGGCTACCCGAACCCGAACCACATCAGTGAACGCCTGTGCCGTGATCAGGTGCTGCATGACGTCGCCGGTATGGTGCGCCGTTTTCACTCCACTGGCTTCTATCACAAGGATCTGTACTGCTGCCACTTGATCGTGACCAAGGATCCACGCTGGGGGCGGCCCTTCTTTATTGACCTGGAGCGCGTTGACCGTGATTTTCCACCCCGCAGGCGCTGGTTGGTGAAGGATTTGGCGGCTCTGAACTATTCGGCCCCAGCGACGGTGACCCGCGCCGATCGCCTGCGCTTTTTGCTGCGCTACCTGTCGAAGACCCGTCTGGATAAACAGGCCAAGCATTGTGTGCGCGACATCGAGGCCAAGACTGCCCGTATCGCGGCCCATGTTCCTAAGTACGGATGAGAATTGCGATTCTGCTCGACCATTGGCATCGCGCTACCGGTGCAAGTTGCGGCACCCCTGATGGCGTCAAAGCCCATGAGTTGGGTCGCGGCAGCCTCTGCCTCGGCCGCCACCGCCATGCAACAATCCGCGCATGACTGAGCTCTTGCGCTTGCATGAAGTGGCCGCACGCGACGGCCTGCAGAACGAGAAGGCGGTCCTCTCCACCGCCCGCAAATTGGAGTTGCTCGAGGTTTTGGCCGCCTCGCGTCCGGACTCGCTGGAGGTTACCTCCTTTGTGCGTGCTGACTTGGTCCCGCAACTCGCCGACGCCGCCGAGTTGTGTACGGCCCTAAAGGACGTACCTTGGCGACAGGATTTACCGCTGGTCGGTCTAGTGCTAAACCAACGTGGTTACGAAAGCTTCCGCGATAGCGGGTTGGATGCCATCACCGCCGTGATTGGCGCCAACGAGAAGTTCTCCAGGGCCAACTCAGGCATGGCAATTGACAAAGCCACCGAAGTCAATCGCAGCCTATGCGCTGCGGCCAAGAGTGATGGCTTTCCGGTGCGCATGTACTTGTCGATGGCCTTTGGTTCGCCAAGCGACGGCGATACCGACCCGCAAGTGGTCTTGGACCTGGTCGCCGCCTCGGCTGAGATGGGGGTAGAACGCGTGGTACTGTCGGATACCGTGGGCCTCGGTCGTCCAGAGCAGGTCGAGACCTTGGTCGCAGGTGCGCAACAATTCATTTCGCTCGATCAAATCGCCCTGCATATGCACGATACCTATGGAACAGCTTTGGAGAACTGTGCGGTGGCAATGGATATGGGCGTGCGTTTGTTTGACGCCTCTGCAGGTGGAACCGGCGGTTGTCCTTTCGCGCCTGGTGCGGCTGGTAACCTCGCCAGCGGTTCCTTGTTGGCTTATGCGGCGAGCAAGGGGCTTGCACCCGATATGGATAGCTCTGCACTGGACCGTGCCGCGGCTTTCTTGGCCGAGGAGCTGGGACGGCCATTGGCCATGGGCGACCAGCGGCGGCCCTCCTAATCGCAGGCGAAAGTCCAGCCCCGTTCGGTTATCCTAAGGTCATGACCGATCAGGATTTGGTACTGCTTGAGCGTGACGATCATGTCGCGCGCTTAGTCATCAATCGCGCCGAGTCGCGCAACGCCCTGAGCTTCCCGACTCTTCTGCGCATGCGCTCCTTATTGGCCGAGTTGCGCCAGGATTCCGAAGTCTGGGTGGTGGTGATTACCGGCGCCGGTGACCAGGCCTTCTGCGCTGGTGCCGACTTGAAGGAACGTCGCACTCTCAATGAGGAGCAAGTGGCCGATTTCGTACGCAACATTCGCGGCTTGATGGACGACATCGCTGCCTTGCCGCAGCCGACCATTGCCGCCATGAATGGCCATTCTTTCGGTGGTGGTTGTGAGATGGCTTTGGCTTGCGACCTGCGCATTCTCGACGCCAATGCCCAGATTGGCTTAACGGAGACCAGCTTGGCCATCATCCCCGGTGCTGGCGGCACAATTCGCCTGCCGCGTCTGGTCGGTGCCGCAAAGGCCAAGGAATTGATCTTAATGGCGCGTCGCCTGACAGCCGACGAGGCCTTGAACATTGGCCTCGTGCACCGCGTGGCACCAGCAGGATTCATCGCTGGGGTCGCCGATGAGATGGTCGATGCCTTGCTGCGCAACGGTCCACTAGCCTTGCAGGCCGCTAAGGCGGCGATTGATGGGGGGCTGGATCTCCCCAGTGAAGTGGCACTTGAGCATGAGGCTGCTTGTTATGCCCGCATCATCCCGACCAGTGACCGGCTCGAGGCTCTGGCGGCCTTCGCCGAGAAACGCCCTCCCAGATACAAGGGGCAATAACTCGACCGAAAGATTTTGATCGAGTGGATCCTTGTTTCCTGCATCTTGAGCCGAGCTAGAACATCCTTTAAGTGCAAGCAAGTCGCGAAGAATGAGCGCTGTCAGCCAAACTCATCTGGTGGTCCTGACTGGTGCGGGCATGAGTGCCGAAAGCGGTATTCCCACCTTCCGCGCCGCCGATGGCCTGTGGGAGAACCATCGTGTCGAGGATGTCGCCACGCCGGAAGCCTTCCTGCGCGACCCCGACTTGGTCCTGCGCTTCTATAACGAACGCCGTCGTGGCGTGATGAAGGCGGAACCGAACAAAGGTCATCTGGCCTTGGCCGAATTCGAATCGCAGATGCAGGTCTCGGTGATTACCCAGAATATCGACGACCTGCATGAACGCGCTGGTTCCTCCATCGTGCTGCATTTGCATGGAGAGATCCTCAAGGCGCGCGGCATCGATGATGAAGAACGCCTTTATGACCTCGAAGGTGCTGACATCCATGTCGGCGACTTGAACGCTCAGGGCTATCAACTACGTCCCCATGTGGTGTGGTTCGGCGAGGCGGTGCCGGCCATGGAGGAAGCTGCCCGGATTACCGCTCAGGCCGACATCTTCCTGGTGGTGGGGACGTCCCTTGCGGTCTATCCGGCTGCATCTCTGGTGAGTATGCGCCGTCCAGGCACGCCAGTGTTGCTGGTCGACCCCAACGAACCGCATGCGGCCTATCGTGATTTATCGCATATTCAACATCCGGCCAGCACCGGTGTGCCCATTGCCTTGGTTCGGGTCTTGGAGTTCGCAATGCGCGGCCACAAGTTCTAAAATCGTCGGCAGCGATGGTGGTGAGCTTGTGCTGGTAATCGGCAACCTAGAGACCACTGCCGGTCACTAGGTAGACGGCAAAGGAGGCCAACCAGTGATCGCCTTCGTAGAAACCGCTGAAGACATAATCCATGCCGACCTTGGTGTGGGCGCTGGCGGAATCCAATAGCAGCGGCCTACGGGAATCATCTTCGGGCAAGGCCATCGCCACGCCCACCAAGGTCCAGGCGCGGGACAGATCCAGACCGGCCAGATGAACTAGGCGACCGTCGGTAGGGTCGGTGACCTCGACTGGAATGCCGAGGTTACTCAGCTCGCCTTCACGCAGGCCGGGCAAGAAGCCATCCAGCCAGTTGCTGAATTCATCCTGCGGCAGGACGCGCCGCATCAGGTCGGCCTCGTTCAGACCCGACGAAAAGAAATCTTCGCCCGAAGGTTCGTAACGGCTTGGATAGTCGGTGTCCTCGAGGTAGAAGTCACGGGCCTTCTGGATGATTAAGTGTTCCAAGCGAGTGTTGCCCTTGGCGCGTGCGTAATCCAACTCGAATGCCAGGGCGAAGGCAGTGTCGGGGTGGGTGCCAGTGCGGATCGGATAACTAAGCCGTGGCAGGTATCCTTCGACACCACGGACGATGCGATCCTCCAGGGGCTTCAAGCCACGCGCCCACTTCTTGCCGTCGGCGTCATCCCAGCCATGCAGTTCGGTGGCAAGGCGCAGTAACCAAGCCCATCCGTACATGCGCTCGAAACCGCCATTCTGCTTCTGGTCGAAATAGGCTGCCTCCTTCAACAAGGCGTTGGGCTCGAGCTGTTGGTTCAACACGCGACGAATCTCTGTGTTGATTGGGGCGTCGGGGTATTCCTTCAACAGGCGCACCAGCAGCCAATGGCCGTGCACTGCCGAATGCCAATCGAAGGAGCCATAGAACACGGGGTGCATTTGCCGCGGCGTCAGTGCCGATTCCGGGCCGACGTAGACCTGGCCGGGCTTGTTCGGCCATTCGCGCACGATGCCATCCATGGCTAACTGCGCGAAGGCAGCGACCTGCTTGTCGGTCATTCGGTCGTGGAAATCAGGCATCGAGTGGCTGTCGTCTTGTGGCTTCGGGGAATCCGTACCGTGAGCCGGCGTGGTGGATGCTGCACATGCGAGACTGGGCAGCAGGATGAGGAGCAGGGGGGCGACCCGGTTCATGTTTCGAAGTCTAGCCGCGTGAAAGGGACTCGAGTTATCCTATAGGCAAGCATGAGACGGCATCTGAACCTTCTGATCCTGCCGCTGCTGGCGCTGGCCTGCAGTACGGGGAATTCCATGAACAGTTCCGCGACCACGCCGCCCGCAAACACCATGAGCCCAAGCACATCTGAACCGTCCCAGCAAGCCAGCGCGCAAGCCACCTTCGCTGCAGGCTGATTCTGGGGAGTCGAAGCCATCTACCGTGCTGTAGATGGCGTCTTAGACACCGAATCCGGCTATACCGGCGGCCATGTACCGGATGTCACTTATAAGCAGGTCTGCACCGGCACCACCGGCCATGTGGAAGCGGTACGCGTCACCTATGACCCCAAGCGCGTGTCCTACGAGGACTTGATCCAAATCTTTTGGGGGAACCACAATCCGACCCAGGGCAACGGCCAAGGCGTGAATCTTGGCAGTCAATACCTTGCAGCGGTTTTCTTCCACGATGCCGAGCAGGAGGCCATTGCCATCGCCTCCCGCGATGCCTTGCAGCAGAGTGGACATGTGCCTGGACCGATCACCACACAGATCCTCGCCGCCACCGATTTCATAGTGGCCGAGGAGTATCACCAGCAGTACTACGAGAAGCAGGGCTTGGTCAAGCCTCGCGGCAACTAGCCGCCTGCTAGTGGACACCATGTTGTGCAAGGGATTTGCGCCGTTGCTCGGCGAGACGGCCAAGGTATTGATCCTCGGCTCGATGCCTGGCGGAGAGTCTTTACGCCAGCAGCAGTACTACGCTTTCGAACGCAACAGCTTCTGGTGGATTATGGGCGAGTTGTTCGACGTCGGTTGGCAACTTCCTTATGAAAAGCGCGTCGCCAAGCTGACATCACTGCAGGTCGCAGTGTGGGATGTGCTGGCCAGCTGCGAACGTGAGGGCAGCTTGGACAGCGCCATCGACAGCGCCAGCGAGGAGGTCAACGACTTCGTAGGTTTGCTGCAGGAACAGCCCATCCAGTGGGTGTTGTTCAACGGTGGCAAGGCGGAACAGGCATGGAAGCGCTTGGTGCGTCCGATGCTGCAGGCGAGTCAGGTCAAGGAACCACACACCCTCAAGATGCCAAGCACTTCACCTGCCTTTGCGGCGATGTCGGCGCAGGTCAAATTGCAGAGATGGCGCGCAGCCCTGTCAGCAACGCGCATTTTCCCGAATCTTTTGGTCAAATGAGCCTTAGAAGCTCACTTCTTCCAAGCTGCAGCGCAGCGTGGTCGGCTTGCCTCCTTCAGGGCTGAAGAAGGTCAAGGTGCGGCGTTTGTTGCCCCGCACTGAGAAGGTGCGTTCTTTGGGATCTGACTCCATCGAATCCTCGAGCAGAAAGTTTTGCGCATCCAGCCATTCCAGACTGATGAAGACGCGGCGCGCGTCGTCATCGTTATTGACGATGTTGAACTGAGCGGTGGCGCGTTCGTTGTCGAAGCGGACCTTCATATCTTCGACGCCGACACCATCGACGTCGGACTCGATTACCAGACGAATCTGGCCATCGTCATGTGTGAGGACTTCAGGCCCTGATGAGCAGGCCGGAAGCGCCAACAACACGGCCGGCAACAGTAGGTAGAGGAGGCGTGCCATTACTTCCCCTTAACGGCAGATGACCCCCAG
>JASMKM010000020.1 GCA_030749235.1 Planctomycetota bacterium | reverse complement strand
GCGTGGTCCTCGCAATCGTCTTGAGTTGCTACCGCGAAGACGAGAAAGGCGCAATCCTCAAGGGCATTGCCCGACGTAGCGCAGTGTTCTTCTTGGCCGTCGGTGGATTCGCAGCTGTGGCCTACATGATTTCAGGCGTTTTCTTGCTGCCGAGTCGTTAAGCCTGGCTGCCCCGAGGGCTGCCGCGCGTCTAATCGTTTGGCAATTCGCCGCTGTAACCCAACTCGGCCATGCGTGCCGCAGTCTCGGCATCGATTACGCCAGGTTTTCCCGGACTGCCTTCCAGGCTGAAGGGCAACTCCAACCAACTGCCGTCGGCCTGAAGCTCAAGGCCGCCGATTTCGCTGCGGAACAGCGGGAAGTTGCTGCGGATCGTGCGGTCGGCGTTCTTCGATTCGCCCAAGGCGGAAGCCGGTAAGGTGTTTGGAATTTTCAGCAACTCCAACATGTAGGTGCCGAGTTGGTGCGCAGCGACGGGAGTATCGATGATTTCCGGCTCGATTTTTCCGGGATAGACAACGGCCAACGGCACCTTGATCACGCTGTCGTCGAAGCTGAATCCATGTTCAAAGGCACCAGCATCCCACAACTCCTCGCCATGATCCGAATGGATAAGAATCATGCAGTTCGGCGCACTTGCGTACAGTTGCTCGATCAAGGCTTTCAGCTCAAGATCCATCGCAGCGACGTCGGCGTAGTACCAAAGGCGCACCGCTTCGCGTTCGGGGTTACCGAGGTTGAAGTGTGCCTGACGGTCGGCGGGCGCGGCATCCTTCTCGAAGAAGAGTTCGGGTTGAAGCTCTTCCAGCGGATTGGCGGGCAAGCCGGCCTGCGCCTCGGTGGGGGGAAGGTAGGGCAAGTGCGGCGCCATGTAATGCAAGGTCAGGAAACGCGCGCGGTGATCGTTCTGTTGCCACCAATCCAGGGCCGGTTGGTGATTGGCCTTGGCACGATCGGCGGTGCGCACATAACGATCGAAGCCACGGTCGAAGCCGGTCCAGCTTTCGAGAAGCGGATTCTGGAAGTACATGGCGGTAGCGTAGCCAGCAGCACGCATGGCTTCGGTGATGGTGTGGTCTGTTCCGAGTGCTCGGAAGTTGCGTTCCTCGACCTGACCCGTGGCTTGTTCGGCGAAGGGGCCACGGCCGCACCCATGTTGCTCCGGAGCTAGGCCGGTGAGCAGCGAAGCATAAGCCGGCAAAGTCCAGTTGGACGGTGAATAGGCCTGCCGCCAACGCATGCCGGAGTTCATCAAGGATTGCAGGTACGGCGCATGCTCCAGTGCATCGGTGCGCAAGGTATCGATGGTCAACAGGATGACGTCGGGTTGTTGTGGTTTGGTGATTGGGGCCAAGACTGGCTGACTCCAAGCCACAGGTTGGCCGCGTTGTTCAGCAAGGCCGGGCGTACTGAATCGGTGCATGAACAACAGCTCGCCTTCCCCGGCAGGCAAGTCGGCTTGTAGCTCATGCCAGTTCTCGTCGCCGCTCCATTCGACGGCGGCGAGCGAGGTCAATGATTCGCCAACGCGCCAGAAGATTTCGGCGCGGATAGAGCCTTCAGCACCGTCGCCACCTTCTGCGCTAGGACGTGTGCGACGCACGGCGGTGGTCAAACGTTGGCCCTTGCCTTCTTCCTTTAACGGATAGGAGAACATACCAGGCAGGTCGCAGACCAAGGCAGGGCGCAGGTCGCCCAACACCGTAGGTGCTTCAGAACCCGAGGCAGGGCGGCCATACCAAGGAGTGAAGCTGGCTGCCGGTGTTGCCATTAGGCCGCCGACTTCGACCTGGAAGTGCTCCGCATCCATGCGAGTCACGCCAAGTTCGGAAGTCTTTGGTCCGTTACTGCCGCCGCTGCAGCTTGTGATGGAGAGAATCACCGGTGCAAGGTAAGCGAGAAGACCCTTCCGAATCGTCACGCACCGACCTCCAACCACTCGCGGCACCAAGTGGCGCAGCTCATTGGACGATGAAGCGAGGGGGCAGGTCATGGTTTGGGGCCGCACCGATGATAGTGGCCGCTGGGCAGTCGAATCACTTGGCCACGCAGTTCGAAATCGAGGAGTTGAAGGCGCACCATTTCCTCGTCGATACCGGATTCGCGTGCCAATTCGATTGGATGCAGATCCTGTTCCTGCAGCAACTCCAAGACCCGAGGTTGCTCGCTCTGCGTTGGGCTCAGATTGGTGTTGTTCAAGTCCAACAACATTTCTTCCGGACTCAACGCGATGCCGGCGCCGTCGTGGATCATGCAATTGGTGCCGCTGCAGGCAATGTCATCCACCGGGCCCGGCAACGCGAAGACCTCGCGGCCGAGCTGCAAGGCCCAGTTCACGGTATTCATGGTCCCGGATTTACGTGTGGCTTGGATTACCAACACCGCCTTGCTCAATGCCGCAATCAAACGATTGCGGCGCGGGAAGTTGCCGGGTCGTGGCCCGGCGCCGAAAGGAAACTCCGAGATCACTGCACCTCCTTCCTGAAGCAACCGCTCCATCAAGGGCCAGGCATCCTTGGGATAGGGGCAATCCAAACCCGAACCCACCACCGCCACTACCGCTCCTTGGCTCTGTACGGCAGCACCCATTGCCAACTGATCGATGCCGCGTGCCGCGCCGGACACCAACACCTCGCCGCCGAAGGCCAAGCCGGTGCCGAATCGCGCCGCCTGGGATCGCCCATAAGCTGTGCAGGCGCGGGCTCCAATCACGGCGATACGCGACCGCTCGGTTGTCAGCAGATTCACATCACCCAACACATGGACCAACGGCGGCGGTGATTCCAGGTGTTCGAAGTCTTCGGGGTAGCCGGCTTCGCCACGTACCAACAAGCTGGCGCCACAATTCTTTTGTGCGGAGATCTGCTCCAGCGCCAAGGCGCGCAGGTCGGCGCGTTGCAACAGGTCAAAGGCCCGCGGGGCAATCAGGCCAGCCGCCTTCTCCGGTTCCAGCACCACCGCTGTGGCCAATCCCATGCTCTCAATCAAGGCACCGATCGACCGCGGTCCCAAGCCGGGCACGGCATGCAACGCTAACAAGGCTGTCGTTTCCGTCCATTCCACTCAGGGAAGACGGGCAACAGGGCCAGCCGACACCCGCTAAACTATCCCCAATGAAGCGCTCCCAGCTGCTCAAGCTGTCGGCTCCGCTGGTGGTTTCCTTCTGGCTGCGCTCGGCCTTCGCCTGGATCGATACGATCTTCGCTTCCTTGCTGTATGACCAGCAAGGCCAAAGCTTAGGCGATGCATCGATCGCCGCGATTGGCCTGACCTTGCCGCTGGAATTCCTGCTCACGGCATTTTGGGTCGGCACTTCTAACGGCTTGACCGCACGCTTGGCCTTGGCGATGGGCGCTGGCGAAGGCCAGAAGGTGGATCAACTCAAACGTGCCGCCGGCCTGATCATCACGGCACTGGGTGCGATCTTCCTTGTGATTGCCGGCTTCGTCTGGTGGTCGGCGGATCGCGTTGGCCTGGATCCATTGGTGGCACGCCAGTTCCAGATCTACGCCACCGTGCTGATGGCCGGCTCGGCGGTCACGTCGTTCTGGTCCATCCTGCCGGATTCGGTGGTCAAGGCCCACCACGACACGCGCTCCACGATGTGGGCTGGCCTTTACTCGAGTATCGCCAACATCGCTCTCAACGCACTGTTTCTGTTCGTCTTCCATTGGGGCATCTTCGGTATCGCACTGTCCACTGTGCTGGGACGCTTCGCCGGTCTGGGTTATGCGAGCTACCGCGCGAACATCCATGAACGCGCCCGACGTCAACGCACCGACCAACAGGTACCGGGCCTCTACAACCGGCCAATCCGACGTATCCTGTTTCTGGCAGTGCCGTCGGCGATTACCTTCGTGCTGATGGGCATGGAGTCGATGGCCGTCAACGCCATCATCAAGGATTTGCAGGACTCCACTTCGCTGCTGGCGTCGTGGTCAATCTTCGACCGCTCGGTGCGCTTCCTGTCCATGCCGATGATTGCCGCCAGCGTGGCCATGTTGCCGCTGGCCGCACGCCTCTACGGCAAGGGGGATTGCAGCTCGATTGCCGCTGAACTCCAATCCGGCCTGCGCGCGGGCACCCTCTACATCTTGCTGCTGGTGCTGCCACTCGCCGTTTTCCTCGGCCCACTGGTCGGCGCCGCCCTTTCCGATTCCGACGTCACCGCCAGCCTGGTCACGCAAAGCATGTACTGGCTACCGCTCGCGGTACTCGGCTTGACGCCCTTCATTCTTAGTCGCTCGGTCTTCGACGGCTTGCAGCTGCCGAAACCCGGGCTGATTGCCGCCGCGGTGCGCACCATCCTGCTAGTCATCCCGCTGGTGTGGATCGGTTCGCGTCACCACGACCTAGTCGGCTTGAACGTGATGCAAGGCGTTTGCGCCGGTTACATGCTCGGCACCGTGATCAGTGGTCTCGGCTATCTAATCTGGGCGCGCGTGCGCCTGAAGGCGATGGACGGGACTTGCCCAGTGCAGCAGGGCTGACCGATTCATCAGCGCCCAAGCAAATTTCTGGACGGCGTAATGACTTATCTTCGACGGTGCGGTCCGAATTCTCTGAGATTAATCGCTCGGCTACTAGTTGGTGCGGCGGCAAGGCGAGTTACAGTACCAGCCTGCACGATGAGCCAAATTAGTGTAGCCTCATAGTGAGCCACGTGGTTGCACCTTGGCCCTAGATTGTCAAGACTCGATGGGCTATGGCGCAAGCAGGGAATCAACTAAGCACGTTGGTTTAGTTTAAAACGGAACCAGTAAGCTAACAGTGGGTTCTTTCAGCTGCAGCCCATCCCCTTCACCAAGTCAAGTCATTCAGTTGAATTTCATCCTCGCCACCTCCTCTGCAATCGCCCTGTGCATCTGCGCCCCCACCTTCGCGCAAGATGACCCTGAACTATCCGCTTGGCGCGCCAACATCGATGGCACCAAAGGCAAGTCGAACGATCCGGGAATCCATGCAACCGTTTCGCAGTTCGATGCCGACATAACTTCGACTGTGTTCACGGCCTCCTACGTCTACATCGGCGCCGAAGGAATCCCTTCACATGAAATCGGCCCCTGGCCTGGCAATCCTAATATTGCAACTGGACGAGATTGGACTTGGCGAGTTCCCCGCGACCCACAACCTGCGACGAATCCCACCGAAACCGGATTGGGGCAGATTGGAACAATGGTGAATGGCGTGCCGATGTTCAACGCCAAGGATGGACGCTCTTATCGCAACCGTGGCGTTTGGGAGCAAGATGCCATTTACTTCGAAGGTCAAACGATGGACGTCGGTATAGGCCACCCGCAAGCAAGCGGGAATTACCACTATCACTCATATCCCGAATTGCTGGCAATGCAACAAGGGGATAGTCCACGCGACCACTCGCCTATCCTTGGCTTTGCCTTTGATGGATATCCGGTTTATGGGCCGTATGGTTATGCCAACGCCAACGGAACCGGTGGGTTAAAAAGGATCGAGTCGAGCTATCGGCCACGTAACATCACGGTGCGCGACACCTTGCCGGATGGAACGCAACTAAGCGGTTATTATCACGGCCCAAACGTTTCGGCTCAATTCCCACTTGGCTGTTTCGTGCAGGACTTTGAGTACGTCGCAGGATTGGGCGACCTGGATGAATTCAACGGTCGTTTCTGCCGAACGCCGGAATACCCTACGGGGACCTTTGCCTACTTCATGACCTTGGATGCGGCGGGCGAGCCGGCTTACCCCTACTTGATTGGGCCCAGCTATTACGGCGTCGTCGACACCGCGAATATTGGGCCGGGATCGGGCCACACCACCCCTCCTGGGTCAGCGACTGACTATGAACCGTTGCGCATTTACGCCAATAACGTTGCCGACGGCGGGACTGCCACCATTTCGATTGCAAACGCTGTACCGAACAGTTTGCTTTACTTGGCATGGTCGATCACAGGCAGTGGCCCAACCAGTACTCCCTGGGGCGATGTCGCGCTGGATTCAAACTTCAACGCCTTGCCAGCACTGACCGCCGACGCCGGTGGTTTTTGCACTTTGACTGCATCCATCCCCTCTGGCTTGGCGGGTACGACGATTTATGCTCAGGTACTAAACGATCCTGGCAATGCTGGGGCTCTGTCCTTGCCGCTCCGCGTTATCGTTCAGTGATTGATTCAGTGAAAGCCATTTCGATAACACTGTTGCTCCTGTGTCTGTCGGCATGTAGCCAAAGTCCTTCCCAAGTCACCCTGGACTTTGGGGAAGATCGGCCTCCGCTTAACCGGCTGTTTTCGATGACAGTGACTAGCGATGCGGAATGGGTGCAAGAAATCACCGTTGACGCCGACATGCCTGACCATGGTCATGGAATGGTGGTCAAGCCCCGCGTCACCAAGCTGGGACCGCAGCGATGGCGAGTGGATGGCATGAAGTTTCATATGCCCGGCGAATGGGAAGTCTACGTTGACCTCATCGCCGCTGAACGCAGCGAACGAAGCGTGTTTCCGATTGTGGTCGAACCGTTTTAACGATGTTCGTTGTCAAGCTCGCCTTCTGCGTGGCGCTGCCCATTGCACAGCCAACACCACAATCGCCTGACGGTTGGAGTGAAAGAGAACTCAAGATCATTCAATCTCTTTCGCCAAGTCTGCAAGCCGCACCACTGCCGGCAAGCAAAAGCAATCGAGTTGCCGACAACGACGATGCAGCTGAGTTGGGCCGCTTATTGTTTTTCGAAAAATCGCTTTCGCCCAATAGCAAGGTATCGTGCGCGACTTGTCACGATCCTAAATTCGGATGGAGTGACGGCAAGGCGTTATCGGAAGGCGTCGGCATTATGGATTTTAATGCGCCTACTGTTTTGAACGCTGCATACACGCAGTGGCAATTTTGGGATGGGCGCGCAGATTCCCTGTGGTCGCAGGCACTGCAGCCTATTGAGAGTGCCATCGAAATGAATTCGTCCAGGACCTATGTGCTTCACCAAATTGCAGCCAATGAAAAGTTGCGCCAAGCATGGAAATTAGTATTTGGTGATCTTCCGGACCTGACTGATTTAGCCAGATTCCCTATCCATGCTTTTCCACCTAAGCCGAATCCCGAAGACCCCTTCGGAGTAAACAACCAATCCAGCGACCCCCGCCATCAAGCATGGTCACGGATGACAGCTGCAGATCAGGAACTGATCAACGTTCATTTTGCCAACTTCGGCAAAGCGATTGAGGCGTTTGAACGCAAACTAATCACTGGCCCCTCCAAGTTCGACTTTTTCGCAGCAGGCTTGCGCGGCGGAAAGGCGGTTGGTGACGAAGTCTTCAGCGAATCAGCTCAACGCGGCTTGAAGCTCTTCATGGGCAAGGGTCAGTGCATCAACTGCCACTTTGGACCAAACCTCAGCGATGGCGAATTTCATAACATCGGCCTACCCTCGCCTGAAGGGGCTGAGCCCATTGACCAAGGTCGCCCCGATGGAATCCGCGAACTGCGACTCAATCAGTTTAATGGCAGAGGGAAATTCAGCGACGCCCCTTCCTGGGACGACAACCAACATCTTTTGTATATGTTCTATAACGAACATACCTACGGAGCTTACAAAACGCCGAGCCTGCGCAACGTGTCACGCACTGCTCCCTATGCCCATGATGGCCGCTTCGCTGATCTGAAACAGATGCTGGAGTTCTACTCGAATCTGCCTGGCGAGCCATTGGTCGGCCATCGCGAAGAGACTTTGCTGCCTCTTTCCTTTAGCCAACAAAACATCACGGACTTGATTTCGTTCTTGAACAGCCTGGAAGGAGAACGAATACCCGCGAGGCTCCGCGCCGTAAACATCGCCCAGTAAATATCGAGCAACTTTTACTTGCCCGGAAGATACTTCTTGCAGTCATACCGTTAGTGGGCCTGGGCTTTGCCTTAAACCCTAAACTTAAAGCACTAAATGGCGCGAGTGCCAATGCTCATCGCCTTGGCCTAAAAAGGCTATCTGCTCGCCTCTGTGTGGCCAAGCCGTTTGTTGCAATGCACGCAAAAGCGCACGACTGCATCAACTTCACAATAGATAATCGCCTTCTCCCATATAGAGGTGAAGCAAGGGTGCGGGAAGACATACTTCAGGAGGTGGGTGGCCCCATGCTCCGACATGGCATTCAGGAGCTTGAGGGCAGTCGCATTTTGGTGCCGAGAGGGTTACGGGATCGTCCTGATCGGGATTTGCTTGCGGCGCGATTTGAGCAGTTTTTAGAGGCGGGGTAGCATCCTCCCTTTCCTTTCTCCTTGAAGGCTCTCGTTGCTCAGGAGCGGGTGCGAGGGGAGAATCCGCCCATCGGCATCCTGGACTGTCGCAGCAAGAACCTATTCAGTCCTTCTTGGCAAACGAGTTATGCCAGCGGCACAGCTCTTCGGCAGGCACAGCTTGGGACCAGAAGAATCCCTGCCCAACATGGACTCCAAGCTCCAGCATCAACGCCACTTGCTCCTCGTTTTCAATACCTTCTGCAACGACTGGAACGCCTAGTGCGACAGCCAGCCCCGCTGAAGCGCGAAATGCAGCTTGAACGTCGGCAGAATCAGCGCGCATGGTCATCGAGCGGTCGATTTTTAGTTCACTGACAGGCCAGTCAATGATTTGCTGGATTGCCGAGGCCCCTTGACCAAAGTCATCGATGCTAATCCCAAAACCGAGGGCTGCTAATTGATTCAGCTGATCGACGAACTGAGCTTGGGATGCACTCGGTATGGACTCCGTTTCGGTAATCTCCAACATAAAGGAGTCTGGGGAAAGGTTGTTGTCCATGACTTGCTTCGGAAGATCCTCAAGAGCAATCCCCTCGAGAACTTCCATGGGCTCGACGTTTAGGCTCAGTCTTTCCCCACTTGGGAGTAAGTCAAGAATGGCCTGGGCAGACTCCATGGCCCGGTCCCGAAGGACTTGATTTAAGGCTCTAAGGAATCCCCAGTCCTTTGCGGCTCTAACAAATACATCCGGGCGGACGAAACTTCCTGGAGAAGACTCCCAACGGGCTAAAGCTTCTGCGCCAACCATGACCCCGTCCGACAGTCTTATTTTGGGCTGCCAATAGATGCTTAGCTGCTCGGGAGAATCACGGAGGACGCCTGATAGGAGTGGGGGAATGTCGAAAGCCTGCTTGGCAAGCTCAAGGTCAGTGTAGATTTTCCGAAAAGCAGGGGGTTTTGCACGATCGCTCCCATTGAGCGCCGACACAACCCGAATGGTCTCGTTAACTCCATAATCTTGTACGTACTCTCGCACAGCATTGCCGGTCACAGCGAACACTTGAAGCAATCCCACTGGCTGACCAACGAAATCTGCTATGGAGGCTCGAAGTTGATCGACGATGCTCTGAATGCGGTCTTGAGTTTGATTCGCGGATGAAATGCCGAGGCCGTTGATGAGAGCCAAGATTTCCTTTTCCTGGCATAATTGAACGACGCTCCCGCTTGGGGCGTGGCTCTCCAGGCATTCTCGTGCCCATTCCATAAATCCGTCCGCCGCTGCGAAAGCATCGGGAATCGAGACAGCAATCACCGCATCAGTGTGCTCGCAACTGGTGAGCTCCACGCAAGCCCGCAACGCTGACTGAAATGTTTTGCTCGCCTCGGCCATGACTGGGGTAGCCGCTTCGGCAAGCTCAATAGAGCGATTCAGGAGCTCGCTAATGTCCCAAGGTTTAGCAAAGAAATCACTCACGCCCATTCTGAGCGCCTGTCGATAGTTGCCAGCGTCATCAAACGCTGATGAAATCACAATGGGGGTGTCCGGGAGATGGAACTTTGCGTGACGAATAAAAGTAAGTCCATCCATTCTGGGCATGGAAATATCGGTAACAATAAGATCAGGACGAATCTTTCGGATTTCGTCGAGAGCGTAAAGTCCGTCACGAGCCTCGATCACCCTGAACCCAGCAGAGAGGAAAAAGTAGGCGAGGTTTTTGAGTAGAACTTCATCATCCTCCACCAACAGAACGAGTTTCTCGTTCTTAAGTCTCTGCTGATTCTCGGACACGTGGAGGGAGAGCGTGGGGGGGGGGGGGAGGGTGGGAAGTATTCTCGCTTCCAGGGAGCTCACTTGGGCGTTAGTATATCAAGCATCCTTGTCCCCTCCATCGTCATCGCCTGAAATGTACGGATTAGTTAACCACTCACTTTGCGCTTACCTTCTTCTCCAAGAGGGGGGAGGCTCAGTCATTAGCGAGCTTTCAGAGGAGCACGTTGTCCCTCCGCTTGGCTTCGAACTCTATGACCCATATGACGACGAGATTACCTATAAGATCGTCGGGAAAGCATGTGAGATGCTCAAGCTAGATGCTGCGGATCTCCTCGTAGACTTCGGGAAATACTGGATTCATGAGGTCGGGCCTGGTGAGTTCCCAGAGCTAATCGCTTTGGCCGGCAATGATTTCGAGTCTTTCATTAAGTCCCTCAATTTGATTCACGATCGAGGTCACGCGATGTTCCCGTCCTATCGACCACCGGCCTTCCGTGTTGAGGGCAGTTGGAGCGAAGGTAAGGGCGTCATGGATGTTTTTTACGCCTCACATCGCGAAGGACTTGAACCATTTGTAGTTGGGCTCCTCGTAGGCATCGGAGAGCGCTGTGGCGAAGCCTTAAAGGTGATCACTCACCCAGCAACTCGACCGGGCGGAGAAATCCGCTTCGAGGTCCACAGGTAAAGAGATTTAAGCTCCGATGCATTCGTTGGATTCTAGTGGACTTGCGTTGGCATTCCCGACGCATTTTTGGCTGGACCAAGCGACTGCTTTTGCTTACGTTAGCCCTCCCCTCCTGGAGCTTTTGCCTTCGATCAAACTGGGCGACAAACTCAGTGATCATTTTGAAATCACACGCCCCGCACTTTCGGATGTGGGTTTCGAAGAGTTAGTAAAGTACAGCGATTCGAAGGTTGTCTTGACATCCATCTCCCGTGCAGGCATTGCACTGGACGGTCAAGTCGTCCAGTCATCTTGGAAGGGAGATCGTTTCATCGTTTTCGTGGGACGCCCAGCCGTCAGTGCGATGGCAGATTTGACTACCTTGGAGATTCCTGGGAATCTGTATGGCCCACAGGATTATTATCTCGATGTTCTGATGACCCTTGAGCGCGAACAAAGAATGCGGGGAATGCTTGCCCAACGAGCGGAAAAGCTTCAATATGAATCCCTGGTCGGCACGTTTGCGCAAAGAATTTGGGACTCTCCCGATCTTGATTCACTTTATGGCGCCATTGCAAGGCTTGGTGCCGAGCTACTCTCCCTTGAATATTTGGTTGCATATCGATCCGAGGGAGAATTGCTGATAGAGGCGTCCTCAGGTGGCGCCCTGGCAGATGTGGACAGCAGCCATAGTCCAATCACGTTGAGACCCAGCGAAGGACTCCCCGGGCAGGCCTTTAAGGCGCATGAAGCCTTCTATATTCCAGATACAAGTAAGGAGTCAAGCGTACTTGGTGACGATGCTCAGTGGCACTCAGAAATTGCTGTTCCCCTAGTGCACCAAGGCAAGATTTATGGAGTCCTTAGCGCAAAGGCCAAAGCTGTTGATGGCTTTGTCGAGCACGCTAGGCACACACTTGAGAAGTTTGCTCGGATTGCTGCCGCCGCCATTTGTCATTATCGACAAAACCTTACGTTTCTTAGTTCGCTTGTAGAACGGCAGACTCAACTCGAGTCGCGGGATCTAGTCCTGCGGGCGTCTGCCCACGAGGTCCGAACGCCTTTGACCCAGATTTCTTCAACGATAGAACTCCTCAATCGCGCCAGTGACACTTTGGCGAAAGAGGAAATTATGGGGTATGTGGAAAGTCTCGACGAACCCTTAAGCAGGCTATTGAAGTTTTCCTTGGCAATGCTTCGCCAGTCGAGCGCGCAAGAATCGGAATCGCCTAGTCAAGAGGACATTAGCCTGAGCACCTTCGACCTTGGCTCGTTTGTGACCCGCCTTGCGAGAGCCACTGCGAGGTCTCACGACCGGCAAGACGACTTAGTTTTTGATTTTCCGGAAGATGTAGTCACCATTGAAAGTGATTCGGATGCCCTTTCGCAAGTCATCACAAATATTCTCTCGAACGCTTTTAAGTATTCGGATTCTGGGAGCACGGTGAAAATCTCCCTGCAATCGGATGTCGCAAATCTAGTTTTGGACATTGAAGATCATGGGATTGGCATCCCCACCAAGCTCATTGGGGCAATTTTTGAGCCGTTCATGCGTCACCCGGGTGCAGTTTCAAGGGCATCAGGTACTGGACTTGGGCTCAGCATTGCTCGGAAGCAAGCAAAACAGCTCGGAGTTGGAATTAGTGTTTCGAGCATTGTGGGTGAAGGCTCATGCTTCTCCTTGGCATTTCCAGTGGCCATGAGGAAGTGACCTACTCCATGAGGTAGGCGTTAATTGAGTCAATGGTGCTCACCTTTGAGCCCGTTCAGGCATCTTGCGTGAGGGTTTCCACTGCTATGCTCGGGCAAACCGAATCCCCCGACAAGCTTGGCGCCTACAATCAAACGCACAAACTGATTCCGCCCGACGGCGACTTTCACGATCGATTTGGAATGTCCGTGGCGATTGATTCCGGCCAGCTCGTAGTCGGCGCTGAAGACAATGACGAGCTTTCCGTGTATGAATGCGGCTCCCTTTATCTTTACGACGTTTCCAGTGGTTCCTTGACCACCCGGTACCTCGCGAGCGACGCGCAACCTCTCGACGAAATGGGTTCTGCTCGCTCTCTAGCCATTGAGAACGGAATCGTTGCTGCCGGCGTCCCAACTGACGACGACCTTGGCAATGCATCCGGATCGGTTTTTATCTTTGGAAATGGCGGTGGTGCGCAATTCTTGCTGAGCACTTCCGGCTCGCCCGGCGGCACGATGACCTTCACTGTGGAAAACGCAACTCCTGGTGCACCATTGGGCCTGTTTTACGCCTTTGGCGCTGGCAACCATCCAGCAGTGAATCCGCTTACCGGAAACACCATTGTTACGGGGCTGAGCGCTTACCGATTCACTTTGGGGCAAGTGCTAGGTGCCAACGGTAGCGGCATGGCGAGTTACAGCACCAATGTGCCGTCGATTGCTGGCGGTTTGGTTTATGTCCAAGCCATCGATGCG
>JASMKM010000019.1 GCA_030749235.1 Planctomycetota bacterium | reverse complement strand
CCGCAACACTTTTACTCGCGGTACCTGAAGGCGAACTGGGCCGCCCGTGATGGCGACAGCGAAGCCGCACGCCAGGAGTTGCAATCTTTGGTACGGATCCAGCCGAACTGCGCAGCGGTGTTGGCCGAGTTCAGTTCCTTGCTGTACGCCGATGGTTCGCAGGTGCAGGCCGAGGTAGCCTTCCGTCGGCTCGAGGAGCTGTTCCCCGAAGGCGTACTGAACTCGCCTTCGGCACCTGCATGGGCAGGCTTGACTTTGCGTCGCGGCCTAAACTTCCTCGCCTTGAGCGAGCTGGAGTTGGCCATGGCCAGCTTTGATCAGGCTTTGTCCATGGATGCCGAGCTGCATGCCGCGCGTAACGCCAAGGGCATGGCCTATTACCGCGAAGGTGATTTCGACGCCACCATCGCCGAGTTCGCGTACCTGCAGGACAGTTTGCGCGAGACCGAGAATCATCCGCAGGCCCAATATGCCCGGATTTGGCAAGCCCGCGTCGAGGAACATGCTCGCTTGCGCCTCTGGGTTGACGCCTTCGAAGGCCGACGCCTACGCGCGGGTTGGGATACCCAGGAAGCCGCACGCCTGGGGGTGGAGCCCCGTCTCGAGGAGGGCGCCTTCTGGGTCAGTGGACGCCACTCCGGCGTCGGCGAGACCAAGGCTTTCCGCACCGTGCCCGGCATCTCTTTCCGCGATTTCACCACTGACCTGAATGTCGGCAGTGGTCATCGTGGTGAGGCTGGCGCATACATCGCCTTGCAGAACCGCAACAAGGAGACTTGGTATTTCCGCGTGTTCCGCGATCGCGAGAGCAAGATTACTTACGAGATGTCGCGCGGTACGCGGGTCGATCCACCGGTGGTCACGCGTTTCCAACTGCGGGAAGGCGAGAGCGGGCGGGTGCGCTTCAGCGTCAATCGCGAAGCCAACCAGCCGGTGTTGACCGTCTGGTTCAATGACGAGGTCCTGTACTCCGATCAGGTCTCGAACCTACGAAACCCGACTGGCCGCATGGCCTGTGGCCTGTTCGTGGCCACTTCCGGTGCCTTAGACGTTAACGCCAGCATCGATAACGTCGAGATGATCTTCGCGCAGCAATGAGATACAGAGCAAACGGATTTACCCTGTTGGAGTTGATGATTGTGTTGGTCATCATCGGTGTGTTGAGCGCTGTCTTCGTCGGTTTCGGCGGCAACATCTTCGGCGACAGTAAGGCCAAGGCGGCACAAGCCAAGTTGCGTTCCTTGAGCGCGATGATCCGCGAGTATCGCAACATCGAAGGCGAGTATCCGGACGATCGCTTGGCCAAGGGGGTGGCGATGAACGCCAAGAACTCCAACGCCGAGGCCCTGTTCCTTGCCTTGTTTGATTCCAGGTACACCGGTTCCCGTCCGTCTCAGGAGTGGCTGGTCAACACGGATGGCGACGAGGCCAATCGCGACCTGACCATGCTCGGTACGCGCGCCTTGTTCGAGATCGGCGATGAATGGGGTAACCCGATTCTCTACTTCGAGAGCCTGCATTATTCCGACGAGAGCGGCTGCGTGGCCCTTGCCGGCGAGGACGGTTATTTCGAAGAGGATGTGGTTTTTGCCCAACGCAGCAGCGTGACCAACAGTTTCTACGCGCCGAGTGATTTCCAGTTGGTCTCGGCTGGGCCCGACGGCTACTTCAACACCGACGACGATCTCTACTCGTTTACCGATTGATCCAGCATGCTGGCCATGCTTCCATCTTGTTCCTCCTCACGATCGCGCTCTGCGGGCTTCACCCTGCTCGAGTTGATCATCGTGATGGTGGTGTTGGGGGTGGTGGCTGGCATCAGCGTTGCCGGCATCGATCGTTTCGACCCTGGTAACCGTGGTCTGCGCGCCAGCATCGAGACTTTCCTCGAGGGAAGTCGTGACCGTGCGCGCATCTCCGGTCATCCTGTTAGCGTCAAGCAGATACCTGCCACTGCCGAACAGGATCGTCGCCTGATGCGCTTCGTTTACCGACGCGCCCTGGAGGCCTCCTTTGAGCCGACCTATCAGTTGCGTGAAGGCCTGCAGTACACCGGCTCGGCAGCCATCGGCGCCACCGGACGCTTCGGCAGCTGCGCCGACCTGCGCGAGGGTGGCACCATCACCGTCGAAGGGCGCGGCATGCCGGACCTGACCAAAGGCTTCGGCCTCGACCTTGACCTCTTCAGTGAACTTGGCACCGGCGGCGACCTGCTCGGCTGGGATGGCTTCCTGAACCTCGAGATCCGTCGCTCGGGCGTGGTTGCGGCAACCTTGCGCGCCGGTGATGGCGAGTTTTTTCAAGACATGTTGCTGGAGTCACCGGCCGACAGCCTGAAGATCAACCAATGGCAACACCTGAAGCTGGTCGCCGCGGAACAAAGTTTCGCGATGAGCATTAACGGACAGGAAGTCGCCCGCATGGAGATCCCTCCAATCCTGCAGGCGCCGCGATCAGCGCCCATCCTCGGTAACGACGACAAAGGTTGGGTCGGTTTGCTCGATGAATTCACCGTCTGGGCTCGAGTCGCCGAAGCCGGTCCCGAAGTACCCGAGAATATCGAGATCTTGCCAGTGGGCTTGCCGCTGCTTTTCGACCGCAATGGCATGCTGGATGCGGCCGTGCATCCGACCTCGGTGCCGGTGGTGGTGTTGGAGCTGGACGAGGAGATCGGTACCTTCGTGGTCGGGCGCTTCACCCAGGAGGCCTCTCTATGAGCAAAGGGCTGATGTCCACCGCCAGCGCGCGCCGTCGCGGCGCCGCCTTGCTCGTCGTGTTGATGTCCTTGGCGGTGTTGTTCTCGTTGGGCGTCCCTTTCCTGTTCGCCTCGAGGATGCGTTCGGAAGCGGCCAGCGAGACCTACGATCGCTCGCGTGCACGCATCGCCGTCGATTCGGCATCGCGCGTGACCGCCTTTCATGAAGCGCTCACGCACCCGTCGATTGACCCTACACCCCTGTGGGATTCCACCGACGAATGGGATGGCAGCATGCTTGGAGCGCTGCCGCATAGTCTCGGTGAAGATTGGCAAGGGAGCACCGAAGCGTGGGGGGCAGAGATTCAGAGCGTGCAGGCCACGGTTTCGCTGGCCACTGCGCCGGTGATGCTGCTGCAGAACCTAATCCATCCCTGCTTCCTGACTGCCGACGCTTCCCATGGAGACAGTGAACTCCAGGTCACTTCCACCGATGGTTTCCCGGAATCTGGCATGTTGTGGATTGGTGCGCGCTGGGTGGTCTATGGCGGTATCGAGGCGCGCAAGTTCACGGAAGTGCAGCAGGATCTAGAGGCACCGGAAGACCTCGACCAGATTCGCTTCCGACGTGGGCGCGAGGTCCAGGACCCGCGCGTTCAGGCCTTGGCGCTGTCGCGATTCCAAACCGGCCGACATCACGCCCCCGAGTTCTTCGGCGATATGCTGAACTTCAATTTCGGCACTGCCGACGCCGAGACCTTGCCAGAAGCCGACAAGAGTCGCATCCAATCCTTCGCCAGTCTCGACACCGGTTCCTATGGCAGTGCCGAATGGGAACCTGGCGGCTGGCTTACGCGGGCGGTCAACCCCGAGAATCCCGAGATTATCTCGATCAGTGACGGCAGCCTGTACAACGCCGGCACCGTAATCCGCATCATCCCAGAGGATGGCGATCTGTCCGATGCCGTCGACCGCCTGGTGATGGTTGCCTTCAATAACCGTCTGTTGCTGTCGGCGCCGGTGCCGACCTGGTTTGTGCCTTTCCAGACGCGCGTACATCCGCTGCGCCGTGAGCCAATCGACATCAATGCCTGCAAGCCGGAAGTGCTCAACGCCATGGTCACCGGCTTAGCTTTCCTCGGCAACCCGCCAGTAGTCAGTGATCGCCAGACGTCGGGGTCGCGGGGCCGTGAATGGGTCAGCGAGACCGAAGCGCGTGCCTTCACCGAACGCGTGATGGCGGCGCGCCCGCTGCAGGGCCCGGCCGACTTGTGGGCGCGGGTACTCGCACCGATGGCCGACGAAGGTTCGCTGACCGACATCGATGCTTGGGCAATCTATGTCAATGGCATCGATCCCAACAACGGTAGCTTGCGTCAAAGCACGACCTCCTTCGGGTATCGCAGCGGCAACCTCTACCAACACCGCATCAATGCCGCAATCCGCTCTAGGCTCGGCCGCACCTTGGCGCGTGCCTCCTATGAGCAGCGCGTGCACGCCGTGCCGAGTGCAATCTCCGATCCGGCCATCTCCTTGTTGAACAGCCAGGAGGTTTTCGAGGACTTCGGTCGATGGTCACGCGGCTTGCATGGCGTGACCACCTTGCCGAATGCAATGGGCAGCTTCACCACCGACTTCGGTCAACCGCTGAACGGCCCGACTTTGCAGGTGGGTGCTTTGACCCGACCAGGGCGCAGCCTGCCGGAGACCGATCATGAGATCAGTGCGATCGTGCCGGTGCCTGCACGTGAGAGCGATAGCTTCCCGCACGATGGACGTGGTCGTACCGAACACTTCGATTACGAAACCTCGCCGCTGGGGCGCGACATTAACGAGTTCGGGCCCTATAACGAACCGCTCAATGATTGGGGGGTGGGCGACGATAACGCCATCAGCAACGCTGAACCGTTGCACTTCCAAGGGTGGTTCCGCGCCGACAACCTCACCAACGGCCATATCTTCGACCTCGCCGGCTTCGAGACCGACCGCAACCGGGTCAGCGTGGCGATCGAGAACAACGAGTTGATCGTGCGTTGTTGGAGCACCACCGGCGAGGACCCGGGCGACCCCTTCTCGCTGCAGGAAGCCATCACCCAGCGCTTGGACTTTGCCGAGTACGCCCTGACCAACCGTTGGTTCCACATTTCGGTGACTTTGCGCAACCAATCCGCGCGCGGCATGCAAGTGTGCATCGATGGCGTACCGCGTGGCGAAATCGACGGATTCACCCATCTCACCCAGGCTATGGACGCATGGACCGCTTCCGCCGGCGGCGAGATTTATGTCGAGAGTACCGACGGCTTCCCCGATCGCGGTGTGCTACGCATCGGTAATGAATTAATCGACTACAGCTCCAAGACCTCGAATTCCTTCGTTCTAGATTGGGATCCCACCTTGTTCCTCGGCGGGCGTTCGCTGCGGGAAGCCACCGACTTGTTGGCCTTGGCCACCGGCACCGAGCACCCAATGGGCGCCGGCGTTGAACTCTACGGCTACTCCACGGTGATTCTCGAACGCCTGCCTCCTGGTGGTCATACGCTTTCAGGCGACGTCGGGCCATGGTCGATTGCCACCTGCACCACCGGCATCGATGAGATCATTGCCCTGATCCCGCCGTTGCTGTTTCCGATTGGGCTGGGCCAGGGCATCAGCGGCGATTACCTCGGGCCGATCGAACTTAGTCCGTTGATGCGCTTTGACGCCGAGGACGAGTACTACGCCGAGGCCTTCCAGAGCGATGGTGGTTATGCCTTCATGTTCCAAGGACCGCTGGCTCTGCGCAATGCCGAAGACGAAAGCCGCATCGGTGGGTGGGAAGTGGTGCGCTACAGCTCGCGTGTCGGCACCACGCTGACCTTGGCCGAGCGCAACGTGCAGACTCCGGGCGTAGTCGAAGCCACCGACGGGGTTTTCAACGAGGCCGGCAACACCTTCGTTACCAACTGGGAGGATAACCTGCAGCTCGCCGACGGCCGCATGCTCGGTGACATCCATCAGCTCGATGTCTACATCGTGCCAATCTCAATGAAGACCAGCGGCGCCACCGACGTAACCTACATGCCAGGCCTGCCGAACCGCTCTGAGGTTGTGCAGATAGCCGCTCCTGGTGATCCGGCCAATACCGAATGGGTGCGTTACGACAACATCATCGATGGTTGCTTCGTGCGTGATGATTGGGGTGCTTTGTATCGCATGCAGGAAGGATTGGTGTGGGACGATGAGGAGGACGATATCGAGCCACCGGCGGAACCGCCATCGCCATCGGGGCCAGATGCACCTGAGGCACCCGATTCTCCAGATGGCCCGATTGTGGTATCTCCGGCGCTCTACGAGATCCCCGCGCCACCAGCAATGCAGCAGCAGGATCCTGAGGATATCTGGGCTTCACGGCCGACCATCGGCAATCCCGAGGAAGGGCGTGATACCGACGCTGCAGGCTACACCATCTGGCAACGTTCATGGCTGCTGCAATTCCGTGGCGTGATGGGCACCTATGACCATCCGCATAGCGCCGGCGATCGCGCTGTGCCGGTGTTCAAGACCATCCGTCCGTTCTCAGGTGCCCAAGCGGTGAACAGCATTCCAGGAGAAGGGTACGTTGGACGCCTCGACCG
This sequence comes from Planctomycetota bacterium, assembly GCA_030749235.1. GTDB lineage: Bacteria > Planctomycetota > UBA1135 > UBA1135 > UBA1135. The sequence goes on along the minus strand of JASMKM010000019.1, from coordinate 50,763 downwards.
CGTAGCGGTGATGGATCCGACGAGTCCCAACTCCAACTTGTGGTACACGGTGCAATGGGCGACCGCGGTGCGCGAGAACGATGGGCGTCTCGAATCTCGCTGTACCTACGTGGCCTTCGAGGATTCCACCTACAACCCGGTCACATCCTACGACTACCAGACTCTGGTGCAGGAGCCGCTGTTCTATTCTGATTGGCGCGAATTCCCGCGCCTCAGCAAGTTTCCGAATCATGAGCGGCCGGCCAATCTAGCCAACTTCATCGTCGGTGGTGATACCAGTGGTGCGGCAGCGGAGTTCAGCGGCATAGTAGACGAGGTTTCACTGCATAACGTCGGTGGCATGGGCAATGTACTCGGGCCGTTCGCTCGCGGCGCGATGATCCTCGAGATGGATTTCGATGCCACCTATGCGGGCAACATCACCGTCAACGCTTCGCAGCTGTCGCTTGACGGTCGTCGCTGGAACACGCCTGGCGTGCCCCAAGGCACCTATCTCGGCTTCATGCCGCAGTCGGGCATCCTCGATATCGATGGCGAACGCATCGCCTACAACGCGATTGATGTCAGCAACGGCGAGATCACCATCGCGCCGGATGGCCGCGGCTTGATGGGCACCGAAGCGCGCGGCCATGGCCGCGGCACGCGGGTGTGGATGGTCGATGGTCGTGCGTCAGTAGCACTCAACGGTGGCATGGGAGTCGGCAGTGAGAACGTGCCCTTGTCTGATACCAACGGATTCGCCACCACCGGCATGATCTTGATTGGTCAGGAGCTGATGCACGCACCGATGCGCGGTCCTGGTTTCGTCGGCATGCCGCGCACGCGAGACAACGACGACGACGACCCCGGCACAGGCTTGTTACGTGGTCGTTTCGGCACCGACATCGCCAACCATGCCGACGGCAGCGTGGCGATTTCCTTCCCGAACCGCTGGATGGATAACTACATCCCGCGTTCCGACAGCGGTGTCGGTGCGTGGTTCCAGGTCAGTTTCGAGGAACCCGAGGCTCATTGGCAATCGATGTTCTACCAGGCTGAGCTGCCGGACAATTCGATTACCGTACGTGCGCTGGTGCGTGCCGGTCTTGCCCATTGGGAAGATGATCCGCGCACCACGCCAGGCCTGCTTGAGTTCCATCGTGGGCGTACTGCCAGCGGTGGGCCGCAATCGTTGGAACTCAACAGCGATCGCCTGGATGCGCGCTTTATGTTTGATTGGGGGCCAGGCGCCTTCGATCCGACTACCTACACCGCCACCGGCTGGACCATGGAGCCACGCCTGCGCAACATCATGTTTAACTATTGGGCGACCACTCGGGTCGAGAACAGCAAGGAGGTGGTGGAGTGATTCTGCGCGCTGAGAAGCGTCGCGGCATGACCTTGCTGGAGCTGGTCATCGCCCTTGCTCTGTTCGGTGTGCTGTCGGCCTTCGTCATGCAGGTGATGACCTCGGTGGTGAACCTGTGGTCCAGCGGCGAGCGCCGCGGCCAGGGGGACTTGGTCTTCGCTGCTGCGGTGGAGCGCTTCCGCGGCGACTTGAACGCCTTGCATACAGGTTTGCGTGGTTGGCTGATTGTCGATCATTGGGAGGCGCGGTCCGCCAGCGAAGGCGTGTTGGCCTGGAGCCTGCCGCGCGTGCGCTTCCTCGCCGACGGTGCCGCCTTGACCGACATCGATCCCAGCAATCGTGAACCGGTCGAGATCATGTGGACCGTAGTGCCCGAGGATGCCACCTCACGTTTCGGTCGATTGGTGCGCTTCACGAACATCGAGAACTCGCAGCGTAGCTTGCGCGATCTCGGCACATTGCAGGAGATGTTGCGTAATGGAGAAGGCTTGACCGTGATGGATGGCGTGTTGTGGACCGAGTTCATCGCTACCGACACCGATGGGCAACGCACCAGCAACCTGCGCATTGACAACGACATGCCGTTCGACTTCCCATCGGTAATCGACTTCAACGTCGAGTTCGTATCAGGTAACGCGCGCAAACAGCCGGCCAACCTCGACGATCCAATCGCCGGCGAACCCGAGGCCGTGCGCCTGCGTGGTATCGCGCCAATCAAGTTGCCCGAATACGCTTCAATCGGCAATGAATGGGTGCGGGTCGACGGCACCTTCCCGAACATCCGCTTCAGTGCCCGCGGCGAACGCGGCACCTTGCCGGGGGAATACGCTCAACGCACGCCGGTCTATATGCCGTCGCGTTATGAGAGCACCAATCGCATCGCCGCCGACGGCAGGAGGCTGGATTGAACCCCTTCCTTTGCGCCACGGTCAAGCCAGCAAAGATGAACCCCTGGGAGAATTCCGACCAAGGCTTCACCATCCTCGAGGTCATCATCGCCATCGCCATCTTCATGTTCGGCATTACCGCCATCTTGGGCCTGTTCCAAGTGGGCGGCAACATGGAGCAGGATGCCCGCGTGCGCGCCGAATTGGCGCCCGCCATCGAGCCACTGATCGCTGAGTTACGTCGCGATGCGTGGCTGCTAGACGCCTCCGGTGCACCTACCGGATTGCGCGAATACATCGGCACCGAGGTGCCAGGCGCCTCCGGATACCGTTTCGACCTCTTCGTGCGGCCTCCTGGCGACAATCCGGCCTTGCGTCGAGCCGAGTTGCGTTTCTACCGCAAGTCACCCGAGCGCGTGCTCACGCGTGTTTCCTTTATGCTTGAGAGAGACGTTCCCATCGAGCGACGCACCCAGCAGCCATAATCATGATTCTTCCACTCCTGTTAACTACCCTGCTACTTCCCGCCATGCCTCAAGATGGTGGCGATCAAGTGGTACGTCTGCGTGACGGTCGCATGCTGGTCGGCGCAATCCTCGAGCATAATCTCGATGGCTTCATCTTGACCACCGCACGTGACGGTGGCCGCTACACCCTGGCATGGAGCGACCTATTCCCGGGCGAAGCCGATCGTCTCCGCGATGCCTTTGGCTACCGCAACCAGGCCGAGGTGCCGATGACCACTGCGCATCGCATTCTGTTGTCGAACGGGCGTGAGCTGATCGGCCGCATCATGCGGCAGGACAACCGTAACATCCAGCTGCGTTCGGGCGAGACTACCACATTGGTGCCGCTACAGCAGATGGCCGCACCGCCGGAGCCCGTCGTGGTCGAGGCTGCATCGATCCTCACTCCGGAACAGTTCTATGGCGAGCGTCTGCCGCAGGTCGATGCCACCGATGCCATGGCGCAGTTCGATTTTGCCCAAGAGCTCGAGGTCATGTTTGCGTTAGAGCAGGCCTTGGCCCACTATCAACTCTGTGGTGCCTTGGCCGATGCCGAGGGCGACGATGCCTTGAGCAAACGTGTCGCTGGTGCCGTGACCAAGGTCGAGAAGCTAGTCGCAAACCGTGCCGAGGCCGAGTATCTCGAGAGCATCCGTCACCGGATGCACCGAGAACGTTTTACCGAGGCCGAGGAGATGTTAGCAGCTTATGACGGCATGTTCCCGAGCGCCGCTCTGCGTGGCGAATACCTGGACATCGTCGACCGCTTCGGCGGACGTCGTGATGCTGCCGTGACCCGTTATCTGGAAAGGCATTGGTTCAACCGTGCCTTGAAAGTACTGAAGCGCAAGGCCTTGGATAAGGACCTGCGAATGGATGAGGTCACGCCGTGGTTGGAAGGAGAGCTGCCGGTGATGATTCGACAGCAGCTGCTCACCGAAATTACCTCGATGGACAAGGACCTCAACCTCGATACCATCGACGAACGGTGGTTGGCTCGCTTGGAGATTGGAGCAACCGTGCATACTGCAGGCTTTGGCAATGGTTCTTGGGTACTCGGCGAGGAACGTGCCAAGGCTGGCTTGCGCGATGCCGAAGGCGAGGACGAGAACGACGGTAAGTCTGAGGAGCAGCGCAAGATGGAAGAGCGCATGAAGCGCTACATGGACAACCTCGAGGCCGGACGCCGGGCCAAGGCCAACCAGGACGAGGACATCAGTCCAGAGGATTGGTGGCGTCGCTCCAGCGTCACGCAGCGCTTCCAGTGGTTGTTGGCATACTACGCGGAGTTCTCTGGCGACTATGAGATTGTCAACGTGCGCTTCGCCTTGTGCGCATCCTGCGCAGGCCAAGGTTTTCTCGAAACCATCGAGGCCTCATCGGGCGGTTCGAGCAAGAAACGCAAGAAGTGCCCCACTTGCCATGGCGTGCAGGTTAGGCGCAGCGTGTCCTTCAAGTGAACCTGGTTGCTGCGTCGCGCTTTGCCATCAGTGCCGCCTGTGCGGTGCTGCTGTTGAGTGCCTGCCAATCGTCCACGCCGAGTAATCGAGTGTTGCTGCAGTCCACCCGCGGCGTGTTGTTGGATGGCGTGCGCGTGCAGGATAGCGGGCTAGACATGAGCGCCTTCGTGGCCGAGATGCAATTCGTCTATCCACAGCAGAGTGCCGAGGTGGTGCGCAGCATGATGCGTAGCGAGTTTGCCCATCACGAAGCCAAACGGTTGGGCATCCGCCTGCCGCAAGAGGCCATTGACCGGACCATCGCCGACCTGGAGGACAGCCTGTTGCAAAGCCTCGGTGCGGGCGGTGACCTGGAAAGTTGGTCACAGCAACAACACCAACAGGCATGGGCCAAGATGCGTCCCCTTTATCGTCGTCATCTTGCAGACAACTTGCTTTACCAGGTGGTACTGCGCGCCGACGCCATACATACTGGGCGCACAAGGTTGTGGTGGTTGGTGAGTCGCAGTGAGGAGCAGGCCGAGGCATGGGCACGCAGCCTCAGGTCCGGTAGGAACCCCGCGTCGATGTTGACCGAGTCCTTAATCCCTGGCCCCGAGGCCGATGGCTCTTATCCTGCCATCGCCAATTACCTACCAGGCCAAGCAGGGGAGTTGCTCGCCGATGCCGTTGTCGGCCAGGTCCTCGGCCCCTTGCAGTTGCCCGGCGACTTCACTTGGATGACGGGCCGTGTCATTGAGGTGCTGCCGGCCGCAGCGGCACTGCCGCCGTTGGCAGTGCTCTTGGAGGATATCCGCGAACATCCCGTCGGCCCACTTGAGGCGCGGGCATGGTTTGAGGAGATGTCCCGTCGCTATACTGCAAGCGCAACTTTTGTCCCAATCTCTGCACCCCTCGAAGCCTTTGTGCCCATCCGCTGAAGAAGCCGCCTCGGCGCCGCCCTCCATCCCGGAGGATCGGCTGCGCCTGCTGTTCGCCTTGTTGTTCTCCTCGCCGGAGGCCGTGACCCTGGATCGTATTCGCCAGGTGCTCTATCCGGCACCCCCGGAAGGCAGCGAGGAGCAAGCTCCGGTGGAGCATTTCAGCCCGCGCCAGCACATCGAGGCACTGGAGTTGTGGTTGGCCGCCCGCGATTTGCCGCTATGCCTGCATCAGGTCGGTCGCAGTTGGCGTCTCCTGACTTCCGAGGATATGGCCGACGATTTGGCCACCGCCCGTAAGACCGCCACCAAGGACAAGCTCGGACCAGCCTCATTAGAGGTCTTGGCGCTTGTAGCCTATCGGCAGCCGGTACTGAAGGCCGACATCGATGCCATCCGCGGCGTGAAGTCGGGTTCGCACTTGCGCCACCTGCTGGATCTACGCCTAGTCAAGATCCTTGGCCGCGCCGAGCTGCCAGGCCGCCCATTCCTCTATGGCACCACCAAGGAGTTTCTCGACCGCTTCGGTCTACGCGACCTTGCTGACCTACCGGAAGCAGGGCGCTTGGCTGCGCCTGCCGAGCAGGGGGTGGGTATCGAACCCGCCGCACCAGCTGGGAAGTCCGCCGAAGAAGCTGCCACAGCAGCAGGACCTGGCAAAGAAGATGCGAAGATTGCCGATAAGCAGGAGTTGGAGCCGGAATCACCCGCCGCTGAGTCTTCGACAGGAAAGTAGGCGATTCGGCTCGGAGGGGGTAAACTTCTGGGCTACGATTCGCCGCATCTGACCGATGAGTAAGAATAAACAATCCAAGCCCAAGCCTGTGAATCAGCATGAGGCTGTTCACACCAACACCATGTCTCCGCTGAAGCGCTGGAGCATCATTGGTGTTGCGGTCTTCTGTCTGTTGATTTTCTCGGTGACTGGGTCCATGACCCAGGTCCTGGGAGGCATGTTCGGAGGCGGCCCGCCTTTGCGCGCAACCGTCGAGCTGCCTGAGGGTGGCCGCACCGAGATCGACGTAAACACTTACCGCACGGCGGCTTCGCTGAAGAACTTCGCCGCGAGCTTGCCTGGCCAGATGAGCCTGGATCCATTCCCCGGTCGCGATTCCGAGGAAGACATCCTGACCTACTGCACCTTGATGCTGTTGGCCGATGACCTTGGCCTGATGGTGACGGTCGATCAGCTGCAGGGCATTTTGTCGCCCTTCGCCGCCGCTGGCGAGGCCAACTACAAGGCCTTCTACCGGCGTTTGGGTTACGGCACCGCAGCGCAGTTCGAAGCCCAAATCGCCCGCGCCTTGAAGGTTTGGATTGTCATCGACCTGCTTTCGGCCAGTGCCGTGCCGACCGAATCCACCGTCTTTGAAACTTGGGCGAAGGACAACGAGGAAATGGATGTGCAGTACACCGTTTGGCACCCATCGCAGTTCGCGGACGAAGCTGCGGCACTCGAGCCCACCGATGAGGAACTGCAGACTTTCTTTGATGAGGACCTCGGTCCATATGAGCGTGGCAAACTAGAGATTCCGCAGGCCGTCACCTTCGAGGCTGTCTTGTTAAGCGCCGAGGTGCTGGAATCAGAAACGGTGCAGTCCTGGTTCACGGTCGTCGAGCCCACCGAAGAGGAACTCAATGGTTTCTACCAGATCAACAAGTCGCGCATTTACGTGCGCCCTGAGCCAGAAGAAGGTCAGGAAGCCGATCCGGAATTGGGTCGCCTACTGAGCAAGGAAGAGCTCGGCGATGACCTGCGTAAGGATTACCTTCTGAACCAAGCCATCGGTCAGCTAGGCCTCGACCTGGTTGGCGCTGAGGACAGCGCTGCTTTCGCGGCCGAGCGTGGTGCCGAGCACTTGGTCTACGGCGAGATGGTCACGCCTTCGGAGCTGGTCGACGTCGATCGTATTGGCGACCTGCAACTCAACGTGCTGTTCCAGTCGGAAGCCGGCACCTGGTCCAGCCAGCCACTGAAGAAGCGCGGGATGACTTATTTTGTGCGGGTTACCGAGAAGCGTGAGCGCACCATGCCGGAGCTCGCCGACATCCGCGATGAGGTCGTCACCCTGTGGCGGGACCAACAGAAGGAACGCTTGGCCGAAGAGGCTGCCGATGCCTTCGTGGCCGCCTTGCCACGTGGCGAGGACTACGTCGAAGGTGACCCGGTCACCGTCGATGCCGAGACCTTCGCGAATGCCGTTGGTGCTGAGGGCCGAGCCCTCGAGCAGATCGGCTGGCTGTCGCGAACTGCACGACGTACCGTTGATCCTATCTGGCCTACTGACGCCGCCGTTCTGCGCGGCTTGCGCAGTAACATTGGTTTTGGCCTCGATGATCTGCTCGACAACCAAATCGTTGGCCCCGAGAACTTCGGTGATGATGGCATTGCTGTCGCCCACCTGAAGGGCCGCCGTGATGCCGATGTCGACTCGATGTGGCCTGCCGAGTTGGACAATGCGCGAGCGCGTGCCATCCAGACTGCACGCACCGAGTTCTTCACCGACCAATTGTCCTTCGAAGGCTTCGCCGATAGCTATGGCTTGACCAAGGTGATCGTCGAAATCGAAGAGGATTCGGAGGAGTAGGCAGAGCCCGAGTGTCGGCAAGGGGCTTCGTCCAAACAGTTTCAGCGGGTCATCCTTCGGGGTGGCCCGCTCTTTTCTTTGCCTGAATCTAGAGGCGCGGCCAAGTGGGGTAGATCTCGCGGGTCAGCTTGCCGATGGTCTGCTGATCAATCTCTTCCTTTCGTGCGGTGCGCTCGATTAGGGCCTTATGGCTTGGCGCCCAGACGGAGGCACGGAACAAGGCTTTGGATGCGTCGTCACGACGTCCTTCGGCGGCGGCGATCTGCGCCTCCGCCAGGAAGGAGGCTGCCCACCACAGGCCAGCATCCCGAGCGCCGGCCTGGACCTTGCGTGCGGCCTCGACCTGGAAGTGTTCTTGGTGAGCTGTCAGCCACGCCACGCGAGCTTCCTTGACCGACGGATGTTTGGGTGCGAACTGCTCGGCGCGTGCCATCAGAGCCACCAAGTTGGATTCGGTACCGTCCGGCGCCTTCATCTCGAGGCGAATTAAGGCGGTCAAGGCCGGCAGGTTGTTGGCGTCGTACCAAAGAGCCTCGTAGAAGCAGTCGCGCGCCCAATCCCATTTCTGTTGAGCGTAGTAATAACTGCCGAGCAGTACCCAAGCCTGCGTATCCCATGGGCGGGCTTGGGTGGCGGCATTCATGTGCTCGGCGAAGTGCCCTTGATCCTGGGCGGCTCGGGCGACCAACTGCTCGCCGCGCAACTGTGCCCAAGCGGGGCGCACGGTGACCAGGGCCACCACCATCACCGTCACAGTTGGCAAAACACTTCGCCAAGCCGCTTTCGCGGATGGTTGCTGTCGAGGGCGATAGGCCATTACCGTTCGGAGATCCAACCCCAACAGCATGGCGGCTAAACCGAGCGCCGCTGGGTTGTCGGTAAACGGCGAACGTACCGCAGCCGAGACCAGCAAGGCAATCCAGGCGGGGGTGGTGTCGAGCAGTGCTTGTTGACTGGCGGCAAGACGGCGTTGGCGCCACAGTAGCCATAATCCGCCCAGCAACAGGATGGAGCCAGCCCAACCTAGTTCCACGAAGGCCATCAGCGGTTCACTATGGACGGTCTTTGGCGTGCGGTGCTCATGCACGGTCCAATCCCGAGACAGCAGGCGAGCGGTATTTTCAGAACGCCACGCAGGGAAATCTGCCTGGAAACGACCAATTCCAATTCCGAGTGGGTGGGTGGCCGAATGCACCAAGGTGTCGGCATACATGCTGGGGCGCACCCTTTCGCCTTGTCTGAAGACGTCGCCGGTGTGCTGACCGCCACCAAACAGGGCGCGACACAATTCGCCCACCAGGACGAGGACTAGGGCGATGGCGGTGCCGAAACGGCGGAAAGGCAGGGCGCGCAGCAGCAGCAAGGCTCCGGCGATCAGGCCGAGGCGACCGGCGTTGGAGCCTATCATGCCGGCGTGCAGCGCCAGGGGCGGGACCACCAGCAACCATAGGCGCGGTGCTTGCGGCAAGGCCGGCAGGGTGGCCAGCGCCAACAGCAGCAGCGGCACGACGACCTCGACGGCGTGGATGATGCCTGGGTAGGGGAAGGAAGGGTATGTCGTGATTGGATCCCAACCCGGTGGTACCCAGCCGAAGGCTTGAGGAAGGGCGTAGATGGACGCCAACGCACCGACCACCAACAGAGCTTGCAGCAGCCATGTTTTGTCGAGCTCACGCCAGGTGGCCATGGTGCAAGCGAAGACCCAAGCACTCAACAAGGGTGCGCGGTCGGCGAGGCCGCCGAGAGTTGGGGCCCAACCGCTGGGATTACCCGCAAGAATCAGCAAGGGCAGCAGGCCGCAGGCTACGGCGGCGCCGAGCAGCTTCGACCCGGCGATGACCTCAAGGCGGCGATGCTTCCACAGTGTGAAGGAGGCGAATAGCAGCACCAATAGGGAGAACATTGCGCCATCGGCACGTGGCTCATCCAGACGCCAGTTGGAATAACTCCACAGCGGCACCAACGTGCAGGCTACTGCAGCGACCTCAGGAAACCTCAGCTGGGCCTTCAGGCCTCTGCCTCCGCATTGCGTGGATCCAAAATCGCATCGAGGAACTCCTGTGGCTCAAAGACCTCGAGGTCGCCCATGCCTTCGCCAAGGCCGACAAACAACACCGGCAGGCCGAGTTGATGGCCGACCGATAAGGTGGCTCCACCTTTGGCGGTGCCGTCCAGCTTGGTCAGGAAGACGCCGGTCAAGGGCACGGTCTCGCCAAACTGACGGGCCTGTTGGACCGCGTTCTGGCCGGTGGTGGCATCGAGGACTAGCACGGTGTGATGAGGGGCTCCCTCAATCTGACGCCCAATCACGCGCGAAACCTTCTCCAATTCGGCCATTAAGTTCTTCTGCGTATGCAGGCGACCGGCGGTATCGACCAGCAGCACATCCACATCGCGGGCCTTGGCGGCAGCCGCGGCATCGTGGGCAATGGCGGCGGGATCGACGCCCTGCTGCCCTTTGATGACATCGACGCCGGCGCGCTCACACCAAATGCTCAGTTGCTCGACGGCCGCGGCGCGGAAGGTGTCACATGCGGCCACCAGCACCGATTTTTCCTGGCCGCGCAGCCAATGGATCAACTTGGCGATTGAGGTGGTCTTGCCAGAACCGTTGACGCCGACCACTAGCACCACGCACGGGCCTTCAATCTGGTCCATCGGCAGCGGTTCGCCTTCCGGGCCCTTGCAGACATCCAAAAGGCGGCCGCGCAACCACGTGGGCATTTCGCCGGCTCCAGCCAGATTGCCCTTTTTCAGTTCACCCTCGGCTTCCTCAATGAGTTGGGTTGCCAGCGGGCCGACGTCGGCGGTGTAGAGCACTTCCTCGAGAGCCTCAATGGTTTCGGCGGCACTGGTGTCTCCGCCGAGGCGGCGCATCGCATTGGAAATGCGATTGCGGGTGCGGGTCAAGCCCTTGCGGAATCTCGAAAGAACCATGTCTGCTGATGGTGGGAGTCTAGTCTTCGTGGCGGCTCTGTCGTCCGCGTGGCTCAGACGGGTTGAAACTGGATACCGAGGTGAAGCCGTCATTCTCTTGGTCGATTGGGCCGCGCGGGGCTGGCACCGGAATCGACTTCATCGCGGCGTTCTTCGGCGGCAGCGGATGGCCTTCGTTGTTGGCGCGCGATTCCTCGATCAGAATGCGAGCACGATCCAGGATGCCATTCACAAAGCTGCCTGACTGCGAGGTAGAGTAACGCTTGGCGATGTCAATTGCCTCGTTGATGACCACCTTGTAGGGAGTCTCGGCCTGGAAAACCAGTTCGAAGATGGCCAAGCGCAGGATATTCCGGTCCAGGTGGGCCATGCGATCGAGGCGCCAGTTGCGCGCGATGGCTTCAATCCAGGTGTCAATTTCTTCGCGGTTCCCAATCACGCCGCGACTCAAGGCCAGCGTGAACTCGGCCACCTCGCCGCGCCCCTTGGTATCGCGACTACCCTTGGTGTGATGCTCCACAAAGGGGAGGAGCTCCTCCATGGCATCGCTGCCACTGAGCTCTAACATATAAAGGAACTGCAGTGCCAGCTCGCGGGCACGGGTTCTACGACGAAGGGGTACAGTCATAGTCCTGAGGGTCAAATCTTGTCCAGCAGCGCCACCATCTCGAGGGCGGCTTCGGTGGCTTCCGCGCCCTTGTTGGAGCGTGGAGTGATCTTTAGGGTGCGACCCTCGGCGGCCTGGTCGCTGCCGGTGAGCACCTCGCGGTCGGCTCGAAACTGTGCCTGCTCGAGGGTGTCGCAGGTCAATACGCCCATCATCACTGGCAACTTGTGGCGCAGCGATACGTCCATGATGCCGCGACTGGTCTCGGCACAGACGTAATCAAAGTGCGGGGTGCCACCGCGGATGACGCAGCCGAGCGCAATGACGGCCCGATAACGGCCGCTTGCGGCAAGGCGTTCGCAAGCCAGGGGTAGCTCAAAGGCTCCGGGAACTCGTGCTACATCGACGTTGCCGGAGGGGATGCCGGCGGCTTCGAAGGCGTGCATACAACCATCGAGCAGCGACTCGGTGATGTCGGAGTTGAAACGTGCCACTACGACCGCGTAGCGGCCGGTCGTGAGAGTCGGAATGCCTTCAAGGAACGTCGCCATGACTGGTTAGCCGCATATTGTACGGCATTGCCGGCGTTGCGCCATGGCCGACGCGGTCAGGAATTCCCTTCGGTGGCGCCATCGGCAGGTCTAGCCTCGTCGCGCAGCGCCCATGGCAGTGGTTTACCCATGAAGGCATTGGCGAAGAGGTGACCGAGGTCGCGCAGCAACGAGAAAGACAAGGGCACCACGGTTAGCGTGAAGAAAGTCGCGACAGTGATGCCGCCGACGATGCCGATGGCCAATCCCTGGAAGGAGAAGCCGCTGCCTGTAGGTTCGGACAGCGCAATTGGCAGCAGGCCGCAGACCGTGGTCAAGGCGGTCATGAACACCGGACGCATGCGGTCTTGCACTGCGGCGAGGATGGCGTCGTTGACCGCCAAGCCGCTACGTTCGAACTGCAGGATGCGGTCAATCAGCACGATACCGTTGTTCACCACCACCCCAGCCAGCACAATCATGCCAATGAATTCCATTGGGCCAACGGCGGTGTTCATGACGAAGAAGGCCCAGTCAGCGCCGAGGATGGCGAAGGCAATGGTGGTCAGGGCCGAGATTGGCAGTATCACCGAGTTGAACAATAGGCCCATCAACAGGAAGACCAGTCCGACCGCCAGCAACAAGGCGTACATCAGCTCCTGCATGTCACTCTCGGCCTTGCGCCAACCACCATCTTGGGTCCATCGATAGCCTTCGGGAATGTCGATGCCTTCCATCATGCGCGCAGCTGCCAAATAGGCTTCCTTGACGTCCTCGCTCTTGGCCTTCAGGCCGATTGAATCGGACAGTTTGCCGTCGCGGCGGAAGATGCCGCTGGGGGAGCGGGAATCGGTGAACTCGGCGAAGGTCGACAGCGGCACCAGGTTATTCATGGTGGCGATAACCATCTCCTCGAGCTTGGAGCGGTTGGGGTTGACCGGCTCGTCATATTCGATGATCAGGGGCAAGTCGAGATTCGGCGTCTCAAAGCGCGACACCATGAAGCCGCGCATGGTCCATTCGATGTTGCCAATCACGGCGCTGCTGTTGATGCCTAAGCGACTCATGCGGTCGCGATCCATGCTGACTAGGATCTCGCGATTCTTGGCACGTTCCTTGCTGACTTCGGTGAAGTCCTCGCTCACGCTGGCGGCGGCACGCACGTCGTCGAGGATGCGCTGCACAGTCGGGCTATCCTCGCCTTCGATGCGGATGCGGGTCCACTCGACGTCATTGCTCGCGCCCTGGTTGAAATCCTTCTCGAAGCGGTACTTAACGCGCGCACGTTCCGGCAAGGCCTCCCGCATGTAGGCCATCAGGGCCTCGTTCTCATGCACCTTCAGGGGCCGCTCTGGCCAAATCATGATCTGGCCCATGCCCTTGTTGAACCATAGGCCCGAAGCCACATAGGGAAAACGCTCCTCAAACTCGGCTGATCCGATCGAGGCGGCCTCGATCAGCTTTACTTCCTCGACGCCGTCTAGCAAGGTGGTGCCTTCGGCAAAATCGAAACTGACTTCGAGCTGCCCGCCGCCTGCGCCACCAGTACCTGCGGCGGCGCGTCCGGCCTTGGCGACCGAGCTCGACATGAGGATGAAGGCGCAGAGGAAGATCGCACGGAAACGATGATTGATCGACCAATGAACGGTAGCCAATAAGGGGCGAGTCATCCAAGCTGGCATATGGCCGGCGTTCTTGGCATCCTTCTTGCCGCGCTTACCCTTGTGTTGCAAAAAGCGTGCAGCCACCGGCACCATCACAATCGACAGTACCAAAGCCGCCAGCAGCGCAACGATCAAAGGCATGCCGATAGCACCGGCGACCACGCGTTGGGTGCGGTCCTCGGTTAAGAGCATCAACGGCAGGAAGACGACCACGGTAGTGAGGGTGGCGGTGACGATCGCCAACATCACCTCGGCGGGGCCGCGGCTGATTGAATCGATGGTGGAGGCACCGCGTTCGCGGCGCTTGAAGATGCTCTCGACGATCACCACCGAGTTGTCGACCAACATGCCGATTGAGATGGTGATGCCCATCATTGACATCAGGTTGAGGCTACGTCCGCTGAAGTACAGGAAGCTCAGGGCAATGAGTACCGCGAAGGGGATGGAAAGCGTGATCAACAGGGTATAAGAGAAGCGCCGCAGGAATAGGAATAGCACCAAGCAGGCGATGCTGCCGCCCAACAGCGAATCATCGATTAGATTCTCGATGCTGGCGCCAATCATGTCGCCCTGGTTGAAGTAGATGAGGTAGTCGAAACGCCCGAGCACCGGATCGTTCGGGAACTCCTCCTCGAAGGCGATGCGCAGCTTCTCGCATAGGTCGAAGGTGTTGGCCGAACTCTCCTTGGTGATTTGCAAGGTGGTGGCGTAGACACCATCGAAGCGGAAGAGAAACTCCGGCGCACTGCGTACTTGTTCGACACGGCCGATGTCCTTAATCAGCAGTCCGGGACGCACCGGAAAGTTCTCGATTTCATCGAGGCTCTTGAAGCGTGAATCCACGCGGATGATGGTGCGCGCACCGGAATCATCGAGGTCGCCGACCGGAGCCGAGATGTTGTCGCCTTGGAGGCGCCGCACCAAAGCGCCGATGTCGACGCGGTTGGCGAAGGTGCGTTCCTCATCCAGCCAGATGCGGATCGATAGCGGGGTCAAGCCCATCGACGATGCACTGGCCACGCCGTCGATGGCCTCGACGCGCTTGACCATCACGTTGGAGATCAGGTCCTGCGCCACGGTGTCATCCATGCCGGGGTATTGCACACCGGCGAACATGACCGGGATCTGGTCCATGCTTTCCTTGCGGATGTGGATGCGGTCGACCTCGGTGGGCAGCAGCGGGCGTGCACGCTCGACGCGGTCGGCCACTTCGGCATAGACCAGATCCATGTCTAGGTTGCCGGGGAAGTCGAGGTTGAAGCCGACCGAGCCGTCCGACGCCCAGGCGATGATTTCCTCAAGGTTGGACAAGGTGCGCAGCTCTTTCTCAAGCGGCTTCAATACCTTTTGTTCCAACTCACTGGGGTTGGCACCTGTCCATACGGCGCTGATTGAAATCGACGAATCAGTCATACCCGAAGGCACCAACTCCAGCGGGATGCGCTTGGCCGCGATAAAGCTCATGCCGAGCAAAGCGATCGAGATCATCAACACCCCGATTGGGTGGTGCACCAAGCTGCGAAAGAACTCGACTAGTCTGGTGTTCTCGCGTTGCTCAGGTGCCTTATCCATGCTTCGGCTCTGGGGCTTTCTTGCGATCGATCTTGGCCAAAAGGCGATAACCGGTCGGAATCACAATCAAGGTCAGGAGTGTGGATGAGATCAGGCCGCTAATCACAACCAAGGCCATCGGCGTACGCAACTCAGCGCCTTGTTGGCCGCCGAGGAACGGGAGCCAGCCGGTCATCGGCAACATGCCCAAGACCGTGGTGGTGGTGGTCATTAAAATCGGCCGCAGACGCGCGCGGGCACCTTCCAGGATGGCGTCGTCGATGTCCATGCCGGCGATTCGGTTACGGTTGATCCGGTCGACCAAGACGATGGCGTTGTTGAC
The DNA here is from genome assembly GCA_030749235.1 of Planctomycetota bacterium. Taxonomy (GTDB): domain Bacteria; phylum Planctomycetota; class UBA1135; order UBA1135; family UBA1135. The sequence goes on along the minus strand of JASMKM010000019.1, from coordinate 35,422 downwards.
CACGATTCCTGCCAAGATGACTCCGCCCAACATGGCCACCACCGAGATCGGCGTATGAGTGGCGATCATCGCAAGAATCGCACCGACGGCAGCGAGTGGTACCGAGAACAGAATCAGGAAGGGCTGCAGCAAGCTCTCGAACTGCGCCGCCATGACCGCGTAGACCAAAAATACCGCCAAGCCCAAGGCGAACATCAGGCTGCTCAAGGCCGCGGCCATCTCGTCGGTCTGGCCGCCGACGGAGACCGTCACCTCCGGTGGGTGCGGTAGGTCCTTCAGGCGCTGCTCGACGGCCTCGCCAGTGGCACCAAGGTCGAATCCGGCAAGGGATGCCGACAACACCGCCGCCCGACGTCCGCGGATATGACGGATGTCGCTAGGTCCATCCTGGATCTCAAAATCTGCAACCGCGCTGAGCGGCAGTGGGTGGGCGGCATCGGGGTTGACTGGTAGGTCCTTGAGCTGCTCGATGTGCTTCAAGGTGTCGGTGTCGGCTCGCACCCGGATATCAATCCTCTCGTCTCGCCCGGGGAAAGTCGAGGCGGTCTCGCCTTCCACCGCCAAGCGCAGACGATTCGCTACCTGTGCGGCGGTCAGGTTGTGGCGTGCCAGCTTCTCGCGATCGGGGGTAATGCGCACTTCGGGATTGCCACGTCGCAAGGACGAACGCAGGTCCACCAAGCCGGGGACGTCGGTCAAGGCTAGTTCAGCCTCACGCGCAACCTCACCAATGATGCCCAGGTCATCGCCGACAATCTCGACCTCCAGCGGCGCATTCAGGGCCAACAAAGTCGGGCGGCGCAGGTTGTAACGCGCTAGAGCCGGCTCCTTGCCGAGCAAGGTGCGAATGCGGTCTTCGGCACTCAGCTCCAAGGCATGCGGATCCTTGCCGCTGGTGTCCAGGCGAATCGAGATGCGTGATGTATGCGGCCCAGTCTCCTCGGTGGAGACCGTGTCGCGATCCGATCCCGACGTGATTGCGGTCTCCTCGACGCCTTCCAACTTCCGGATCAAGCCTTCCAGGCTCGAGGCGATGCGATCGGATTCGGTCAGTGGAGTACCGGCAGGGAAAAACAATTCGGCAGTGAACTCGCCTTGCAGAACTTCCGGCAGCAGTTCGCGGCCCATGTCGCTGGCAGCCTGGAAGGTTCCGTAAGCGATGCCGCCAGCGAGCAGCAACACGATGATTGGAGCGCGGATCGCCCCTTTGAGGACCTTCGGGTAGACCGCTTCATTGGCACGGAAGACCAGGTTGATGAAGGCAGCTGGCAGCCAACAAATGGCCCACATCGCGATGAGTAGCAAGGCGGATAGGCCGCGAATCAAGAACACGACGACGCCGAGCATGTCGAAGGCGAAGCGCGCGGCCAAGGTGGTCAGGGGCACGATGACCAACCATGCCAATGGGATGAAGCAAGCGAAGGCGAACAACTTCACCGCGGCGATGGTCTCTCGGACTTCTGGTGGCACCGGGCTCCAATCTCCTTCGATTTTGGTACCGGGCTTGATCCACTCATCATCCATGCCAGGCACGACCAAAGCCAAGAGCGCACCACCGACCGCAAGGCCAACCACCGCCAACACGATCAATAGCTTGCTCTTGCTGAGACCGGTGTCGTGGAAAAAGCGATCCGAGCGCATGTGCGGGAACAACTCTCCAGTCAGGGCGCGCCAAGTGCTCTTGCGCTGGTCCGACTGCGACAGGCGGATCCGTGCCGCCAAGCCCGGAATGAAGAACAAGGCCACAGCCAGTGAGATCAGCAAGGAGGCGACCACGGTTAAGGCCTGGTCGCCGAAGGTCTGGCCGGCGATGCCCTCGACGAAGATAATCGGTGCAAACACCGCGATGGTGGTCAAAGTACTGGCGGTCACCGCACTGCCCACTTCCGATACTCCGCGGATTGCAGCACGATGCGGTGGATCGCCTTCCTCGCGGCACCGCGTAATCGATTCCAGCACCACGATGGCATTGTCGACCAACATGCCGATACCTAAGGCCAAGCCACCTAGCGACATGATGTTCATCGAGACGCCGGAGCTGTACATCGCACCAAAGGTGGCGACAATCGAGATCGGGACGGCCAGGCCGATGATAAAGGTGGTGCCGAAACGGCGCAGGAAGAAATAACAGACCAAGACAGCGAAGATGCCACCGAAGATGGCGGCGCTGTTGACCTCGGAGATGGCTTCGGCGACGAAGATCGACTGATCGGAAAGCAGGGTCAGCTCGACGTCGCTAGGTAGCTTGGATGCGACGTGGGTGGGTTGCTTGGGCGGTTCATCCCTGCTGGGTGGACCGCGCATCATCGAAGCCGGTTTGCCGAACAGCTTTAGCCTTACCGCCTCGGCGACCGCCACGATGTTGGCGCCGGCTTCGCGGTAGACGGCGATCTCCACCGACTCTTGGCCGTCAACACGTTGGATCACGTCGCGATCTTTACTGGCGCGCTTGACCACGGCAAGGTCACGAAGCTTGACGGTGGTCTGGTTGACCGTCTTAATCGGCAGGGCCTCAATCTCCTCTAGGCTGCGGAACTGGTTCAGGGTGCGAACCACATATTCCACCGAACCTTCCTCAAGCTTGCCGCCTGGCACGTTGAGGTTCTCCTCCTGCAGGCGGGTGCGAATGTCCTCACCGGAGATCTTGAACAAGGCCAAGCGCTGCGGATCGACTAGCACATGGACCTCATCCTCCAAGCCACCCTTGACGCGTACCGCCGCGACTCCTGGCAGGCCCTCGAGTTGACGCTCCACCTCCGACTCGGCGATGTCGCGCAGGCGCACAAGATCCGACCCACCGGAAAGGGCTACGCGGATGACAGGGTCTAGGCTTGGGTCGTAACGCAGAATCAGGGGCTTGTCGACGCCATTGGGCAGGAACACGCGGTCCATGCGTTCGCGTACGTCCTGCACCAGGAAGGGCAGGTTTGATCCCCACTCGAATTCCATCAGGATCTCGGAGACCTCGGCGCGGGAACTGGAACTGATGTTCACCAGGTTGCCGACGGTGGACAACATGTCCTCCAATCGTTCCGTCACGCGCTCCTCGACGTCCTCTGGTGCCGCACCGCTATAGGTCGTGCGGACCGTTAGCGAGGGATAGTTCACCGGCGGCAACAGGTCGACAGGTAGCTTCTGCAAGCTAATCCAGCCGAACACCACGGCGGCGGCGGCAATCATGCCCATGCCAATCGGCCGCTTCACACCGAGAGCGAACAAGCCCCCGATGCCGCTGCGTCTTTCCGAGTCGTTCATGCCTAGTCGCGCTCCGCGGCGGTCTCGGCGTCACCTTCGGTCTCGTCGGCAATCTTGACTTCATCGCCATCGCCGAGGCGATCGGCGCCGACCACCACCACCTGATCGCCGGCCAGCAGCTCGGTGCCTTCACCGGCTTCAATCTCCTCATCGGTCTCGTAGCCGCCGAAGATCTCGACGCGTACGGCCTTGCCATCACGGACCACGAAGCAATAGACATAGTCGCCTTCATGAAACAAGGCCTTCTTGGGGATCAGCAAGGCATTCTCATGACGATCGAGAACCAGCTCCAGCTTGACCAGGATGCCGGCGGGAATGCGCAGTTTTCCGGGCTCCAAGGCAGCGGTCACCTTGACGGTGCCGGTCTCCAGATCGATGGTCGGAGCCACGCGCTCAATCGCCCCAGGGACTTCGATGCCGGGCAAGGCTTCGGACTTGGCGATCAGTTGTTGGCCGACCTTCAGATCCATCAACTCACGCTGGGGGCGATACATGATCACTTTCGGGTGCGACAGGTCGGTGATTTGAAAGACGCGCGTGCCCACCGTGGCCATATCACCAATCGAGATGTCGCGCACACTGATGGTGCCGGCGATTGGCGCGACCAGCTCGCATTGCGCCAGGTCCAACTGACTGCGTTGCAGGGCGACCTCGGCGGTTTGGTGAGCGGTTTTGGCGGCTTCCCAAGTCTGGCGGCGGGTCTCCAGGTCACGGTCCGAGACGATCACCGTAGGGCCTGGGTTATCCACCAGTTGCTGGTCACGCTTCAGCTCGCGCTCAGCCAGTTCCATCGCGAACTTGGCTTCGGTCACGCGGACCTCGGCTTCGGCTACCGCCAACTTGGCGTTGGAATCGCGCAAGCGCGCCAACACCTGACCGGCTTCGACCGCATCGCCTTCCTCGACTAGCACCGCGGTCACTGGCTCAGCGCGTTCAGGCATGACGTCTACCACATCCAAGGACTCGACGTTGGCAGTAGCCTCGAGCAGGCGCTCGACGGGGCCTACCCGTAACGGCGCAATTCGCACCAGCTGTGGCTGCTTGTTCTTGTTCTGTGGGTCGGCTTCCTCGCCGCTGGCATTGGCATCAGTCGAACTTGAGACACCTTCCTCCTGGCTCGCGCCTTCGCCTTGGGTGCTCTCGGATTCGTCGGAATCGCTGGAACGAGAACATGCTGGTGTCAGCGCGAAGACCGCCAGTAGGAGAAGTGGGAGGGGGCGTAGTTGCATTGGGTAGGGAAGCTGCCGCAAGGTTTCTCTATTATGGTGTCTCCTGCCGAGTTGATGTGGGGGGGGGACAAATGGAGAGTCAAGACACCAAAAGCCAGGAAACCGTCAGGAAACCTTTGCTGACTTACGCAGAGGCTCTTGCCTTGTTGGAGAGTCGCTGCATGTCTTTTGAACCGACGGTCTCGGAAGTCCTTCTTCCTGAGGCTTTGGACCGCGTGTTGGCCTCCGAAATTGCATTGGATCGCGATGAACCCCCGGTACGACGTTCCGCGATGGATGGGTTCGCCGTCATCTCAGCCGATGGAGCTGCGGCACGCGAGATCGTTGGGGTGCTCTATGCCGGAACCTCGGGCTTGCCCACCATCCAAAGCGGTCAGGCTATGGCTGTCATGACCGGCGGCACTGTTCCGCATGGCGCCGACACCGTGGTGCCCGTGGAGCTTACCGCGCGCGACGGGGATCGCTTGATCTTGGCCGACGCACCGCCGGCGGATAAACATGTGCGGGCGGCCGGCGAGATGGGTCTGAAGGGGCGTGCCATTCTGAAGGCAGGACATCGGCTTCGTGCTGGAGATTTGGCCGCCGCTGCTTCCTGTGGATTAGAAAAGGTGAAGGTTTTTTCCGAGCCGAAGGCTGCAGTGTTGGCCACCGGCGATGAGGTCGTGCCTTATACCGAGACTCCAGGCCTGCATCAGGTCCGCGACAGCAATCGCTTGGCCTCACGACTGCAGCTGCAAGGCTTCGGTGCCCAGGTCACCATGGACTGCCATGTGCCGGATAAGGAAGAGGCCCTGAAGAAAGCCGTCAGCAAAGCACTCGACCAGTGCGACTTGGTCGTCACCATCGGCGGCGTCAGTATGGGCGATAAGGATTTCATGCCGCGGGTGTTTGTCGAATGCGGCGTCGAGTTCCTGTTCCATAAGGTTGCATTGCAACCCGGCAAGCCGGTGTGGGCTGGCATCCGTGGCAATACCATCGTGCTAGGCTTACCGGGCAACCCAGTCAGTTCCTTCACAGTGTTGGAATTGTTCGGACGTATGGTGGTCGATCAACTCGGTGGCGCCACCACCGCTTACCCACGGCCTTTGCGCTACGGCACCACCACCACTGAGTTGCGTAGTCGCAAGCGTCCGCGCTGGTTGCCTTGCTTTCTCAGTGGTGACCAGGATGGTGGTGCGCTTCAGGTCACGCCGTGCCAGGAATCCGGCTCTGGCGATTGGACTTCGTTGGCTTACGCCAGCGCCCTGCTGTTTCTGACTCCGGATAGTCAACTGCAAGCTGGTGACCGCGTGGCTTACCTGCCGTTGGCGAATCCTTAACCACTCCCACACCCGCACTCACCTCGTGCCCACCTGGCTCTTCTACTTGCTCGCTGCCATTTGCCGCGCCGTGGCGATGCCCGGTTGGCTAGGTGGTTGGGCTTGGCCGCTGATCTTCGTGGCTGTTGCACTGCGCTATGTAGGGTGGCAGCGCAAGTCGGACCTGTGGCTGGACTACCTTGCTGGGGTGGTTTTCTGGGGCTTGTCCTTCGCCTTCCTGGTGCACGTACACCCACTCGCCCCCATCGGCGCGGCCTTAATTTTGGGCAGCTGTTGGTTCGCCGAAGGCCTGCTTTATCGCCTGCTCCACCGACGCCTCTCCAGCCACTTGGCGGCCATGTTCGCCCTGCCGGCGGCCGAGTACCTCCGCATGACCTGGTTCTATCTGTTCGTCGGCGGCGTGCCCTGGGCTTCGCTTGGCTTCGCCTTGGAGTCGTCGCCGTTGATCGCCTTGGCCGACGTCTTGGGCGAGTCCGGTTTGGTGTTGTTCGCCAGTTTCGGCGGCGCCTTGTTGCTGGTTGTTTTAGGTCAGGCACGCAGGGGCTTGGCGATCCCTGCCATCGTTTTATTGGCGGTGGCGCTGGTGATGCATCGTGCGCCGGCCGAGGCCGAAAGCACCCTAAGCTGCTTGAGCATCCAACCCGTCGTAAGAGTAGAGGACAAAAACCGCATCTTGTCGGCTTCGGACTTCTTCAAGGTTCAGATGGAGGTCACTGACGCTGCCTTCAAGGCCGGGGTTCAACCGGATCTGCTGCTGTGGGCCGAGACTATGTGGCCTTTCCCTGGAGTGGAGGAGGATTCGGTCGGCGAGATGCGTCGGCCGTGGGTGGACCTTCCCGATGAGGTGCACAAGATGGAGACGGTGCGCAAGCGCCAAAAGACCATGGTCAAGGTGGCATTGGAGTTAGCCACCAACCCGCCGGAGCGCCCGGTCTATTTCCTGACCGGTGCCCATTTCTACTATCCAGTAGCCGCCGACGCGCCAGAGGGCGTGTATTCGCCGCGCAACACCGAGTTCGTGCTGTTTGATCGTTACGGCAGCCTGATCCAGCATTTCTCCAAGCAGGAGTTGGTGCCCTTTGGTGAAAACCTGCCTTTCGGCGGTTCCTTTCCCTGGAGTGCTGGTTTCGTGCGCTGGGCCCACCGTACCTTCGGCTTGCGCCCCGATTTTGGCCGCACGGAACAAACCGGTCCTTTGCAGGCCACTGGCCAATTGCCGCGACTTGGCGGCGCGGTCTGCTGGGAGAACGTGTTCGAAAGCGCTTTCCGCAGCCAGGCCGATGACGCCGCCCAAGCCTTCGTGATTCTTTCCAATGAGGATTGGTTCGGCCATGACGGCATCGAGATGGATCAGATGGTGGCTGCCACCCGTTTGCGGGCCTTGGAAAGTGGTCTGGCCATCCTTCGCTGCACCAATACCGGCCGAACTTGCCTGGTTTATCCCGATGGCAAGGTCGATTGGGGCCCTGCGCCAGGAGAAATTTCGTGGTGGCAGGCTGATTTGCCGATCGCGCCAAGTTCCGGGACGACCACCGCCTACCGCAGCTGGGGGTGGGCTTTGCTGCCCCTTTGGACCTTATGCACGGCCGTTATTGGGCTATTTTGCCTTTTTGGTGGGCGTCGCAAGGTGTCCGATGCACAGCCAAGTCAGGGATAACCCAGATGCTTGCTTGACCCTTTGCAGGGGCATGGATAGATTTTTCCATCGAACTGGCGTAAACCCAATGCCCGAGAGCGCCTAGACTGGCACCCGCGCAATCCTGCGCACCGCCTCCCCAAAAAAACCCGTCTGAACCACCTGGGATGAGTACCATCGGAAAATTTTTCGTTGTCCTGAACCTTGCACTTGCTGCGCTCTTCGTGGGCGCGTCTGCCTCCTTGATTGGAGAAAGCGACAGCTATCGCAAGGATTATGAGACAGAAGTCAAATCTAAGGCTGACCTACAAGCAAGTCTTGATGACCAAGTTGGTAAACTCACCAACGAGCGCGATCAGGCCAAGGCTGAGTCCCAGCGTCTCCTTTCTGACAACAGCAAGCTGAGCGCTGAGAAGACTGCTCTCACCGAGAGCCTCGAGTCCGAGCGCCAGCAGAACTCTGATCTGCGCGAGAGCCTGCAAGGCATCGAAGGCAAGCTGAGCGATCTGGAAGGTACCAATGGACAACTGGCGAGCGACCTAGATGGTGTGCGCAACCAGTACGAGGCTGTTCGTGAAGAGCGCGACGCTGCACTGGATGCACGCGATGCCGCCAACTCCACGGCCAACGCCGCCACCGATGCCAAGAACATGGCAGAAGGTCGCGCCACGGACCTCGCCTTGCAGCTGGCTCGCTCCGAGGAGCGCGCAGCCGTCGCCGAAGCCAAGCTTCAGACGGTTGTGAGCCTCTACAAGGTCGACCTGCAGAGCATCGGTGCTCAGCCACAGATGGAAGGTTCCGTGTTGAGCGTCGACACTGTCGAAGGCACGACCTACGTCGTCATCAACCTCGGCAAGCATGACTCTGTGCAGCCAGGCTTCACCTACGACGTCTACAACGGTTCGACCTACAAAGGTCAGATTTACGTTCAGACCGTCAACGAATCAAAGTCTGCAGCAACGCTGGAGATGGCCGGTAACGGCATGATTGCTGCTGGCGACCGTGTCAAAACTCGCCTGTAAGGAGCTGATTGATGGCAGCACGTCGTAGATCCGCTAAGAAGGCCGCACCTAGGAAGGGTGGCGGTAAGAAAGCCAAGCCTAAGAAGGCCAAAGCAGCCAAGGAGCCCAAGGAAGTCAGCCCTGGACCTCCAATCGAGGTCGTTATGTCCATCGTGACGGGCATCATGATGATTGCCGCTCTGGTCCTGGTCGATTTCGCCAAGGGCAAGCAGTTCGGTGGAGGCATGTTCTTCAAGGACAGCTACGAGGCTCCTGAGTAGAGCGAATCGGGCCCAGGTGAAAGAAGGTCGTCCCTCTATCCGGGGGGCGGCCTTCTCCTTTTTGGTTTAGCGGTTTATCCGAGGGCCGCCAATCCCTATACTCCTCAGAAGCAAGTACCGCTCCTGGTTCCCCGCTACACGCAAACATGGATTGGCTTTTCCGTCGGTTTTCCTTGTCCGAAGATTTGGGCATCGATTTAGGCACAGCAAATACGCTGGTCGCCTCTCAAGACCTTGGCATCCTGCTCGATGAACCTTCCGTGGTTGCGGTCTATAAAGGCACCAACGAGGTAATTCTCGACGGCATGGGGGTCGGTGACGAAGCCTACCGCATGCTCGGCAAAACGCCCACCAACATCGAGGCCGTGCGGCCGCTGAAGGGTGGTGTGATTGCCGATTTCGAGATTACCGAGAAGTTGTTGCGTTACTTCTTGCGTAAGGCCCATGAAGGGCGCTCGTGGGTCCGTCCGCGAGTCGTGATCTCGGTGCCTTCGGGTATCACCACCGTAGAACGCCGCGCCGTCATCAACTCGGCCGAGCGCGCAGGTGCACGCAAGGTTTACCTAGTCGATGAGCCGATGGCCGCTGGTCTGGGTGTGGAGTTGCCGATTACCGAAGCGCAAGGCTCGATGGTCGTCGACATCGGTGGCGGTACTACGGAAGTGGCCATCCTCGCCTTGGGTGGGCCGGTCACGGTAAAATCGGTAAAGGTCGCGGGCGACAATATGGACGATGCCATCGTCGATTTCGTGCGCAAGACACACAACCTGCAAATTGGTCCGTTGACCGCGGAGCTGGTCAAGAAGACCATCGGTTCGGCTTGGGCTTTGGACGATGAGAAAACCCTCGAGGTCGCCGGACGTGATTCGCTGAACCTAATGCCACGCAAGTTGGTCCTCAATTCCGAGGAGATCCGCGAGGCCTTGGATACGCCGCTGCGTGGCATCATGCGCGCGGTGCTGGATTGTCTCGAGATGGCGCCACCGGAAATCGGTTCGGATTTGCTTGAGCAAGGGATTACCGTCGTCGGTGGCGGCGCCTTACTGCCAGGCTTGGATCAATATGTGTCGAAGAGCACGGGGTTGCCTTGTGCCATCGATTCCGAACCACTCACTGCTGTTGCGCGTGGCACGGCCAAGTTCCTCGAGGATTTGGACCTGTACGCTTCCTTCCTTTCCGACGGCGAGGACCTGGCCTAGTCCAGGGAGTAGCGGCGCGTGTTTTTGCTGCCAGGGGCCGAGCGCTACCGGCGGGGGGTGTTTTGTGCTGGGCTGGTCGTGTTCCTGGTGATTCAGGCGGTCTTTCCATGGCAGCCGCTTGAGGACGGTTGCAACCGATTGATTGGCCCGCTGACCCGTCCAATCACCGAACTTAGTGCGGCTGCGGCCGAAGTGGTCGTGCCGACCGCCGAGCCGGCCGAGAAGCGCCAGGCCCTAGAACATTCGGTGTTAGTGGAGATGGAGCGCCGCCTTGGGAAACCTGATGCCTTGCCGGGCATGGAATGGTTGGAGGTGCCGGTGGTATCACTCGAGACCGAGGTTGGGCGGGTTACCCTGGCTGCAGGGTCGGATTTTCACATTGCCAGCGGTCAAGTGGTGGCTTATGGCGATCGTTATCTAGGGCGCGTTACCGAGGTCGGCGCCCACCAGACCACGGTGGAGTTGGTCACCGCCCCGAACGTGCGCACGGGAGTCATGCTGCAAGGGCGAGCAGGCATCCGCAGCAAGGCCGTGAGCTTGGGACGCGGCCGCGCTGGTCCGGCGGTGTTGCCATGGTTGCAGGAAGCTAATCACATCGCCGAAGGGCAGAGTCTGACCTGGCGGCCTCGCCCTTTGGACCCGCCGAACCTGCATGCCGCCCAGTTGCGTTTGGGAGTGACCAAACGGATCGGTGATGAGCAGCGCGGCACCGCCGTCTGGACCATCGATGGAAGCTTGCCGACCGCTGCGGAAGGTCGCCTCTACGTTGCCGCCAGTGCCGTCGGTGAGCGTCTGGTAGCCGAACCCTTGCAGGTCCAGCGTCCCGCACGCCGCTTACTGTTGGACGATGCCGTGCTAGGCAGTGGATGGTGTGCGGTGGCGGCCGATATTGCCGTTAAGCCTGCAGTCTTCGCCGAGCAAGGACAGGTTGGTGGTTGGTGCAGCAGTTGGCGCGGTAACTGGGGTTGGTTCCGCATCGCCGCGCCGGCGAGTTGGCAGTCGCAGGCGGTGGCCTTGCAGAGTGAAACGACTTCTGTCCTAGGTCAAAAGGATTGGCAACAGGTCGACGAGGCCTTGCCGTTGTTCACGCGCGGTGGCAATGGCGTACCACGTGGCTTGTGGTTGGGCTTCCGCAATCAGGCGGCACGATTACCGTCTTCGGAGTTGAGCGTCATCGTGCAGGCCGACGGCGTGGTGGAGGATGGACAGTGAATAGTCCTCGTCTGCGCATCATTCTGCCGGTGGCGATTCTCCTGACGATCTTCGCACCGCTGTTCCGCCAACTGCCCGGAGGCAGCGGCTTCCCCGATCTGTGGTTGTTGATTTTGCTGCTGGCGGTGCCAGTGCCGGCGCCGGATTCCTGGCGACGTCCCATTCAATTGGTCTTCCTGTTCGGCCTGTTGCGCTCCAGCGTCACCGTGGTCTCGCCCTTCGTGGCTTGGGGTGGTTTGGGCGCGGCCCTGTTCGTGCGCGAAGCCTTGTCGCGGCGCTTGAATGAATACCGCTTCTTGTTGCGTTTCCTGACAGGTTTCTGTGCCGCCATCCCGTTGACGGTATTGGATCGCTTGGTCGCTGAACGTCTCGGTACGCCCATGGACAGCGCCGATGCCTGGATGCGCTGCTTATGGGTGGGCCTGCTTGTGGCGGTGTTCACTCGCCCGCAGCTGAAGAAAAAGGCATTCAGCAGGGGGCGCGCATGAGGGCCCAGCGCCTGCAGAGATTGGCTATGGTGTTCGCCGCGGTATTGCTCCTGTTGATTGCGCGCCTGTTCCACTTGCAGGTGATTGAGCATGAGCATTGGACCGAGACCGCGCGTAACAGTCGCATCGGCCAGAACACCATCCCGTTCCAGAGAGGACGCATCCTTGACCGCAATGGTGCGGTGTTGGCCACCGATCGCCAAGCCTACGACCTTTACTTCCGCTATCGCGACTTCCGCCGCGGCTTCGTCGCCGCACAACTGTTGGAGGCTCTGCGCCTACTTGATTACCCGCAAGCGGGTTTAGTCGACTGCCTGCAAAATGGCGAGCAACTGGGCGAATGGTGTTTGTCGTTGAAACCTGAGAACTTGGAGGGCATGGCCACCTCCCATCAGGATGACTTGCGTTTCTACCTGACAGGCCTGACCGGCAATCGCAGCTTTGCACGGCGGGTGGCCATCCAGGATTGGTTCGAGCAAGGCAACGACACTTTTGCCGACGCCTTTCCCGAGGCCCGTGCCTACTTCCATCAGCGCTTGGTCGAGGCGCGCCATAACCTGCAGTTCCTCGAAAACCTGCTCGAGGTCGAAGAACCCGGCTCGCTGTTGCAACGCCTGGAGGATCGACGCCAACAACTCGAGGTCATGGTGGCGCGTGCGGCCTTGCAGGGTGCTGCCGCACGGGTCTACAGCAGTACGGCTTCGTGGATCCGCCAACAGTTGTCTCAACCTGGGGAAGTACGCGAGGAGATGCTCAGTCATCTCCATGAGCGCTGGCAATTGGATGGCACCTTGGCTCATTTTGGCACCGTCTTGGCACCCTTGCCCAAGCGCTACGCCAGCATCGAAGCGGGGCAAGTGCCGACCGCCGACCAGCAGGCCTACGAGGATTTCCAGCAACTGCAGCACTTGCAGCAAGCCGAAGTGGTCGAAGCAGTCTTGAATCACCTGCGCACTGTCGCGCTCGACGATGTCAGTGGCGTCAAGCGCGCGCAGACCGCACGGATTCATCGCTTGCGCGTCATTGCCCTAGAACGCGACCTAGATTTCGAGTTGGTCGACTTGTTGTCACAGCAGGCCGACGATTACCCCGGCCTTTACTTGCAGCAGGTCACCCAACGCATCTACCCCCTGGACGTCGCACGCATGGTCATCGGCTCCCTGCGCCTGCCCACCGAAGACGACCTAGTCGAAGACCGTCTCAGACGCGATCGTTTCCAGGACCTGCGCCGCCAGCTGTTTCGCACCGACGCAGAAGAAGCAGAGTTCCGTCGCTTGCGTGATTGGTGGTGGAGCGAATCCCTGGCTGCCAACGAAAGAAAAGGCCAGGATGGCATCGAGATGGCTTATGAACCGGTATTACGTGGCAGTCGCGGTTACCTGCAGGAACTGGAAGGTGGTGCCGACGGTGAGTTGCCGCTGGAGCTTTTGTTTTCGCCGCCGCAAAACGGGGTCGACATTCGCCTGTCCTTGGATGCCGGCATGATTGCCGCGGCCGAACGCGTTATTACCAAGGTCTATCGCGAGACGGTGGCGCGCTTGCATACCCAGCAACCGACCAATCTGACTAAGGCGCTGCAGCAATTCGATCCCGAAGCGCAACGGGTGGGTTTCGTGATTATGGATATCGAAAGCGGCGAGGTGCCGGTGTTGGTCAGCATGCCGACGGTGTCGCGCCAAGAGATCCGCGACCACTACAACCTCTACCGCGACATGAAGGATGGCACGCCGTTACGTAATCGGGCCCTTGGTGGCGGCTTCTACGGCAACGAGCAGCCTTATCCTGGTTCCACCTTCAAGCCGATGGTCGCCGCCGCGGCGTTGAACCTGGACCCGACCATCTGGAACCGTCGTTATTCCTGTCTGGGGGCGATCAAACCATCGGCGGCCAGCAAGCCGATTCATTGCGATAACCGTACTGGCCATGGCGAGATCGACATGCGTGAGGCTCTGAAGAAATCCTGCAACGTGTATTTCTATGAGTTGGGTGATGACCTCGGCGCCGAGATCCTGCACGATACGGCCAGCAAGCTAGGTTTCGACAGCGTGTTCGAAGGCACCGGCCATGAGTTGAGCGTCGCAACTCGGTTGGAGCGCCAAGCCAATTACTTAGCGCCATTGAAAGATTTGCAGCGCGACATCCTCAAGCGCATGCGGACCTCAATCGGCCAAGTCGGCGTACGTGCCAGTCCACTACAAATGGCACGTCTGTTCGGATGGTTAGCCAGCGGCGAGTTGGTGCGGCCGAAGTTGGTGCTGGAAGGTGGAGGGGCGACCCCCGCTTCGGCACCGCTACCGCAGATGGATATTTCCTGGCAGACCCGCGACCGGATTACCGAAGCCTTGTCCGCAGTGGTCTATGAGATCGGCGGTACCGCCCATCGCACCGAGTTCCCAGAACGCTGGCAGATTGTCGGCAAGACCGGCACGGCCGAAGTCGCCAAAAACGTGCCAACGCATGCTTGGTTCACCGGTTACTTCCCAGCTGATCAACCGCGTTATGCCTTCGCCGTGTTGTGCGAGAACACCGGCTTGCATGGCGGTCAGATCGCCTCCTATATTCTCAAGGATTTCCTGTTCACCGAGGAAGGCAAGGTGTTGTTGGGGGAACAGGCCTCAGTCTCGGCTAGCGATCCACAGGAGACGACGGAATGAAGGGACCATCCTTGCGCTATCGCTTGATGTCCTTCCTACGCCGCACCTGTTGGCCGGTGATTCCAATCACCGCTGCCATCATCTTGGTTGGCGTGGTGCTTCAATGGAGTGTCGATCCAGACCTGCAGTTGCCCTCTGGCCATGTGCTGCGCGTCGCCGTGTTGAGTTTCTGTGCCTTCGCGGCAGTGGCCTGGAGCGCCAAGCGTTGGCGCAATCCAGCCTTCCTGTTCTATGCCGGCGCCTTGGTGTTGTTGGTGTTGGTGTTGTTCGTCGGCCGCGCAACCAACCATTCGCGCCGTTGGATTGACGTCGCCGCCGGCTTCAAGTTGCAACCCAGTGAATTCATGAAGCTGGCCTTGATCCTGACTTTGGCTCGCTGGTTTGCCGATCACCCGCGACCCTCCAAGCTGGAGCATGTTTGGAAACCTGGCCTACTCGCCGCTGTGCCTGCCTTCCTAATCCTGATTGAACCGGATCTTGGCACCGCACTCGTCTTCGCACCGCTGTTTCTATCGATGGTGTGGTTAGCTGGCTTGCCGTGGCGCAGTTTTCGTTGGTTATTGCTAATCCCGCTGTTGTTGGCGCCAGCGGGTTGGTTAGTGATCCAGGATTACCAAAAGGAACGCATCCTGACCTGGTACCACCAGGATGAACTCACTGAAGAGCAGCTGGCCGATGGCGGCTTCCACCTATGGCATTCGAAGATGGCAGTTGGTTCCGGGGGCGTCACCGGACTCGGTTGGGGTGAAGGCCCTCAGAACCGTCTCAATCGCCTGCCCGAACGTCATAACGATTTCGTTTTCCCTGTGTTGGCCGAGGAGTTCGGATTCGTCGGCGCCACCTTGTTCCTGTTGCTCTATGCCAGCCTCGGCTTCTGCTTGTTGGCATTTGCCGGACGTTATCGCGACCCCTTCACGCGCATGACCTTGGCCGGCATCGGCGTGCATTTCCTCGTGCATCTGTGTCTTAATGTGGGAGTCACCCTTGGCGTCTGGCCGACTACCGGCCTACCCTTGCCGATGGTTAGCTTCGGTGGCAGCTCAATGATAATCAGCGGCCTTGCCGTCGGTGCAGCGGTTGCGGTGGGCGCCGAACGCGCGCCGCTGTTCTCGGCGAAGGCCTTCGAGGCTTGAGTTCTACGGTCGATACGCCCTGCTAGAATCTCGCCAATGCGTGCAATCCAGATGGCCCGACCCGAGGCGGGGGCAGCCATGGTCGTGGACGACCTCGATGTTCCCACACCCGGACCAGGTGAGGTGCGCGTGCGCATCGCGAACACGGCCATCTGCGGCACCGACCGGCATATCTTCCATTGGGATCCATCGGTGTCCCATATGCTCACGCCACCGGTCACCATCGGTCATGAGTTCTGCGGTTTTATCCACGCTTGCGGCGAAGGCGTCGAAGGCTGGAGCCAGGGCGATTACGTCTCCGCCGAGATGCACATCGTCTGTAATCATTGTCGCGCATGCCAAGCGGGCAATCATCACATCTGCGAAAATACGCAGATTGCTGGCCTGCACCGTAATGGTTGCTTCGCCGAGTTCGTGGTGGTGCCAGCCGCCAACTTGGTGCGCCTCGACCCGTCGATTGTGCCGCCACATATCGGTTCCTTTCTGGATGCTCTTGGCAATGCCGTGCATACGGTGCAATCGGCGAGCAGCATCGCAGGCCGTCATGTGTTGATGTCGGGCTACGGTTCTATCGGAGCCATGGCTGCTGCCGTAGTGCATTTCGAAGGTGCCAAGAGCCTGACCATTACCGAGGTCCAACCTGGTCACCTAGAACGTGCCCGCGCCTGGATTGACAGCCTTGACGGGCGCATTCCGGTCTACCTACATAATCCTGCCGAGGAGCCCGACCTTGTGCGGAAGGTCAAGGAACAGACTTGCGGCGGCATCGATGCGGTACTCGAGATGTCGGGCGCGCCTGCCGCTATCCAAGCCGGTATGCAGATGCTCTATCCCGGTGGCGAAATGATGCAGCTCGGCATCCCCGCAGCCAGCGACCTGATGGTGCATGACTTCTCCAAAGATTTCATCTTTAAGGGCATTACTTGGCGCGGCATCCTCGGCCGTCGCATGTTCGCCACTTGGGATGAGATGCTCAGCTTGCTGGCCCGCGGCCTGGATGTCGAACACATCGTCACTCACCGTCTGCCTTTATCCTCCTTCCATGAAGGCATGGCACTGCTCGATGGTGGCCATGCACACAAAGTGGTCCTCGACCCAACCTGCTGAAATGACTGATTCCTCCCCAACGATCACAGCCGGCAAGAAGGCTTTCCTCGCCGGCATCGAACAGGAACTGAACGAAATCCGCGAGGCCGGGCTATGGAAGTCAGAGCGCGTGATCGTCACTCCGCAGGATGCCGACATCGAGGTCGCAGGCGGCGCCAAGGTGGTCAACTTCTGCGCCAATAATTACCTAGGCCTATCTGACGACCCGGCATTGATTGCCGCGGCGCGCAATTGCCTCGATGAGCGCGGCTTCGGCATGTCTTCGGTGCGCTTCATCTGCGGCACGCAGGATATTCATAAGCAGCTCGAGGCATCCATCTCCGACTTCCTCGGCTTCGAGGACACCATCCTCTACACTTCATGTTTCGACGCCAACGGTGGCCTGTACGAGACCTTGCTCACAGCTGACGACGCGGTAATCAGCGATGCGTTGAACCATGCCTCGATCATCGATGGCATCCGCCTGTCAAAGGCCAAGCGTTTTCGCTACGCCAACAACGACATGGTCGAGTTGGAGTCCTGCCTGAAGCAGGCCCAGGAAGCTGGCGCCCGCCGTATCCTGATTTCCACGGACGGCGTGTTCTCGATGGACGGTTTCGTCGCCAAGCTGGATGAAATCTGTGACTTGGCTGACCGTTATGGCGCCATGGTCCATGTCGACGATTCGCACTCCACCGGCTTCATGGGCAAGACCGGTCGTGGCACCCATGAGCATTGTGGCGTGATGGGGAGGGTTGACATTATCACGAGTACCTTGGGTAAGGCCCTCGGTGGCGCCAGCGGCGGCTTCACCTGCGCATCGAAGCCGGTAATCGATTACCTTCGCAACAAGTCGCGCCCCTACCTGTTTTCGAACTCGGTCGCACCGCCAATCGTTGCTGCCAGTATGGCGGTCTTCGAACGCCTGTCCGCCACCACCGAGTTGCGCGATCGTCTGGAAGCCAACACCTTGTCCTTCCGCAAGCAGATGACTGAAGCCGGCTTCGACATCAAGCCTGGGGTTCATGCGATCTGCCCAATCATGTTGGGTGATGCCAAGCTCGCTGCCGACATGGCCAACGACATGTTGGCTGAAGGGATCTACGTGATCGGCTTCAGCTTCCCGGTGGTGCCACGCGGTCAAGCACGGATCCGCGTGCAGATCTCTGCAGGCCATACGCAGGAGCATATCGATCAGGCTGTTTCGGCCTTCATCAAAGTCGGTCGCAAGCACGGCGTGATCTCCTGAGCAAGAAGATGTCTCAAATCCTGTGGCAGCCAAGTGAAGAGGCCGTAGCTGCCTCGCAGATGACCGCCTTCGCCAAAGCAGCGGGGGTGGATTTGCAGGGCCCGGACAACGGCTACGATGCCCTGTGGCAATGGTCGATTGAGAACCGTGAGCAGTTCTGGTCCTTGCTTTGGGATTTCACTGGGGTGATCGGAGACAAGGGCGATCGTTGCCTAATCCATGATGTCATGCCCGGAGCCTCGTGGTTTCCTGACGCACGCCTGAACTTCGCTGAAAACCTGCTGGCCCATCGTGGTGACCAGGCGGCAATCCTTTTTCGTGGCGAAGGCGGTAACCGCCAGGTCATCAGTCGTGATGAGTTGGTCGAGCAGGTGCGCTTGATGCGCGGAGCCATGCAGCAATGGGGCATTAAGCCTGGTGACTGCATCGCCGGTTTCCTACCCAACTGTCCGGCCGCGGTGGTCGGCATGTTGGCCGCCTCCAGCCTCGGTGCGGTATGGGCATCTTGCTCACCCGATTTTGGGGTGGCCGGCGTGCTCGATCGCTTCAGCCAAATCCAGCCGAAGGTACTGCTGGCGGCCGATGGTTACCTATTTAAAATCAGGCGTTTCGATTGCTGCGAGAAGTTGGATGCCATCATCGCCGGCCTACCGACAGTGGAGAACGTTGTCATGTTGCCCTTCACCGATGACGATGCGGTGCGGGCATGGCGTCGGGCAGGCAATGCCGCAGGAGAAGGACCACAGCCTACGCGTCATACTTGGGCCGAAGCGCTGGATGTGGCGCCGGCCACCAAGCTAGAGTTTGAGCAGTTGCCCTTCAACCATCCGCTCTATGTGATGTTTAGTTCCGGCACCACTGGGCAGCCGAAGTGCATTGTGCATGGCCAAGGCGGAACCTTGCTGCAGCATCGTAAGGAGCATGCCCTGCATTGCGATTTGCGCGAAGGCGAGAAGCTCTTCTACTACACCACCACCGGTTGGATGATGTGGAATTGGTTGGTGACGGCGCTTGCCGGTGGCTCCACCATCGTATTGTTCGACGGCAATCCCTTCCGCCCCAGCGCTGCCGCCTTGTGGGATATGGTGGCCAGCGAAGGCATCGAGGTCTTCGGCACTTCGGCCAAGTATCTCGACGCATGCAAGAAGGCCGATCTGACCCCGGCATCCACTCATGACCTGAGGCGCTTGCGCTCGATTCTTTCGACCGGCTCGCCATTGGTGCCCGAGTCCTTCGATTGGATTTATGAGTTGGTCAAGTCCGACCTGATGCTGGCATCGATCACTGGCGGCACCGACATCGTGTCGTGCTTCGCACTCGGTTGCCCGATCGCGCCGGTGCGTCGTGGTGAGCTGCAGAAACGCGGCTTGGGCATGGCCGTGGAGGTCTGGGGTGAACCCGAGCAAAGTCTGGTCGATGACCCGGGCGAATTGGTCTGTACCAAGCCCTTCCCGTCGATGCCGACTGGATTCTGGAACGACAGTGACGGCAGCCGCTACCAAGAGGCCTACTTCGACTTCTATCCGGGTATCTGGCGCCATGGGGATTGGGTTGAGCTCACCAAGGATGGCGGCTTGATCGTCTACGGTCGCTCCGACGCCACCCTCAATCCTGGTGGCGTGCGCATCGGCACCGCCGAGATCTATCGCCAAGTCGAACAGTTCGATGCCGTCGAGGAGGCCATCGTCATCGGTCAGGACACAGGTGATGGTGACCAGCGTGTCGTGCTGTTCTTACGTTTGGGTTCCGACCAAGAACTGACGGAGGACCTGGTCGCACGGATCCGCAGCGAAATCCGCGCCAACGCCACACCACGCCACGTGCCGTCGGTGATTCTTGCGGTGGAGGACATTCCACGCACCCGTAGCGGCAAGATTTCCGAAATTGCTGTGCGCGATGTGGTGCATGGTCGCAAGATTAAGAACACCGAGGCTCTGGCCAACCCAGAGGCGCTTGAGTTCTTCCGCGACCGCTTGTAGATCAACTTGCACTACGACGAGATCGCACCGGCGGCCAGAGGTTTCTTTTACCGTAACGTCATCCTGTAGCAGCGCCTCCTCAGACCTGATCCAAGGCTTTCTTCAGGTCAGTCCACAAGTCGTCTGTGTATTCGATGCCGACGGCGATCCGCAGCAGGCCTTCCGTGATGCCACCGCTGCCAAGGCCATCCTCCGAAACAATGCGGTGGGTGAGGCCAGCCGGGTGCTCGATCAAGCTATCGGTAGCACCTAGGCTCACTGCAGGCAAGAACAGCTCGGTCGCGAGCATGACCTTGGCGGCGGCGTCGAAGCCTTCTTTCATTTCGAAGGCGATTACGGATCCAGGGCCCTTCATCTGGCGACCGACGATATCCGTGGGGTCAGAGTCGCCGAAGCCTGGAAAGTAAACCTCAGTGATGGCCGGATGGCCAGCCATCTTGTCGACCAGCTCGATGGCGTTTTCTTGGGCCTTGATGACTCGCAACGGCAAGGTTGGCAGGCTGCGGTGTAGGAGATAAGCCGCCATCGGGTGCAGGTTGGCACCGGTCAGGATGCGCACCTGGCGGATTCGCGCTGCCCAGGTGGCGTCGGTGGCCACCAGGCCCGACAGCACGTCACCATGGCCGCCGAGGTATTTGGTGCCGCTATGCACTGAGAAGGTGGCGCCCAGCGCCAGTGGCGCTTGCAGCACCGGCGTGGCGAAGGTGTTGTCCACCATGACCGGCACGTCGCCAGCTTGGCGAACCACATCGGCAATGTCGACAAGGTGCAAGGTTGGGTTGGCTGGAGTCTCGATCACCACCAGCGCAGTCTGTTCGGTTACCGTCGCGGCGATCTGATCCGGCTCCACCCAATCCACCTCGAATCCAAGCAGGCCACAGGACAACAGGTGGTCGGTGCAGCCATAGATCGGGCGTACGGCAATGACGTGGTTGCGAACCCGCCCCTCTTCCATGTCGCGCACGCGTAGTGCCTGCAAGACTCCGGTGATCGCGGCCATGCCGGAGGCGAAGGCGATGCCCCCGTCTGCGTCTTCCATGCTGGCGAAGGCCACCTCATAACGATGGACTGTCTGATTGTGTAGGCGCGAGTAAATCGCAGATTCAGCATCGGCTGCACCTTCAGCCAACCGATCAATGCAGTCCCGCCCACTGGCGAGACTGCGTACTGGATGGGTGGTGGAGAGATCCAGCGGCGGAGCGTGGACGCCAAGCTCGCGAAGGTCGTCGCGGCCTGCATGAACGGCCTGGGTCTGGAGGTGATAGTCCATGCCTCAGCTTCGCCCGAAATTCTTCAGGAGTCCATCGAATAGGCTGCGGGTTGTGCGGTAAGATAGGGCTATGGACAGAATTGACTTCGGTATAATCAGCGAATTGCAGAATAATGCACGTTTAAGCAACAAAGAACTGGCGGCTAGGGTCAAGTTGGCTCCATCCAGTTGCTTGGAGCGGACACGACGCCTCACTGCCGACGGGGTTCTTCGTGGTTTCCACGCCGAAGTGGACCCGGCCGCCTTGGGGGTGGGCCTGCAGGCAATGATCCAGGTGCGCTTGGCGGGCCACTCTCGAGATCACGTCAAGGACCTACAGGAACATCTCACGGGGGTCTCCGAGGTACTCGGGTATTACCACGTGACCGGTGAATTCGACTTCCTGGTGCATGTGGCGGTGCGCGATGCCGACCATCTGCGCAACCTCGCTTTGGACTCCTTCACCACGCGAAAAGAAATTGCGCAGATCCAGACTTCGCTGATTTACGCGAAAATGAGGAAATCTATTTGGCCCTGTCTAATCCCGGCCGATGATGAGAGTTTGAATGGCTAATCCTTAACCTCTTCAAAATAATGCCTTTACGTCGGCTGTATTCCGGGTTAGGGTGGAGCAAGGAGGAAATTACATGACAGAACTTGAAGATCTGGTTGGAAAACAGAAACGCGTCGTTTCCATCAGTAACCACGTCACCGTACGCGATGCCGCCAAGGCAATGGCTGAGGCCAACGTCGGCGCAGCAGCAATCATGGACGGGACCAAGCTTGTTGGCTTATTCACCGAGCGAGACGTGCTGAAGCGCGTGCTTTTACGGAACCTGGACGTCGATGAGGTCTTGGTCCGCGATGTGATGACCCGCGACTTAATCTGCGCCGAGCTCGGCCACAACACCAACGATGCTCGCTTTCTATTGAAGCGTCACCATATCCGTCATTTGCCGGTCCTTGATAAGGAAGGCAACCTGGCTGGCGTATTGTCGATCCGCGACCTGATCAAGGATGAGGTTCGCGAGATGCGTGACTACATCGCTCAGGCCGAGGGCTAGCGGCCAACCTCCCGCAGGCCCTAGGGCTCGACCCTGAACAGAAACTCGCGGTTCCTGACATGGCTCACCTTGCCGACTCGCTCGCCTTGCGGGTTATGGATACCAATGCGTGCACCCACATAACGAGGATGGTCGCGTTCGATGATTGAGACTTTGCCATGCGAGCGGAGGATATGCTCGAGTTCGCTGCGTTGCAGATAGCCTTCGTCGCTGAAAGACACCAACAGTTGCTTGTCTGCCAAAGCTTCGACGACCTCGCGAAAGGCGCCAGCGAAGGCCGGACGTGAGTTGAATGCGCTGCGTCGTTCGCGGCAATCGATTCGTTTGCAGGCCACGCCGTAGACTTCGGGTTGATCCCATCGCACCAGGGTTTCCCAGATGTGGTAGTTGCCGAGATAGGAGTGCTGGTTGTATGGAGGATCCAAATAGGCCAAGTCCCCTTGGAAGCGCGCGGCAGCCTCGGCGGCTTCCAAACACCAAGCTTCACAGGCCCCGGATTCTGGGCGCGGCAACAACTTCGGCAGCCGTAGCTGCAAAGCATTGGATGCACGTGGTGCCCAACTCTTGAGGTAGGCCATCTGCAGGCCGGTGGTGGAGTCGACGCGATCAGCGGCCTCCATCAAGGAGACCAACAACACTGCTTCCAGTCGAGGTTCCAGGTCGGCGGCGGCGATGGCGTTGCGAATCGCCTCGATGCGCGCGCCATTCTCTGGCTTGAAGAAGCGGCTCTGTTCGCAGTAGGTATGGGTGAACCAACCGGCCTTTGGTGGGATCTGCTGCAGCGTGTCAATCCAAGCCTGCGCTTGTTCGGCAATTGGGCCGGCATCGCTCCCCACGTAACAGCGTGCTAGCGTGGCAGCGTATTCATTGACGTCATTCGAGATCACGCGATAGCCGGCATGCTTCAAGGCATGGCCGACGCGCGAGGTTCCCGAGAACAGGTCCAATACGGTGCCACTCGGCAGCATCTCCTGCACCACCTCGACGATGGCCGGAATCAACAAGCGTTTCGAACCGAGATACTTGATCAATTGCGGCGGTCCCCACGCCAGCGCAGGCGTCGCAGCACGTCGGGGTGAAGCAGCACCAGGACAGTGAGCAGTTCAAGGCGCCCCATCCACATGCCGAGTGTGAGGATGATTTTGGCCACGGGGTGCAGCGCGGCATAGTTCTCCATCGGCCCCACCGCCTCGAAGCCAGGGCCAATGTTGCAGATGCAGGCTAGGGCCGAGGAGAATCCGGTGACGAAATCGCTGCCGAATAGAACCATCACCGTGCCAACGACCAGGATCATGAGAATATAGGCCAGGACCAAGTTGAGGATCGCGCGCATGGCGTCTTCGGGGACCGCGCGCCCACGGTGACGCAGGGGAATGACCCCGCGCGGGTGCAGGACCCTGGTGAACTCGCGCCACATGAACTTGACTGAGAGAAGCACGCGCACTGCCTTCGGACCACTGGCAGCGGAGCCGGCGCAGCCGCCGACAATCATCACCGCAAGGAGTAGGATGCGTATGCGGTCAGGCCAGGCGGAATAGTCGGTGCTCGCGTAGCCGGTGCCGGAGATCAGGCTGGCTGTCTGGAACAGGCTGGTACGAACCTCCTCGCCGCCGGGTACGCCGCCTGCAAGCATGAAAGCAATGCCGCCGGCAGCAGTCAGCGCGCAGAGCAGGTAGAAGCGGAACTCGCCGTCGCGCATGAACTCCTTGGGGCGACGGGTGAAGCCCACCCAAATCAGCGGGAAGCTCACGCCGCTGAGCAGCATGAATCCGGTGACAATCCATTCCGCGGTGGGATTGGCATAGCCGCCGACGGACTCTGCATGCGGGGAGAACCCTCCGGCAGACACGTTGGTAAGCGCATGACAGAAGGACTCGTAGATTCCCATGCCGGCAACCAGGTGCAGCATGCCCACCTCGAGCAGGGTAAGGAAGCAGTAGAGCTGCCACAGGCGGCGTGCGGATTGGCGCACGCTGGGGCTAATCACGTCGGTGGTAGCAGCGGATCCTTCGGCGAAGAAGATCTGGCGGCCGGCGATGCCCAGTTGTGGCAGGACTACGACAAACAAGGCGATTACGCCCAAGCCACCGAACCACTGCGTCATCGAACGCCAAAGAAAGAAGGCGCGGCCATGCGCGTCGAAATCGGTGAGGATGGTGGCACCGGTGGTCGTAAGGCCAGAGATTGCTTCGAAGAAGGAATCCACATAGCTGAGGCCGGCGAACATGTACGGCACTGCGGCAAAGTGGGCGATTACCATCCAGGTACCGGCCACTACCGCCAAGGTTTCCGCACGGCGAAAGTCAGCTTTGGGTACAAACAGCTGCGAAGCTAGCCAGCCGCAGCACCAGGTCACGCCCAAGGAAATGCTGAAGTGGCCAGCTTCCGTCCAACTACCGGCACCCTGCCAAGCATCCCACGCCGCCAGGCACAAGGGCGGCACAAATGCGAAGCAGAAGACCTTCAGCAGGCGCCCTATGACGCCGAGGACGAGCGCGATGCGCATAGCTTAGGTATTGGCTTCCAGGGGTGGAAGGTTCTCGAAGAAGTGGCGTGTGCTCTCGGCATCGTCGGCCTTGCAGAAGACCAGTAACTGATCACCACCTTGGATGGAATCCTGCCCCTGCGGGATGATGACCTTCTCGTCACGCAAGATGGCACCGATGATGGCGAACATCGAGGCCTTGACCTTGTGCAGCTCCTGTGGCTCCTGGCCGGCGGGGACCTCGATGCGCAGCACCTTGACCAAGCCATGCTCGAACTCGGCGATCAAGTCGTTCTCGGAGCGGTTGGTGCGCTTGACCACCGTGCGGATTGCCGCACCGGTCGCTGATCGGACGACGTCGATGCCGACGCTCTCGAACAGCATCTCGTTGGACTCCTTGTCGGCTCGCGTGATAATGCGTTGAACGCCTTGTTGCTTGGCCAACAGGGACACCAGTAGATTCTTCTCGTCGTTGCTGGTGACGGCGATTAATACTGGGTAGTCGGCGATGTGTTCTTCGCGCAACAGCTCCAGGTTGGTGCCATCGCCATAGAGGACCAGCGACTTCAACTGCGGCGCAATCTCCAAGGCGCGCTTCTCGTCGGACTCAATCAGCTTCACGTCCCAGTTAGCTTTCTCGAGTCCTTCGGCTACGGCGAAGCCAACCGCACCGCCGCCGACCACCAAGGCACGGCGCGGGTCGCGTCCATGCTTGCGGGTGGTCAGGTAACGGGTGAGCAGGCGGTTGATGCCCTGCATAGTTCCCATCGCGGTGATGAGATCACCTTCCTGGAAGGCGGTGTCGCCCCTGGGGATGAAGGTCTCCTTGCCGCGTTGCACCATCACCAACACCACATCCTTCGGCACGCCAATTTCCTTCAGGGTGCCTTCAGTGAAGTGCGCATCCTTCTCGATGCAGCGCTTCACCAGACGCACCTTGCCATTGACAAAGGCGTCCGCTTCCAAGGCACCGGGCACCATCACGATGCGCAAAATCTCGCGCGCCAGTCGTGCGGCCGGCAGAATCACCTGATCGATATGCAGGGATGTGGCCAAGGACTGCGCTTCGGATTCGTTGGTTTGTACCTCATGGCGACGCAGGAAGCAGGTCACGCTGCGCGCACCAAGTCGTTTGGCTTCGGCGCAGGCGACAAGGTTTCGTTCATCGGCCGGCGTACAGGCCACGAAGATATCGGCCTCGCTGACCTCAGCGGCCTTCAAGGTTCTGCCGGAGGATGTCGGACCGTGGATAGTCTGAACGTCTAGCTTCTCGAGTGTCGTGTCTCTCGTACCCTCGGGGACGATCAAGGTGACCTCGTGATCCGCCATCAAGGCCTCCGCGAGACGGAAGGCTACAGCGTCTTCTCCGCCGATGGTAATCTTCATGTGTGGAAATGATAACAACCTGCAAGGGGACATTCCCTGCGGGTAGTTGGGAGAGTCGGAAGCCCTAGGCCCTAGCCGTTTTTGCGGTCGCCGGCGTCGAGCTTCTTGAGGTTGTTCTTAGCGTCGCGCAGCGCCGTCTTGATGCGATCCATGTCGGCTTCCGCGACCTCGCCGTTCTCCAGCATCTCCTGCGCCCGCTTGATGGCCTTCTTGTACAGGTCGCGCACTAGGTCATCTTCGGTCTTCAGGTAGTAGTGGTAGATTACCGCATAGTCGTTCATCAACTGCGGGTCGGTGGGGTTCAGCGCCAGCGCCTTCTCGTAGGCGTCGCGCGATGGTTCGGCTTGGCCGGTATCGCGATAGATCAAGGCGAGGTTGTTCCAGGCATCGCCGAAATCGGGATTGGCGTTGGTGGCGAAGCGCAACAGAATAATCATGTGCTCAGGGTTACGCACCTTACCGGCCAACCAGTTCATGTTGGTGGCAGCGTTGTCGAGCGCTCCAGCTGCCTTTTGCTGGTTGAAGTAATCGCCCCCGAAGTCCTTCAGGTAGAGCGCCCAGTATTTACCCGCTGCGCTATAGGCTTTCTCGGCGGTCTCTTGATCACCTTGGCCCGACAACTGCGTGCCGCGACTCATGGCACCGTTGGCTAGGAAGTAATAGGCGTTGGTGAAACCAGGGTTGAGTTCCAATACCTTCTGGAAATCATCGCGGATGTTGCTCCAGTAGTCGGGGCCGGCAGCGTAGTAGGCCGAACCGCGATACCAGTAGTGCAACACTTGGTCTGGCTGCTTCTCGACCAAAATGTCAAAAACGGCGATTGACTCGAAACCCATCCAGGCTGTGATTAGGCCGCCATCGACGCCACTCGGCTCACGTTCCGCGGCAAGCTTCCAATTGTTGATTGCCTTCTCCCTGAGGGCTGGGTCGCCACCTTCGGCGAGCAGCGTCCATTGCAGTTCCGCCAGACGCATACAAGGCGCAGCAAATTCGGGCCCTACATCCATCGCCTTGCGGAAGGCCTGTTCGGCGTTGGCATAACTCTGTTTACCGTCCTTCTCGTCGCCCATCTCGAAACTGGCGCGCGCCTTTGCCATCAAGACCCGACCTTTCTGCAACAGCAATAGTGCCGACTTGTCATGGACCTGCAAACCATCCTCGCAGGAACGTAGGCTGTTCTTGATGTCGCTGGCGTTTAGTAAGGCTTCCGACAAATTAACCCAAGTGTGGTCAGGTGCATCATTCAGCTTGGCGGCGGATTCGAAGATCCAGGCGACATCGTTCCAGGAGTCGATTGCATCCAAGCCGCCGATTTGCCCGCTGGCAATGCCGGATTCGGTGAGGCGCATCGACCACATGCCATAGGCATTCCAGGCGGCGACATCTTTAGATTCCTCGACGCCGGCGTCTTTCAGGAGTTGCACGGCACCTTGGAAGTTTTGCTTTTCACCAAGAGCGGCGGCTTCGGCGATCGAAGTTTCCAGACCACCGGACTGCATGGCAAGGAGGATGAGGGAGCTAAGAATCATCGGTTGTTTGGTCGCAGTTCTTCGAGTTTGGCTTGCAAGGGTGGAATGCCGTCGCGCTGTTCGTAGGGGAAATGTTTGAGACTGTTCTTGATGTAGGTTTCAGAATCGCCGATCTCACCGCGGCGGATGAGATAGAGGAAGGCGAGGTTCTCCCAGGCGTCGCCGACGGCCTCTTCGAAGTATTCTCGTTCCGCCTCGGGAACATCTTCACCCATCTCGGCTAGGGTTTGGTTGCCTAGTTCTATAGCCCTATGCAACTCCTGTTCCGCGAAATCCCAATGCTCGTCGAGGTAATAGATCGCAATCAGTGCACGATCGTTGACAAGCCGGGCATCCTCGGGTGTCAACTCAACGGTACGGCTGTAAGCCTCCCAGGATTCCTGGAAGTATTGTGCGGCTAGTTCCTCGGCGCCACTGCTCGCTGCAGCCACCCCGAGATCCCGGCAAAAGAAACCTAAGTTGTTTGTCCAGTTTGAGTTAGAGTCATGAATCGCGCAGACCTGGCGAAGGAAGCCACGGGCCGCCTTGAGGCGGTTGGTGCGGTAGAAATCGGCGGTGATGGCATCAATGCCGAGTCGCAAGCTGTTGGGCTCAGATTCGGCCTCCAGGCGGCTGGGATCCGTCGCCAGCGTATCGAGGAAGCTGGAAGCGGCATCGGCGATTCTTCCTTCATCCCGCAGGGTCCAGCCCCGCTGGGTGCGGACAAAATGCAGCCAATCCCTACAAGTATCTTCAAAATCGGGATTTAGAGCCATTGCCTGTTCGAAAGACTCCTCTGCACGATCCCAGCACTCGAGCGCCTTCAGGGAATCTGCAGCGTCGCGGGCAGCGCGGCCCTGCCAGTAGCGCGCCTCGCCGAGGTACCAAAGCGGCGTGGCTTCTCCTGGGCAGTCCAGACGCAGCTTCTCCAGCAATTCCACTTGTAGGTTGCGGTTCTTGGGGCCCAAATTCTGCAAGCGGCCGTACAAGGTCAAGTCGTTCGGTAAGAGCTTCAGGCTCTGAAAAAGAGTTTCCAAGGCCAACTCCGGCTCATTTTGCCAGGCGTAGAGATCTGCCAAGGGAAGAGCAGCATTGGTTACTCCCATGCCGAGGGCGGCTTCGAGCGCGGCAGCAGCCTTGTAGGCCGAGGCCGGCGGGGCGTCGCCGGACTGCACCGAGGCTATCGTAAAATCCAGCCCAGCGGAGCCGATTTCCAGTAAGACACTCGACGCAACGTATTCTCCAGAAGCAAGTTGCGGTTCTACTCTCTCGAACATCCACTGCCCAACTTGCCATGCACCGAGGGCGTCACCAGCTAGTCGACGCGAGTTCAGGATGCCGCTGAGGGCGGCGATCGGATTGGCACCTTGTTCATAGGCTCGCTGATAGGCGGCTTCAGCCTCGTACATCAGGTCCTCGGCTAGGGCTGGGCTGAGGCTGCCGGCGGCCGCTTTCTGGCTGAATAGGTTCATGCTGGTATCGCCGAACAGCATCGACATTTCGGCGTCTAGCTCCTCAAATTGGTCCAGTTCGTTGAGGGCAGCGGAAGGATTTTGGGCGGCTAGGGCGCGGATTTCCTCGATGGAGGGGCGCTGTCCGACTTCGATCTGCGCACCGGTTTTCGGATTGGATGGATTCCCAGGAAGCGGTGGTGGAGGCTCTGGCGCCGTAGTCTTGGGATGGCTTGCTTGGCACCCGCCGATAAGGCCGGCGAGGCAAAGGATTGCAAGAGACTGAAATTCTGGGCGGAAACTCATCGTGGTTTGCGTCATTATAGGTAGAAATCATGCTGGCCAGCCGCACCTCACCTATTGCAAGCCGTACGTTACCGGCCCTCGCCCTGCTCCTCACGCTGGGCCTGTTCGCTGGTCCTTGTGGCAGTACCGGCAACCCGGGTACCTTCCTCGACCCCGATAACCCCGGTGGCGGCTCGGGTGGCGACGGTGGTGGTGGCGGAATCCCACCCTTGGAGGACGGCCCCTCAGCCGCCCCGATGGCCGGTGCCATCCTTCAGGATGGTCCACCCTCGATGAGCGCCAGTGCACCGGCAGACTCAGCCACCAGCGTCGACCCCAATGCAGCCATGGCCTTATGGTTCAACGAAAGCCTGCGCGCAGACACCGTGACCAGCACTTCCTTGCGGCTGCGCCCGGTCGACAATCCATTGCTGGGGGCCTCGGCCAACTTCACTTGGTTGGCGGGGGATCGCTGCGTGGTGATGGACCCGGTCGGTACCTTGTTGCCGGACACCGAATACGAGGTCGTGGCCACCAACGACATTACCGACTTGGAAGGGGAGCGCATCGCGCTGCCAAGCAATGGCCTGCTGTTCCGTTTTCGCACAGCCGATTCCTTGGCCGGGATCTCGCCGCAGGTGCTGGGCTCCTTCCCGCCAGGGGGTAGCACCCTTGAACCCAACGATACGTCGGTAATCGTCGTGTTCTCCGAACCGATGGATTTCACCGGCTTGACCGACGCCGTCAGCTTCACCAATCTTACTACCACAGGGATCGGCGATTACGACACCGCCGGTGAACTGGAGTTTCGCCACGTTGGCAATCGTGTTTTTGAGTTCCCGCATCTTGATGATGGCAATGACCTCGGCGCGACCATGCGCCTGGACATCAATACCAGCATCACCGACGCCGAGTTCGTGCCACAATTCCTTGCAGAGGCTTATCAAGCCGAATGGGATACGCTGGCTTTCGGACGCCCCAGTTCAATCGTTTTTGACGATGCCAATTTTGCGCCCTTCGATCCCGCGGTCAACCTGCAGAACGTCGATCTCTTCCCGACCGACGTCACCACGCCGATCTCGGTTTTGAGTGCCGACGAGGTTACCTTGTTGGTGCATGAGACCAACGAATCGGAGTTCGTCAGCGCCACGACCATCGCCGGTGGTGGCTTATCGGCCTTTGAGCTAGACCTCACCGATAGCTCCGGCGCACCGTTGTTCTCGTCGAGTGCCGAATTGGTCTTGGCCAGTTATGTGGAGCGTGATGGCGTGCGTTCTTCAGTGCAGACCTTCCGCGACAGCGACGGCTTTGAGGCCGTGGTTTCGCATGACACCGTGCGGCCCTTGCTTTTCAGTTATGGGCCACCGGCGGGAGCCTTTGGTAGTCAGTTCCTTACCGATACTCCGTGGTTTCGTCCGTATGGCTTGGCCAGCGAACAAATCGCGCGCATCGAGGCCTCCTTCCCGCCGGGCAGCGGCGCTCAGACCCGCGATGTGGATACACCATCCACGGCTAACTTCTTCATCGGTCCGGCCTTCGACCCCCTGGTCATCCTCGAAGGTCCATTGGCTTTCGACATCACGCTGACCGACAAGGCTGGCAACGCTGCTTCGACCGTTTCCCCTGGGGTGGTCGAGTTTCGCGGTTTCCTTTCGGCCACGCCGATTATCAGCGGTGAGGTCCAGGTGGTCGCCTTTGATCGCGAAGGCCTCTATCAGATCAGTGGCGCTACCGTCTTCATTGAGGATTTCGGTGGCGGTAACGAAGATAGTGCCAACACTGGCAGTGACGGTTCGGTCAGCTTCAGTGGCCGTGTCGGGGCACAGACCATCACCATCCAGGCTGAAGGCTTCCACGCCGTCAGCTTGATGGGTTTCGATGCCAGCGAACTCTCCATCCCAATGATTGCGGAAGGTCGCTTCACCGCCGCGGTGAGTCCCTTGATCACCGGCTTGAGCACCGGCGTCACGAGCATCAGCAGCAACCTGCTTACCGATGGCAATGGCGATGCCGATGCCAATGGCGTGCAGACCTACGACCTCGAGAATTTGTTCGCAAGCGGCCTGGACATTCGCATGAACCGTCCTGGTTGGTTCGCTGCCTTCCACGATGTTGTCGACTTCCCTTCGGCCAATCGTTACTTCCGCTTCTTCGCAGGCGACAGCCGCGTGTTGGTCGATCCGACTTCGGGCAGCACCGTGGTCACTCCGGAGTTCGCCATGATAGAAAGCACCAACCAAATCGCTGGCACCACAAACTATATCTATCCAATCCAGGCTTCCGGAGGCGCCGGACTGTCCCTGCCGCCGGAATCGGGCAACTCCTTGATTACCACCACGATCCCAGGAATCAACGGACCCTGCGCAGTCGGGGCCGGTTCTGTGGACTTCTCCGGTGGCGGCACCAATGGTGCTGCCGAACTGGAGCTGAGCTTGCTGGGCGCGGCGGTGGCCGAAGGTGCTTCTGCTGCCGACGTACAGTTGCAGATCCATGCCATCGATAGCGACGGCGACCAGGCCATGGCCCGTGCCACCGTCAGTGTGCAGGCCTCGCCGGCCGCCACCCCAATCGCCTTGCCCGACGTCCCTGAGGTCACCGCGGCATGGGGAGGAGCCAGTTATCCCTACACCCGCGACTTCACCGACACGCTCAGCGGCGATCAGGGCTACTACTGCCTGACCATCACCGACAGCGCGGTTGAGTCCAGCAGTTGGCAGATCTGGCTGGCCGGTAGTGCTGGTGTCGGTGGTAGCTTGACCTTGCCTACCTTGAAGGAGACCGCCGGGGCAGCCGTCGGCACACCGCCACTGGACACTTCCAGCGGTGGCCATTGGACCGCGACGATGCAGGCCTTCAGCATGCCCCTTGGCTTTATTGAGCGTGGCTTCTTCTTCTCGGAATTGGAGCGCGATTACGAGGCCTGGGCCCAATCGGCAGATTCTCCCGACCTGAATTTCTAGATTGGGAGGCCAATTCGGAAGGATTTCGGGGTTCGAAGCCCGGAAGTTCGCTGTTTTGGCCGTCCGTCGTTATAATCCTCCGTCCTCATTTCTGGATACCTCATTCTGGATTTGAGGCGTAGTAGGTATTCCGCCTACGCCGACGAAGCAAAAGAGGAGAAATCATGCCCGTCATTGATAAGGAAATTAAAGCCAAAATTGTCAAGGAGTTCGCCCGTTCTGAGGGTGACACCGGTTCTGCAGAAGTCCAGATTGCCTTGCTTACCGAGAGTATCAAGGAGCTGACCCTGCACCTCAAGACCCATAAGAAGGACAACAGCACCCGCCGCGGCCTGCTCGGCCAAGTGGCGCGTCGCCGTCGGCTTTTGCGCTACTTGAAGAAGACCGATTCTCACCGCCATCACGAGCTGGTAGAGAAACTCGGCATTCGCGGCTAGCACTCTGACATTGGTCATCGCAGGAGCGATGCCAGAGTTACATTCCAGGGCCAGCGTCAGAGGGCCCACCGTCTGCATTCGAACGGACCATCAGTCCATACAGACGGTCTTTGCGGAACGATAGAAACAACACAGAAAATCCTAAACGGATCACAGCGGAAATGACGATCTCTTCCAACAAAAACGTACGCTCGGTCTCTCGCGAGATCGGTGGTCGTACGCTCACCATCGAAACCGGTTGGATTGCTAAGCAGGCAACCGGCTCCGTTATTGTCAGCTATGGCGAAACGGTAGTCATGTCCACTGCGGTGGACGGCGGTCCCAAGGACTTGCCATTTTTCCCACTCACGGTGGATTACCGTGAAAAGACCTATTCCGCCGGCAAGATTCCTGGCGGCTTCTTCAAGCGCGAGGCAGCACCAACCCTGAAAGAGGTTCTTGCTATGCGCATGCTGGACCGTTCGGTCCGTCCAATGTTCGCGGCTGGCTTTCAGAACGAAGTCCAGATTATGTCGTCGGTACTCTCCTTCGACCAGGAGAACGAGCCGGAAGTGCTGTCGATGATCGGCGGCATGGCTGCAATCCACCTTTCGCACATCCCCTTCGAGGGTGGCATGGGCGCCGTACGCTTGGGCTATGTCGACGGCAACGTCATCATCAACCCAACCAAGTCGGTGTTGGAGATGGACAACAACATCCTCGACCTAACCATGTCCGGAACCGCTACCGCGGTCTGCATGGTGGAAGCCGGTGCGAAGGAACTTCCTGACTCCGAAGTCCCAGGCGCGCTCGCTGCCGGCCACGAAGTAATCAAGGAGATCATCGGCATGCTCGATGAACTGCGCGATATGTGCGGCAAGGAGAAGCTGGAAGTTGAAGCTCCTGTCGAGGACGATTCCACTGCCGACGAGATCCTCGCCAAGTACGGCGAAGATGCGGTCGAGAAGGTGCTGCTGACCGAAGGTAAGTTCGAGCGTTACGGTGCCGTGGATGCTTTCGTCGCTCAGGTGATTGCCGAGATGGCCCCTGAGGGCGATACCGAAGAGGAGCAGGCTGAGCAGGCTCGCTACAAGAAGGGCGCTAAGAAGGTCGCTAACGACATCGAGCGCAAGATGACCTTGAACAACAAGCGCGTCGACGGTCGTGACGGTAAGGACATCCGCCAGATCGATATTGAGACAAGCTTGCTGCCTCGTGTCCATGGTTCAACCTTGTTCACCCGCGGTGAGACCCAGGCGATCGTCGCCACCACCTTGGGTTCGGTCGACGACGAAATGTTCATCGATGGCCTAAATGCCGAGAAGACCAAGAACAAGTTCTATCTGCACTACAACTTCCCACCGTTCTGTACCGGCGAGGCGAAGATGCTGCGCGGTACTTCGCGTCGTGAGAAGGGTCACGGCAACTTAGCCGAGCGCGCCTTGCGCCCGATGTTGCCGGATCACCAGGACTTCCCTTACACCATCCGGATTGTGTCGGACATCACCGAGTCGAACGGCTCATCGTCGATGGCTTCGGTCTGCGGTGGTTGCCTCTCCATGCTGGATGCGGGTGTACCGATGAAGGCACCTGTGGCCGGTATCGCCATGGGCTTAATCATGGATGAGGAGACTGGACAGTACAACATCCTGTCCGACATCCTCGGTTCTGAAGATCACCATGGCGACATGGACTTCAAAGTCACCGGTACCGCCGAAGGCATCACCGGCCTGCAGATGGACATCAAGGTCAAGGGCTTGAGCGCCGAGATCATGTCCGAAGCGATCGGTCAGGCAAAGGATGGCCGCTTGCACATCTTGGAGAAGATGGCGGAAGCATTAGATGGTCCACGCAAGAATATCTCGCCTTACGCACCAGCCAACAAGTCGATCAAGATCCCAGCCGAGAAGATCGGTTTTGTGATTGGTCCGAAGGGTGCCAACATCCGCGAGCTGCAGGAGGAGTTTGGCGTCAACGTGAACATCATGGATGACGAAGGCAACGTCCAAGTCTCCGGTACTCCGGTCGACAACGTCGATGCCTGCATCGAGCGTATCCGTCAGCAGACCCGCGTCATCGGCATCGGTGAGCGCTTCAGCGGCAAGGTCACCGGCGTCAAGGACTTCGGTTGCTTCGTCGATCTTGGCGGCGGTCAGGAGGGCATGTGCCACATCTCCGAGCTGGATGTCGAGCGTACCGAGCAGGTCGAGGACGTCTGCAACGAGGGGGATAACCTCGACGTCATCGTGGTCAACGTCGATGAGCGCTCTGGCAAGATCCGCCTAAGTCGCCGCATTGCAATGTTGCCGGAAGAGGAGGTCGCAGCCGCCATCGAGGCAGCTTCGCGTCCTTCGCGTCCACCACGCGGTCGTGATGACCGTGGTCGGGGCCGTGACCGTGGTGGCCGAGGTCGCGACGACCGCGGCGGCCGTGATCGCGACCGAGGACGTCGCGAGCGCGTCTAAAACCGCCTTGCGAATCTATTTTTCGGCCAAACTCTCTTGTGGGAGTTTGGCCGTTTTTGGAACTAGATATTGTGGAGGCGAAAGGGAAATGCTAGGAATTGCCCTAAAATAGCCATTAACGAGGTATTTCTTGCAAATATTCTTCCGTTTGCCTCGTTACAGGAATAGAC
Organism: Planctomycetota bacterium; assembly: GCA_030749235.1. Taxonomy (GTDB): domain Bacteria; phylum Planctomycetota; class UBA1135; order UBA1135; family UBA1135. Next base: position 262 of record JASMKM010000019.1, on the reverse strand, counting down.
TGTGAACTTAGGTTCCTGGATACGACATGAAAATCGCCTTACTGACCCTACTGCTCGGACTGATGTCTCTCGCCATGGCTGCACCTCAGGTGCAAGCTGGTGTTGAAAATTCCATGATCAGCATGGACGAGGTCAAGCTCGATCGGACCAAAGTGCGTTGGGGTAATGCTTCGAAGTTCGACGTCAAAGGGACTGCCACGGTAGGCACTGTCCGTTCTACGGATGTTTACGACGAGATTCCTGCCTACAAGACCATCAAAAA
>JASMKM010000018.1 GCA_030749235.1 Planctomycetota bacterium | reverse complement strand
ACCCGCGCTTCAACAACGGTATGAAGAAGGTGGCGATTGAAGTGCGTGGACGCAAACTGTTGGAGCAGCTCAACGCCTACCAATCGCCCAATGGCGGCTGGGGCTATTACGACGACGAGGCCACCACCTCACCGCCGCAGTGGGGTACTTCGTTCATGACTGCAGTCGTGGTGTTGGCTTTGTTGGATGCCAAGGAACTTGGTTGGGAAATGAGCGACAAAATCCTACCCGCAGCCATTGCTGCCATGGAACATTGCCGCCTTCCTGATGGTTCCTACACCTACACCGTGGAGCCAATCTCCATCCAGGGTGCCGGTACCGGCATCGACCAAGTGCGCGGTTCGCTTTCACGCATCCAGGTGTGCAACTGGGCCTTGTACCGTGCGGCGTCAGCCGGATTCAAAACCAGCATAGGCAAGAAGGAGCTACGTAGTGGTCTGGATTTGCTGTTCCGCGAGCACCACTACCTAGACATCGCCCGCGGCCGTCCTCAGCCGCACGAGGCCTATCACTACAACTCCGGCTATTTCTACTTCTTTGGTCATTACTACGCAGGCTCCGTCGTTGCAGAGTTGGGTAAGGACGGTGCTGAGAGTTTCTACGGCAACCTAGTGCAAGAAATCGCCAAGACCCAATCCGTCGATGGTTCAATGATCGACTACTTCATGAACTCCTACGGCAAGCCTTATGGCACCGCCTATGGAATTGGCGCGCTGCTTGAGGCGAACCGCGGCTTCACGCGCTGAAGCTACCATGCCAAGTAATCTGGCGCTGTGGCACCTTCTGCAGGTCAAAGACGCTCACCAACTCGGCGGCCGTGACTGGCGCTGGGGAATCCTGCAGACCTGATTTCCACGCCAACCATCCCACCACGGTCTCGGCGGCCACACCCTGTTCACGAAAGGCGTGCAAGCTGGTATCACCATGCCGCTTGGCCAGCCGCCGCCCATCCTTACCGACAATTAACGGGGTGTGAGCGAAGTTCGGCAGCGATAATCCCAAGGCCTCGTAGACCTGAGTCTGCCTTGCCGCAGAGGAGAGCAGATCATCACCACGCAAGACATCGGTGATTCCCATGGCCGCATCGTCGACCACCACCGCAAGTTGATAGGCCGGTTCATCGTCGCGCTTCCAGATGACGAAGTCGCCCAGCTGCTCGGCAACGTTGTAGGCAACGTCACCAACGAAACGGTCGTGGAAGCGTGTGTTGCTTGGAGCGACATGAAAGCGGTAGTTTGGCGGCAACGCGTGTTCCACTCCCGCAATCCCTTGCTTGCAGGTTCCGGGGTAAATTGGTCCTTCTTCGCCGAGATGAGGTGCCGAAGCGGCCTGTTCCACATCTTTACGACTACAGATGCAACGGTAGGCACGCCCGGCCTTCTGCAGCTGCTGCAAGGCTTGACGATAAAGTGGCAAGCGTTCACTTTGGCGCACTAGCGGCACATCCCAATCCAATCCCAACCATTGTAAATCTTCGATGGCGGCTTGTTCGGCACCAGCGCGGACTCGCGGTCCATCCAGGTCCTCGATACGCAACAGGATGCTGCCACCGCGGGCGCGGATATCCAGCCATGCCAAGAGGAAACTACGTGCGTTGCCCAAGTGCAGGACTCCGGTTGGACTGGGTGCCAGACGACCGACAGGTGCTTTCATCTCACTGGGACTGCAACCGCTCCAACAGTTCGCGTGCAGTTAAACCAAGTTTTCCTGCACGCTGACGTAAGCTCTCGAATTCCGGCTTGCCGGCAAGCTGTCCCGACGGAAGGACGCGCGTCTTCCAGTCGATGGTGCCCTCTGCGAACTCACGCTCCTGCACTTCACGCACCAAGGTCGCGCGTCGTAAGGGTGTGATACGCAACCCCAGGGTGCCGAGCAGGGCGAACAAGCGGTCCTGGAAGAACTGCTGACGCGGCACCTCACACAGCACGATCACCTCGAATGCCGGACGCCCCTTCTTGGTGGTGGCGGCACTGGCATAGACCTCCAAGGCACCGTCGTCACGCAGCTGCTCCATCGCATCGCCGATCACCTCACCGCTCTGGTCATCGATTAGGCAACGCAGTTCCACCAACCACTCGTTGGCAAGGGCGGCTTCCTCGCATTCCACGCGCAACAGGTTGGCGCGGTCTTGCGGATCGCGAGTGCCAAGACCGAAGCCGGAAGCCTTGCAAATCGCAGCCCCTCGGTCACCGAAGTTAACCTGCCAAGCCTTTAACAAAGCCACCCCGGAGGGCGTAGCCCGTTCACCCTGCAGGTCGAACCCACAACTTGGCATGCCTTCAAGCAGGAACTGGGTAGCTGGTGCCGGCACCGGCATGTTTCCATGTGCACAACGCACAACCCCGGAGCCTACTGGAATCGGGGAAGCATAGATGGCGCTCGGATCCAGGCTGTCCATCAAGGCGCAGGCCACGGCGATATCGACAATGGCGTCGATGGCACCAACTTCATGGAAGTGCACTTCTTCTACAGTGCAATCATGCGCACGCGCTTCGGCTTCTGCCAAGACCTGGAAGGCCTGCTTCGCCCAACGTGCCGCCCGCGGCTTCAAAGGCATTGTCTCAAGGATGCAGAGAACATCGGAAAGATGGCGGTGGACTTCCGACTCCTTGGCTTCGACCAGGAAACGGCAACCGGCGATGCCGTGTCGTCGATCGCGCTCCAAGCGCAGTTGGACCTCGCCCTCTGGCAGGCAAGCCATCAGCGGGTCGAGCAGTCGCTCGTCGGCACCAACGTCGAGCAGACCTGCCACCAGCATGTCGCCTGCCAC
>JASMKM010000017.1 GCA_030749235.1 Planctomycetota bacterium | reverse complement strand
ACGTTTGCCGCAATCGGTCGGGTTGGAGTGGCATGCGCGAGCAGTGGATCCGGCGTCTTTGCCGTCGGAAGAGAACTTGGTGGTGGTGGCCAACAACGAAGTGCCGCGCGGCGACTTGTTGCGCATGATGCCGAGTGCCATGCAGAGCTTGCCTTCGCGGGATCGTCAGTATCTGCAGTCCTACTACCATCAAGGCGAGGATTTCGAATGCTTGGCCAAGCGCGAGGGCACTTCGGTCAGCACCGTGAAGGGAAGATTGTTTCGTGCCCGTAGGCGATTGCGCGAAGTTCTGGTGCAGCAGGTTCGCGAAGAGGGCTCGTCATGGAGCTGAGCAGGATGAGCATGAAGTGCCGGTGGCTGTGGCTTTGCCTTTGGTGTTTGATTGGTGGTTCCGGAAATGCGGCCCAGCAGGTACAGAGTGCCAGCGATCAGCTTGCCATTGCCTCTAAAATCCATGAATCCTCCAAGGGCCGCAAAGGCCCACGCCGTTTGCAAATCCTGCACGAGGCGGTGGAAGCCTATGAACAGGTTTCGCAATCGTGGCCCAGGGCGCAGACCGAATGCGCGATCGCAGCATTCCGTCGTGGCGAGATTCACCGTGCCCTAGGCGAGCTCGGCTCCGCGCGCGGCGCCTTCGAGGAAGTCCTTGATTTCACCAGAGACAACCCTGATCTCCATGCACGCGCCCTCTTGGAGCTTGGCCATATGGACCGGCGAGAGGAACGCTGGCGCGACTGCGTGGCGCGTTATCGTCAGGCGCTCAAGTTGTCGGGAGCCAGCCTGCGTTTCCAGAACGACGCGCGCGAATGGATCGTGAAGGTGCATCTGACCACCATGGCATGGACGTCGGCGGTCTTGGAGGCGGAGCACTGGTTGGAGTATTGCGAAGGTCCGGTCGAGGAGATTCAGGCGCGTGATCTGCAGCTGCGAGCCTTGATTGGGGCTCGGCAGTTGCGCCAGGCACGGGAGCAGTTGCTGGAACTGCAACAGCGCATGGCGATCCTAGCCGACGCACCGACCGCCGAGGGGCGACGCGTGACCAGGGCACTGGAACAGATGAAGGCGCCGAAGGCGCTGAAGTTAGCTAGGCAGAATGGCAGGTGACCTTTGCCAAACGACTTGCCGATGGTGACTTGAAACAGGCCTACCTAACAGGGTGCAAACAAACCGAGACGACGGCATCATAGGTGGCCATGTCCGTCAGCGGCCTCCTCTCAGAACTGAACCTTGCGCAGCAGCAAGCCGTCGAGCATGCTGATGGGCCGCTGCTAATCTTGGCCGGCGCTGGCACTGGCAAGACGCGCACCATCACCCGCCGCGTGGCTCATCTGGTGCGCGCTCGCAATGTCACGCCTAGCCGGGTCTTGGCGATTACCTTTACCAACAAGGCCGCTGGCGAGATGCGCAATCGCATCGCCACTTGGGTGCCTCATACGGGCATGTGGGTCGGAACCTTTCACGCTACCTGCGCCCGTATGTTGCGCATGCAGCCGGAACCGATCGGTCGCAGTCGGGATTTCACCATCATCGATGTCGACGACCGGCGCAAGTTGTTGCGCCAGTTGATCAAGGATCAGGGGTGGGATCCACAGGTTTTTCGGCCGCGTAAGTTTGAGTCGATGATCTCCGGGTGGAAACAGCGTCGCCTAGTGCCAGCATCTGCTCAGGAGCAGGCGTCAATGTATGGCATGGAAGAGGAGCGTTGCGCCATCGTCTACGGTAAGTACGAGTCTTCCATGGCGCGCCAGGATTGCCTGGACTTTGACGACCTGTTGTGGAAGGGATTGCTCCTGCTCGATGCCGATGAAAACGGTGCGCGTATGTGGGTGGATCGCTTCGAGCATGTGGTGGTCGATGAGTACCAGGACACCAACGAGATCCAATATGAGATGGTCAAAAAGTTGTCGAAGGCCACGCGCAACTTGGCGGTCTGCGGCGATCCGGATCAATCGATCTACCGTTGGCGTGGTGCCGACATCGAGAACATCCTGCGTTTCGACAAGGATTACCCCGACGCTACGGTGATACGTCTGGAGCAGAACTACCGTTCGGTTGGCAACATTTTGAAGGCGGCGCAGCAAGTCATCGCCAACAACATTTCGCGTAAGGAAAAGGACTTGATTACCAATCGCGAGGACGGTCCGCCACTCGGGCTGACCGATGGCCATGACGAGGAGCACGAGGCCGATCAGGTCTCAATGAAGGTCGCCGAGTGGATCCGCAGTGGCACGCCGGCCAAGGAAGTCGCGGTGTTCTACCGCACCAACTCCTGCTCCCGCTCGTTAGAGGCAGCCTTTACGCGTCTGCAGATTCCATATCAGATCATCGGCGGCCTGAGCTTCTTCGAGCGCCGCGAAATCAAGGACTTGGTGGCCTATGCGCGCCTGGTGGTGAACCCGCGCGATGACGTGGCTTGCCAGCGTGTGATCAATGTGCCACCGCGCGGCATTGGTGCCACCACGATGGATCGCATCCGCGCCTACAGCACCGAGCACGAGGAGCCGATCCTAGCTAGCATCCAACGCGAGGAGGTGCGCGGCTCGATCCGTGGCCCTGGCAAGAAGGGTGTGCTGAAATTCCTGTCACTCTACGAGAAGATCCGTGAAAGCACCGATAAGGCCGAGATTGCCTTGCGCACCATCATCGAGCGCAGTGGCTATCGCCATTTCGCCGAGGCGCTGGACACCACCGAAGACGTCGACCGCGGTGAGAACATCGACGAGCTGTTGGCCTTCGCCTCGGAATATGATTCACGCGAGGATGGTGGCTTGCGAGGTTTTCTTGAGGAGATTTCCTTGCTCACCGATGTCGACCGTTGGAAGGAAGGCGCCGAACGCGTGTCCCTGATGACGGTGCATGCAGCCAAGGGGCTGGAGTTCGATCGTGTCGCAGTGGTCGGCCTTGAGGAAGGCTTGTTCCCGCATGCGCGCTCCTTCGAGGAACCCGAAGGGCTCGAGGAAGAGCGACGCCTGTTCTATGTGGCCTTGACGCGCGCTCGTGAGGAGCTATTACTGTCGCATTGCCGCATGCGTTTCCGCACCGGCGCACCGGGGCCTACTGCTCCGTCGCGATTTCTCGATGAATTGCCCGAGGAGCTGATCGAAGAACGGCTCTCACCACGGCGTGCCGGGAACGGCGACTTCTCCGGGCGTGGCAGCTTCGGGGGACGCGGTGGTTATGGCGGCAGCTCCGGTGGAATGCGCCGGTCGGCGGACAACCCGTCCTACACCACGACCGGCACAGAGGCAGGCTTCGAGTTCGGACCTGCCGAAGAGAGCGGCGAACCGGAACCGGAAGAGACGGACCTGGAAGCTGGCGACTTGGTTGTACATCCGGTCTTCGGCGAAGGCACGGTCAGTCGCTTGCAAGGCCATGGCAGCAACGCGCGTATCGTGGTGGAGTTCGATCGAACTGGCGAGGAGCGCACCTTGCTGTTGGCATATTCGATGCTCGAACGGCTCGGCTGAGCTACGCTACGCCTATGAACCGCCTCAAGGACCGGATCATTGAGATGTATGTGACCAGCTGCGGCTTGGGTTACGCACCAGTGGCTTCAGGCACATTCGGCACACTCGGCGGCGTGGCAATCGCGGCCTTTGTCGGCTGGACTTGGCCGGAGCAGTATCTGATCCTACTGATCGCGCTCACCGTGATCATGAGCTACCTCGGTGCGCTTTGTGGCGGTTGGGCGGAGAGCCGTTACGGTCGCAAAGATCCAGGACAATTCGTACTTGATGAGGTTGTCGGATATATGGTGGCGGTCCTGTGGTGGGATTTCCCTGGTTGGAAGCACCTGATCGTGGGCTTCTTCCTGTTCCGCCTATTTGACATCCTCAAGCCCTATCCTGCGCGCCGACTAGAGAAACTCAAAGGCGGTTGGGGTATTGTGGTGGATGACCTAGTGGCCGGCGCCTACGCCCTGTTGGCCGTCGCTGGCATTCGCACACTGTTCCCAACCTTCTTTAGTTGAGCGAGTCCCGATACGAACGCCGCCGCCCTGCCGGAGCTGGAATCGCAACTCGATTCACTCTTGGGTTAGGTCTACTGGCCAGCGTGTTCGCCTCGATTGCAGCCTTGGTGTTGCTAACCGGCATCCAGGACCTTGGCGATGAGTTGGTGGTCGAGGCCCAATCCAACATGGCCGCGCGCACCGTCAACATGGAGGCCATGGATGCGCGTCGTGGCGCAATGGATATGACCGTCCACACCACGCCCGATGGTATTCCGGTGCAGGAAGGCGTCGGCATGGTCGAGACCAACAAAGGCGATCAGCAATCGCGTGTCCTTTTGGCAAAGCGCCCGTCATCTCCAACGGGGGAGATGGGCACGGCCACCTTCTTCGCGCCGCCGGAACCACCAGCAGATATCGCCATGCGTATCTTGGCGCTAGTTGTGCTGATTTGTGGTGCGCTGGTCGCTGCCACCGTCATCATGGGCGCATTGACCGCCCGCCGCCTGACGGCACCGTTGAACGAAATGGTCGAAGACGTCATGGCCATCAGTCGCGGTCACCTGGATCGTCATATTCGTGGCGACGATGCCGTTGGCGAGGTCGCTCACTTGGCCGTGGCCATGGAACGCATGGTCGATGACCTCGTTGAGAGTCAAGAGAACCAGGAAGCCCTCGCTGCTACGGAAGCAGAAAAGGAGAACTTACGCGAGTTGCGTCGCCATCTCGAGCCGATGACTTTCGACGTGCCCGAAGGTTGGGTGGTATCGAGTTGCCTAATCGAAGCGGGTGGTGCCGGAACAGGCGACTTCGTCGACATCATGGCCGACGGTGCTGGCTTTATCACTGCATTGGTCGGCTCCCCGGCAACCCATGGCATGGCCGGCGCCTTGTTGATGGCGATGACTCGGGCTTATCTGCGCAGCAGCCTACTCGGTGGTGCCGAACCTGCAGTGGCTTTCGATGGCGCCAACACCTCGCTGAATCGTGACTTGGCTCGTGGCCTTTATTGCTCGGCGATTGCCGCGCGTCTGGATCCGCAAGAAGGCAAGGTCGAGTTGGTCAGTGCTGGTCACCAGGCACCTGCGGTCCGTTGGGACACGGAAGCCGGGCAACTGCGCAAATTGCAACCCAACGGCATAGCGCTCGGCTTTGACCGCGGGCCCATCTTCCGCAACTCGATGGAGACCTTGCACCTGGATCTGAAGCCGGGTGATGCCCTTTTCATGTTCAGCCCAGCGGCCTTCGAATGTGTTACCGTCAGTGGTAAGAAATTGGGCGAAGCCGGGGTCTACCAACTGGCTAAAGTCGCCATCGAGCAGGGCATGGTGGCGATGGAGGAGAAGTTACGTGCCTTGGTCAGCGAGGAATCCGAATCCGATTTGGCCTTCACCATGATCTGTCACAAGGTGGAGTAGGCGGGCTTCAAAGCATGAAGATTAGCGAGTTTCAGAAGCGCATCGAGT
>JASMKM010000016.1 GCA_030749235.1 Planctomycetota bacterium | reverse complement strand
CTGCCCGACGTTCATACGCGAAGGCACACCCAAGGGGTTCAGGATGATGTCGACGGGAGTGCCATCCTCTAGGTATGGCATATCCTCTTCGGGCAGGATCTTCGAGATCACGCCCTTGTTCCCGTGACGGCCTGCCATCTTGTCGCCAACCGACAGGTTGCGCTTGGTGGCGATGTAGATTTTGACCATCTCCAACACGCCGTTGGGCAGGTCATCACCGCGCGACAGACGGCTCGACATCTTGATCTTCCAGGCTTCCTTGTCCTCGATGCGGTTCATGTGCGCCCGCATCAGGTCTTCCGCCTTGGCGCGACGCGACGGATGCCCCAAACCTTCGGGATAAGTCTTGAGGAACTCCTGAATGCGCTGCAGGTCACCGAACAAGGTAGCCTCGGTGATCACCGCAGGCTTCTTGGTCTCCGGGTCGATCAGCGGCTCGCCGATGTACTCGCTAAGATCGTCGATGCACGACTGCAGCTCGACGCGGAAGACCTCGTCGTACTCCGATTCGATCTGACGGATCTGCTCGTGCGCCTCGCGACGTTCGGCAGGAGTCATGTTGACCTTGCGGGTGAACTTTTGTGCGCCGATGACGATACCGCGCACGCCGGCGGGCAGCTTCAACGATACGTTCTTCACGTCCTCGCCGGCGCGACCGAAGATCGCGTGCAGCAGACGTTCTTCCGGAGTGAGTTCGGTCTTCGACTTCGGTGCGATCTTGCCGACCAGGATGTCGTTCGGACCGACCCGCGTGCCGACGCGGACCATGCCGAACTCATCCAAGTTATGCAAGGCACGCTCACCGGCGTTCGGGATATCGCGGGTGAACTCTTCCTTACCGAGGGTAGTCTCGCGGATCTCGGCGTCGTACTCCTCGATGTGGATTGAGGTGAAGACGTCGTCCTTGACCAGGCGCTGCGATACCACAATCGCATCCTCGTAGTTGTAGCCTTCCCAGGACATGAAGGCGACCAACAGGTTCTTGCCGATGGCCAACTCGCCGTTATGGGTGGAAGGCCCGTCGGCAATAATCTCGCCGCGCTTGATCTTCTGCCCAACCTTGACCAATGGACGCTGGTTCAGGCAGGTATGCTCGTTGGTGCCCTGGAACTTACGCAAGGCGTAAGGCTCAGGATCCCCCTTCATGCGGATGGTGGTGCCATCGACGTATTCGACGGTGCCAGCCTTGCGGGCCTTGACCACCCAACCGGAGTTCTGCGCCACCGGACGCTCCATACCCGTACCCACCAGCGGTGGCTCGGTGATGACCAGCGGTACCGCCTGACGCTGCATGTTCGACCCCATCAATGCGCGGTTCGCATCGTCGTGTTCGAGGAACGGGATCAGCGATGCCGAGATACCAAGGATCTGACCGGGGTCGATATCCAAATATTGGACGTCGCCGACAGGCAGCAGCGCGAACTCACCGTGGTGACGACACATGACGTTGCCGTTGTCGTCGACGATTAGCTTGCCCTTCGCATCGATTTTGGCATCTGCAGGAGCAAATACGCATTCGAACTCCTGGTCAGCGCGCAAGTAGGCGACTTCATCGGTGGCCACACCCTTAGTGATCACGCGGTAAGGCGTGACCAAGAAACCATAATCATCGACCATCGCGAACAAGGCGAGCGATGAAATCAAGCCGATGTTGGCACCTTCAGGAGTCTCGATTGGGCACAAACGGCCGTAGTGCGAGATGTGCACGTCTCGTTCCTGGAAGCCAGCCCGCTTTCGGTTCAGACCACCAGGTCCCAAGGCCGAAAGGCGACGTTCGTGCGCCAGCTGTGACAGCGGGTTGGTCTGGTCGACCACCTGGCTCAGTTCACCGCGGGCGAAGAACTGTTCCACCGAGGTGCTGAATGGCTTGGCATTGATCAACGCGCGTGGCGTCAAAGTCTCGGAATCGTCTTCCTGAGACATGCGGTCGACCACGGCGCGCGAGACCTTCAGCAGACCCTTGCGGAAATCATCATGGGCCATCTCGGCAAGGGTACGCACACGACGGTTACCGAGGTGGTCGATGTCGTCGACCTCGCCAAGGCCTTGGCGCAAGCCCAGCAAGTACTTGACGGCATCGAGGAAGTCCTCGGGAATTAGGGTCGTAGGCCCCTTATCGGCTTCGGCCGGGCGATTGAACTTGCGGCTGATGCGGAAACGGCCGACACGCCCAAGGCTGTAACGCTGGGCATCGAAGAAACGGTCCTGCAGCAATTCGCGAGCCTTCTCGAGCTGAATCGGATTGCCCGGACGCAGCTTGGCGTAGATCGCAGCCAGGGCCTCCTCGTGGCTGGTGGCAGTGTCTTCCTTCAGTGAATCGAGGATCAGGGTGTCTTCCGGATCCTTCAGTAGGGCGAGCTCCGTGATATCCGATGCCGCGATGCACTCGGCGGCTTCCGGAGTAATCATCTGGCCGGACTCGGTCCAGACCTCGCCGGTGCGCATGTCACGCACCTGCCCCAAAGCAAGACGCCCTTCGAGCTCGCCGGCGAACTTGGCCTTCGAACCACGTGCGGAACGCGACACGTTCTCCACTTCGTAGAACAGGCGCAGAATCTCATCATCGGTTCCCCAGTCCGAGCTCAAAGCACGCAGCAAGGTGAGTGCAGAGAACTTGCCCTGTTGGTCGATACGGACTTGAAGGGTGCCCTTGCCGGACACCATGATCTCTACCCAAGAGCCGCGCTCAGGAATGACGCGGGCAGAGTGAAGCAACTTATCGCCAGCATGACGTTCGACAGAGAAGTCGATACCCGGGGAACGGTGCAGCTGTGCAACGATTACGCGCTCCGAGCCGTTGACGATGAACTCGCCCCCACCCATCATCACCGGGACCTCACCGAGGAAGATCTCCTCTTCGACGCACTGCTCACCACGACGCAGTCCCATGCGTACCCGCAATGGATAGGCGTAGGAGTAGCGCAACTCGCGGCATTCGTCCGGCGTATAACGAGGACGGCCTAGGGTGTAGCCGTGGAACTCAAGCGCAAGGGTGTTGTCATGGCTTTCGATCGGGAAGATCTCATGAAACAAGGCTTGGAGTCCTTGCATCTTGCGGCGCCCGGCAGGCACGTCAAGTTGCAGGAAGTCACGGTATGCGCGACCCTGCAGGTCGGAGAGACCTGGCAGGAGGGAGTCATCGCGATACCCGAAGGAGCGGAAGTCACGAACCTCAAAGTCCGCGATTGGCTTGCTTTGTACAGTCATTCCGAATTGCGTCATGTGACGCTGGCGAAGGGTGGGGAACGGAAAGCAGGAAAACCGGAAGCGCCGTGGCTCACCACGCGATTCCAGCGGAACTGGTCAGGAGACCAGTAGAAAGGCCACTACCATGCAGACCTATCCCGCGACCACGAACACACTGGGTGAAAGTGGTGGCGGGACTGGCTTGCATGAGGACAGCAGCCTCAGGCCAAGAAGTGGACCTAGGCAAGCTTGACGCCAGCGCCAGCTTCCTCGAGGGTCTTCTTGATCTCTTCGGCTTCGTCTTTGGCTACACCTTCCTTGATTGGTTTCGGTGCCTCCTCTACGAGTGCCTTGGCTTCTTTCAGGCCGAGGCCAGTGATGCCACGGACAGCCTTGATGACGTTGATCTTCTTGTCGCCGAAGCTTTCAAGAATCACATCGAAATCGGTCTTCTCTTCTGCGGCTCCGCCACCATCAGCTGAGCCAGCTGCGGCTACGGCTACAGGAGCAGCGGCGGAAACGCCCCAGCGCTCCTCCATTGCTTTGACCAGGCTTGCTGCTTTGCCGATTGGCAGAGCATCAAGCTGAGTGAAGATGGCTTCCAGCTCCTCGTCGAGCTCTACGGTTTGGGTTTCGTCGGACATGGGTCTAATTTCCTGAGTGAAAAAACTCGGTGTTCGTGATTCTGGGTTCTGCGATGAGACAGATTAACCCTGGTCTGCGCGGGCCTGCAGCACGCGCGCTGTGGATGCAGGAACCTCGCGCAGAAGCGAGGCAAGCGAACGAGCGGGGCCATTCAAGGCGCCACACATCATTGCGCGGAGAGTGTTCTTGTCAGGCATGTCAGCGATCTTCGACGCCTGCTCCGCATTCATTACGTCGCCATCAAGCATGGCGGCGCGGTAGTTGACTTTACGCTCTGGGGCTTTCTTCCAGAGATCTTCGATGGCCTTCGCGGCACTAATCGTAGACTCGGCATCGCCGACCAGCAGAGCGCACATGCCAGCCCAACCGGAATCGTCGAATTCGATCCCTACTTCCTTCAGTGCGACCTTCGCGAGACGGTTCTTGGTGACGCGCATCTCAGCACCGGTCTTGCGAATCTCGGTACGTAGGGTCTGAGCTTCCTCGACAGAAAGCCCATCGAGGCTCAACAGGACCAAGCCTTCGCGCTCGCCGAACTGGTCCTGATAGGTCTGGACCATCCATTCATTAACAAAACTAGCCATTGTTTTTCTCCTGAATCACCGCGACTAGTGGGCGTACTCGATCTTGAGACCGGGGCCCATGGAAGACGAAACGCAGATGTTCCGCATGTAAATACCCTTGGCCGATGGTGGGCGAAGAGCGTTGATGAAGTCGAGGAAGGTACGGGCGTTATCCTCCAACTGCTCGGCAGAGAAGGACAACTTGCCGACCGGCACGTGTACGTTGCCACCGCCATCGACACGGAACTCAACCTTACCGGCCTTAAATTCCTTGGTGGCCTCAGCCACCTTCGGAGTCACGGTGCCAGACTTCGGCGAAGGCATCTTGCCTTGTGGGCCAAGGGTGCGACCGAGCTTGCCGACGACACGCATCATCGCAGGGTGTGCGATCACGATGTCGAATTCGGTCCAGCCCTTGGCAACCTTCTCGCCGAGCTCCTCGCCACCGACCTCAAGGGCACCGGCCTCGCGAGCTGCGTCGGCTGCATCACCCTCTGCGAAGACGATGACACGGACATCCTTACCGAGGCCGTGCGGCAGGCTCACTGCGCCACGCACCATCTGGTCGGACTTCTTCGGATCGACGCCGAGGCGGGCAACCACTTCGACAGTTTCGTCGAACTTGGCCGGACGCATCCCCTTCAAAGTCTGCATGGCATCCTTGACGCCATAGACCTTGGAGCGGTCGAGCTTTTCAGTATTTTCGCGGAAACGACGACTGGCCATCCTTAGCCCTCCACCTGAATGCCCATCGAGCGGGCGGTACCTGCGATGATGCGAGCTGCCGCTTCAATCGACGCCGCGTTGAGATCCTCTTTCTTGGTCTCGGCGATTTCTTCGAGCTGAGCCTGGGTAACGGTGCCGACAGTCTCGGTACCGACGGCCCCAGCGCCCTTCTCGATTCCAGCAGCCTTACGCAACAGCACTGCGGCTGGCGGAGACTTGTACTCAAGGCTGAACGAGCGGTCCTTATAGACCGTCACGATCACCGGGATGATCATGCCGCGCTTATCGGCGGTCGCTGCATTGAATTGGTTGACGAATTCGCCAATCGGCACACCATGCGAGCCCAAAGCTGGGCCCACCGGCGGTGCCGGCGTTGCGGCACCCGCAGGGCACTGCAACTTGATTTTTCCTGTGATTTCTTTAGCCATTTTTTTCCCTCCCACGAACGTGGTGCAGACGGGGTTACGGACAGGTCGGTCGGCTTTAGACCGGATCTACCTGCCAGTGTTCGATTTCGACGCTTGTAGAGCGTCCGAAGATGGTGACGGAGATACGCAGAAGGCCCTTGCCATCCACGATTTCCTCCACCGTGCCGTCGAAGCCCTCGAAGGGCCCATCATTGATGCGGACGGCATCGCCTCGTTTGATGCGCACTGCCAGACGCGGTGAGTTGGCCGTCTCCTCGATTTGTCCAAGGATACCCGCGACCTCATCTGTGGTCATCGGCGCAGGTGGCTTCTGGCCACCGACGAAGTCGCCAAAACCCTGGGTCTCGTGCAAGGCAAACCAGACGCGCTGGTCCTCGATTTTGCCTGGCTTATCGGCGCCCTCCCAATCTCCAAGGTCGGCTTGGATGAGCACGTAGCCAGGATAGAGCTTGCGATTGACAACTCGCTTCTTGCCGTTCTTGATCTCGGTCACCTTCTCACAGGGTACGAGCACCTGTGGAACGCGGTCAGTCAGAGCGTCGGCCTTGATACGACGCTCCAGGTTCTCGCGAACCCGTTCTTCCCGGTTGGTCAGAACGCGAATGATGTACCACTCAAGCGCCACTGATTCCACCCCATAGAATGAGTTCAAAGAGATGACTGAGGACGAAATCGCTCAACGCGAGAAAGCCCATGAGGATCAGTACGGTGATGATGACGATGATCGAGGAGTTGGTAGCCTCCTCGAAGCTAGGCCAGGTGACCTTATTCATCTCTGACTCGACCTCGATGAGGTGGTCAGCGATCTTCTCGGCTGCGAGATAACGCAGGAAGAAAAACGACATTGCGAAGAAGGCGATTGTGGCGACCGCGAAGGCGCCGGTCAGCTCGATGCCCATCAACGGGATCTGAAAGGGGGTGTCCCCGAACAGAGGTGACCGCAACGACCTCCAGCTCTCAAGCGAGCCGCTCAAGGAGTAGCAGGCGAAGAAAATCATGCCCTCACCGAGCCAGAATGCAGTCTGGCGGGCATTTCGTCCTTCTTCGGGCTTGTGGCGGTACAGCATCAGAGCTTGCAGATCTAGAGCTTCTTCTCGCGGTGAGGCGTGTGCTTACGGCAGAAGCGGCAGTACTTACTCTTCTCGAGCTTGTAGTCTGCGCGCGGCTTCTTGTTGGTCGTGTAATTGCGATTACGACACTCGGTACACTCAAGGAAGACGTGGCGTTCTTTGTTCTTCATGACCAGGTGGTTTGGTTCTCAGCCCCGCCCCATCGCGAAGATGAAGCGAGGCCAAGGGATTGGGTTACGCGATGACCTTGGCTACGACGCCAGCGCCAACGGTGCGACCACCTTCACGGATAGCGAAGCGAAGCTGCTCATCCATGGCGATCGGGGTAAGAAGCTCAACAACCATCTTGATGTTGTCGCCAGGCATCACCATCTCTACTCCGTCGGCGAGCTCGCAGGTGCCAGTCACGTCGGTGGTACGGAAGTAGAACTGAGGACGGTAGCCGCTGAAGAATGGCTTGTGACGGCCACCCTCTTCCTTGGTCAGGATGTAGACCTCGGCCTCGAACTTGGTGTGCGGGGTGATGGAACCAGGCTTGGACAGCACTTGACCGCGCTCGACCTCTTCCTTCTTGACGCCACGAAGTAGGCAGCCAACGTTATCGCCAGCCTGGCCTTCGTTCATGGTCTTCTGGAACATCTCGACACCGGTGCAGGTGGTCTTGGTGGTTTCCTTGATACCAACAATCTCGATCTCCTCGCCCATCTTGATGACGCCCTGCTCAATCTTGCCGGTCACGACGGTGCCGCGGCCTTCGATCGAGAACACGTCCTCAACAGGCATCAGGAAGTCCTTGTCGAGCTCACGCTCCGGCTCAGGGATGTCGGCATCGACGGCTTCCATGAGCTCCTTCAGACAAGCCATGTCGGCGTCGTCGGCAGGCTTGCCGGCCTGAACAGCCTCGAGGCCCTTCAGAGCGGAACCGCGCACGATGCTGATGTCATCGCCTGGGAAGTCGTACTCGGAGAGCAACTCACGAATCTCCATCTCGACAAGCTCAAGGAGCTCCTCGTCGTCGACCATGTCACACTTGTTCATGAAGACGACCAGCGCAGGCACGTTCACCTGCTTCGCCAGAAGGATGTGCTCGCGAGTCTGAGGCATAGGGCCGTCGTTCGCGGACACTACCAGAATCGCGCCATCCATCTGCGCAGCACCGGTGATCATGTTCTTCACATAGTCAGCGTGACCTGGGCAGTCGACGTGTGCGTAGTGACGGGTCTCGGTCTCGTACTCCACGTGAGCGGTCGAGATCGTGATACCACGTGCCTTCTCTTCTGGGGCCTTATCGATTTCATCGAAGGCCATTGCCTTACCGCCGCTCGCGTGCGAGAGGTAACCGGTGATTGCAGCGGTCAGCGTGGTCTTACCATGGTCTACGTGACCAATGGTGCCGACGTTGACGTGCGGCTTGGTTCTTTCAAAGACTTCCTTTGCCATTGTCCTGAGTATTTCCGCTCGGCGGAGGTTCTATTTCTTGTTGTGGGTGAATCTCGCGTCCGACATGGACGCGAGTTGAGTTGCGTTATGGAGCTGCTGTCGGGATTTGAACCCGAGACCTCTTCCTTACCAAGGAAGTGCTCTACCCCTGAGCTACAGCAGCGTGAATCCGCGCGCCTTTGCCGCGGATTTTCAGGGATTGATCCAGTCTAGTAGGTGCAAGTGGAGCGGGTGATGGGAATCGAACCCACGTGACCAGCTTGGAAGGCTGGGGCTCTACCATTGAGCTACACCCGCCCAAACGAGTTAGGAGTTCTGGTGGGGAGAAGAGGATTCGAACCTCTGAAGGCTGAGCCAATGGATTTACAGTCCATCCCTGTTGGCCACTTAGGTATCTCCCCGAGAAGCCCGAAAGCTTCTACCCTGGTGTTGTGAATTGATGAAGGAACATACCCTTAACGGGCCGCAATCCCCGAAAAAAAGGGGGGTTGGAGCTAGCGAAGGGACTCGAACCCTTGACCGTCCGCTTACAAGGCGGAAGCTCTACCAACTGAGCTACGCTAGCAGTCGTTGGAGCGTGGAAAAGGGCAGAACATGATAAGTCCAACGCTTCCCTCGTCAACTAAAGAACCTACGAAAATCGTGCCAAAGCCGATTTTCTACGCCGCTGACCAGTTTTCCATGTCCATGACAGGGGCCTAGCCTCAAAGCGGGCGGCTAGTCTAGCCCGTCGGTGTCGCTCGGCCAATCCGCTGGAGAGGCGTTTTTTCCGAGCATTTCAAATCTTTGACGCATCTCGCGCAGGGTCACCGCGCCAAGGCGTGCGCACAAGGCCGACGCCAGCTCCAGGCACAGGATCGCTTCGCCCACCACCACGGCCGCTTCGACCACGCAGACATCGCTGCGCTCATAGGTGGCCTTAGACTCTTCCATCTTTGCTAAGTCTACGGAAGCAATGCCTTTACGCATGGTCGGGATGGGCTTAATGGCAGCCTGCAGGAGAATTTGCTGGCCATTGGTGAGACCCCCTTCGATGCCACCAGCGTGGTTAGAGCCACGGCCGATGCCGGCCCAACCATCAGGATCCAGTTGGATTGGGTCGTGGAAGGCGCTGCCAGGCTGGTCTCCAGCAGCCATGCCGGCTCCAATGCCGACGCCTTTGACAGCCTGGATCGAGGCCAAGGCCCCCATCAATCGCGCGTCGAGGCGGTCGCTGGCTTGAGCAAAGCCGCCTAAGCCCGGTGGGCAGCCGTCAACCACCACCTCGATGACACCGCCGAGCGAGTCACCCTTTTCCTTGGCCTCATCGATGGCGGCATGCCAATCCTCGACCTGGTCGCCAGGAATCCCGGCCACCGACACCACG
Organism: Planctomycetota bacterium; assembly: GCA_030749235.1. Classification (GTDB taxonomy): domain Bacteria; phylum Planctomycetota; class UBA1135; order UBA1135; family UBA1135. Next base: position 38,770 of record JASMKM010000016.1, on the reverse strand, counting down.
CGCCCCCCCACCAAGATGCCGAATTCGGCCAGCAGTTGGCGTGCGATAGTTCCCAAGGCCGTGCGCGCGGCGGTCTCACGCGCCGAAGCCCGCTCCAGCTGCGCACGGATGTCGCGCGATTGGTGACGCATCATGCCCGGTAGGTCCACATGGCCAGGACGCGGTGCCTTCAGGTTCGGCAAGGCATCGATACGCGTATCCGAGTTGCCAAGACTCAGGCACAGCGGCGACCCGATGGTCACACCGGACTTCAAGCCGGACAGGACCTCCAGTTCATCCTTCTCGAAACCAGCGCGCAGTCCGCGACCATGACCCTGCCAACGACGCTGCAGTTCCTTGCGGATGCCGTCAACGTCGATACGCAGACCTGCCGGCAAGCCCTCCAACAGGGCAATCAAGCAGGGACCATGGGATTCACCGGCCGTGGTCCAACGTAATCCGAACGTGCCCGGCGTGGCAGGATTCACTCCTGCGCCTCCGCCTGGGGGCTAGTGCTGCCGGCGTCGGACTGTAGATCACCAAGAGCAGACGGGGCTTCATCGCTTTGCAGCGATCCGATCACCTTAGCCACCAAGTCCATGATGGCGAAGGGCTTTGAGACAACCCCTTTCAAGCCTGGCGTGGCCTCCATATCCGCCAAATATGGATCGTCCGGTGTGCCGGTTACGATCCAGGTCGGTGGCAGGCCATGACGATCGGCCCAGGAGGCCACGAGGGCACCGCCAGATTCGCCTGCGCCAAGATGGAAATCCATCAACAAGGCGGCACATTGACCGCTTTCAAGGGCTTTCTCTGCGATTGCCGGTGTGCCAGTGGCAATGACCGCGTGGCCAGCTTGCGCGAAAGCCATCGACATCAACTGACACATGCCAGGATCATTATCTACTACGTAAATCTGCTTCAACTCGACTCTCCTGGGGGCGGCTCCACCCAAGTCAACTCGCGAAAGGGCAGCTCCACTTCCATGGAGCCATGCCGCACTTTAACCCGTTCGCGCTTGCGTTCCACCCTGATTACCAATAAGCGTTCGCGGAATCGCGGCACGTAGACGCGGTCGCCCTTCTTCAGGCCCTTGACGAACGTACCCCAACGTTGGTTCAAGCTATCGGAATCCAGCAAGTTGCGTAACCTCACCAGGAAGGCATCGACATCCTTGCGTTCCGCCGCCGGCAAGCCGCCACGTAGGGATTCGCCGTCGGCCTCGATCAGCTCGAGGATGTCGCGGTAATGCTGGCGATATTGCTCCTCGGCTTCAGCCTCGCGCAGGCGCCGACGCTCGTCGGATTTGGCTTCCTCGGTGGCCAGTTTGCGCGAACGCTGCTGGATTTTCAGTTCCTCGCTGCTGGCGGTCTCGCGCAGCATTTCGGCTTCGCGGCGCACCCGGCCGACATCGGCCAGCAGCTGCTCGGTGCCGGTACCACGTGAAGACAATTGGCGTGCACGCTCAAGGATCTGCTCTTCCAAACCCAAACGTTCGGCCACCTCCACTGCATGACTGGCGCCCGGCACGCCAATCAACAAGCGGAATCGCGGCGCCAAAGTCAACGGGTCGAACTCCATCGAGGCGTTTTCTGCGCGTGCCACATCCAGGCTGAAAAGCTTCAGTTGACCAAGATGGGTATTGGCGATGGTCCAGGCCCCCGATTCCAGCAGTTGTTCCAGCACCGCCTGGCCGAGGGCGGCACCCTCCTCGGGGTCGGTACCGGTGCCGAGCTCGTCGAGCAGGACCAAGGCGCCAGAGTTCGCCGCGGCGAGGATGCGGCGGATGCGCGTAAGGTGACCGGAGAAGGTTGAAAGGCTGGATTGGAGCGATTGCGCGTCGCCGACATCGGCCAGTACGGCACTGAAATCAGGAATCTCGCATCCTTCGGCAGCTGCAATCGGCAGGCCACGATTGGCCAACCAAGTCGACAGGCCAACGGTCTTCAAAACGAGGGTCTTGCCACCGGTATTGGGGCCGGTGACCACCAACAGGTCAAAACCAGTGCCGAGCTGCATGGTCAGCGGCACCACATCGCCGGGTGCCATGGTGCGCAACAACAAAGGATGACGCGCTTCGACCAGACGAAGGCCACGTTGTTGCGGCACGGCACTGGCATAGGTGCCGTCCACTTCGGCCGCCCACAAGCCAGCCGCGACGGCGAGGTCGAGTTCGGCCAAGCGATCCTGAGCCTCCTGCAGGCGCGGCTCGGCGCGCAGCACCGCGATGCTCAGCTCGCGCAGGACCTGCTCGACCAGGCGGCGCTCGGCGAAGCGCGCTTCCGTGACGCGGTTGGACAACTCGAGAATCGCATTCGGTTCGACGAACAAGGTATCGCCCGACTGCGAACGATCATGCACCACTCCGGCGCGGCGACTGGATTGCATAGCGCGCACCGCCAACAGTAGGCGCTCGCCGCGCGCAACCGGTTGTCGTTGCCGCAACATGCCCTTTGCGAACATGCCTTCAGCAATTTGATCCAGCTTCTCGCTACGCTGCTTCTCCAACTTGCGAATCAAGCTGCGCGCCTTCGGCAAGCCTGGATGCGCTTCATCCTTGATGTTGCCGCGCGCATCGATTGCGTTGCGAATCAAGCTGATCAGTTCAGGCATATGCGAAGCAGCGCCAATGGTCTCACCGAGCGCTTTGAACTGCGGGTGGTCGCCAGCCCAGCGGTGCAATTCGGCAACCCGCTCCAGGGTCTCCGCCACCGCAATCAGCTCCATCCCTTCAAGCACGCGGTTCCGTGCACTGGTGGTCAATGCGCGCAAATCGGTGCATCGCGCCAAAGACGGTGACTTCTCCATCTGTTGGGCCTGCAGGGCTTCCACCCCGCGTTGACGTCGGGCGGCAATGCCGTCGGAACCCTGTTCACTGCTCAGTGAGGAAAACAAGGCCCGCCCGCCGCTGGTGACCGCCTTGTCGGCCATCCACAGTAGGACCTGCTCACACTCGAGAGCTTCGAGTGTGTCTTGGGCAGTGGTGGGCAGCTCCGACATCAAGCGAAGATTATCTTTCGCTCGCGGCAAGCAAAAGCAGGAATCCACAAATACCGACGGGTGCGCCGCATTCACGGCAGCCATATTCTCCTTCCTCCGCCAACCTTGTGCCGCTTCGGTGCTGAAAGTGGAAGGCTTTCGCCTTAGAATGAACTGCGCATGGAGCATACGTTAATGAGCGACAAAACCCAAGTTTGCAACACGATCCTGGATGCTATCGGCAATACCCCTTTGGTACGCCTGCCCATGGGTTTTGACCCTGAGGTCAAGTGCGAGGTCCTATTGAAAGTCGATTACCTGAATCCGGGTGGCAGCATGAAGGATCGCATCGCGCTGCACATGGTGCACGCAGCCGAGAAGAAAGGCCTACTGAAGCCAGGTGGTCGCATCGTCGAATGCAGTTCCGGCAACACCGGTGCCGGCTTATGCGTGGTTGCCGCGGCTTTGGGTTATGACATCACCGTGGTGATCCCCGACAAAATGTCGTCGGAGAAGATCGCTGCCTTGCGCGCCCTCGGCGCCGACGTCGTGGTCACTCCATGCAACGTCGACATCGAGTCTCCGCAGCACTACACCAAGGTCGCCGGACGAATTGCCTCAGAGATCGATGGTGCTTGGTGGCCCGACCAGTATCACAATCGCGACAACACCGACGCGCACTACTACTCCACCGCGCCGGAGATCTGGGAGCAGTGCGACGGCAAGTTGGATGTGTTTGTGGCCGGTGCTGGTACAGGTGGCACCTTGAGCGGCATTGGCCGTTATTTCAAGGAGCAAAACCCCAACATCAAGATTGTCGGCGTGGATCCACCCGGCTCGATTCTGGCGCACTACTGGGAGCATCAAGAGATCTGCGAGTCTTCTCCTTATGCGGTGGAAGGTGTCGGAGAAGAAGAGGTGCCCGGCGCCTGGGATCCACATATCATCGACCAATACGAGGTCGTTCCCGACGTCGAGTCCTTTGCCATGGCACGTCGCCTCGCCGCCGAGACCGGCATCTTCCCTGGCGGGTCCGGTGGCATGAACCTAGTAGCGGCCTTGAAGATTGCGCGCACCCTACCGGCCGACGCCCGCCTAGTGACCATCCTGCCTGATTATGGCAAGGCTTACCTGAGCAAGGTCTACAGTGAGGACTGGTTACGCGACTTCGGTTATCTGCCAAAGGTCGGTATCCACGATGCCAGTGTCATCGACCTAATGCGTGAGAAGAATAAGGCCGTGTTGTTCGCGCTCGACAGCGTCAGCTGGGCTGTACGCCAGGCCGGTGAACGCGGCGTGCGGCCGCTGCCGGTGCAAGAAGGCTTGGGCGGGGAGCTGCTTGGCGTCTTTGATGAGGATCGCGCCTTGGCCTTGTTGGCCGAAGGCAAGGATCTCGATGCGATAAACGTTTCGGAATGCATGGCCCAAGCTCCAACGGTGCTGGATGCGCATGCCCCGTGGCAGGAGGCCGTCGAGGCCTTGAAGCACTGCGAAGGTGTGCTGGTCAACGTCCGCGGTGAATACCTGTCGTTGGATCGTCGCGACCTGCTGCAGGCCTTGAAGCGTCTGGACCACAACGCCTAGGTGCCATGCACCAGGAGCAGTTGCAGTTTCGGACTCCCGGGCGCGGCACTTTGGACATCACCGCCGCGATCCAGGAGCAAGTCGCAGCAATGCAGGTCCAGGGCGGCGTGGCCACCTTGTTCGTGCACCACACCAGTGCCTCGTTGATCGTCTGCGAGAACGCCGATCCGCAGGTAAGACGCGACCTTGAGGCTTGGCTGCAACGCGCAGTGCCGGATGGTGATCCCCTATTCGGCCATGTCGATGAGGGGCCCGACGACATGCCCGCACATGTGCGCAGCACACTCACTGCTACCAGCCTGACGATTCCAATCCGCGCTGGGCGCTTGGATCTGGGCACCTGGCAGGGAATCTACCTATACGAACATCGCACGGCTCCGCATCGTCGGCGCGTGAGTGTGACGATTGTGGTCTAGAGCTCCATCTCCTCGTGGTGCTTGCTACATGCCGCACCTCTGGCGCGCCTACATGAAGGACAGTTTGGCTTGTGGCCAGGACGACGATCATCAATCAACTTCTGGCCAGCTGTCTGCGCATGCGTAGCAATCTGCGTGCCGGCGCATCTCTTCAGGATTGACTTGTAGGTCTTGACTGCATCGACGTATTCCTTGGCATCTTCATAGCCCTTGGCCTTGGCGTACAGTTTGCCGCCGGACATCTCCTTGGAATACAGTTTGTCCTCCTTCAAGGACTCGAACTTGGCGACAGTCTCCTCGACCATCGGGTAAGGCGAGCCCTTGCCGAGGTATGGTTCGGCGATCTCGATGCCCTGTAACCAGAAGCCATCCTGGATGGCCTGGTCGGCAGCCTTGAAGGCCTTGGCCGAACTGTCGAGCAGGAACTGCTCGAACTGCTTGCCCCAGGTGAGGTCATCGCCTTCGACCTTCTCCAAGGACTTGCGCAAGTCCAGCATGGCCTTGACGAATTCCTTCTTGTTGTAGGACTTAATCACCTTGCTGAACTTCTTCGGATAGATGCTGTCCTTACTGCCCTTCTTGCGGGCGGCGGCCAGCGCGCTTGCAGAAGAACTGGGGTGGCCAGTCCATTGCATCTCGCGGCCCAGGAAGACCGCGCTGGAAGGGAATCCGCGGACGCCGATCACCTTCTCCAATTCCTTGTTCGGCATGATCACTACTGGGTGGGTCACGCCATGCTTTTCCATCCAGGGCACGACCAGTTCCGCAGGCTCATCAGTCACGCTGATGACAACCAGTCCCTTTGCACTTCCTTCGTCCCATTTGGAGTTCAGGTGCGGGATCTGGCTAAGGCAAGGGCCTCACCAAGTGCGGAAGACTTCCACCATGACGGCGTGGCCTTCCATATCCTCCGCCGAGATCGGCGGTGTATTGAACCAGGTGGCATCGGTGAAGTCTGGCATGGTGCCAGACCTCTGCGCATCGGCAGAGGCGGTGAAGGCAAGTGCGGCACTCGCGACAAACGTGGTAATCATTCTCATGCTGACAGCGGAAACGTGAATTCTGGGGTGCCCTCATGATAACAAAGGCGGAATCCTAGGGCGTGAGTGGCCCCGCAATCACGACCGAGCTGCTGCAGTGAAGGATATGCCTGCAAGGTCCAACGTGGGGGTAGTCCAAGCGGTGACAGTAGAACTGCCCAAGCCTGTCCCCTCACAGAAACCTCGAATCAGGAGTCTCGAGATGAGTGACCTCGCTGACCTCCTCGGCGAAGACCTCGAACTTCCAGCCACCCGCGGCGGGGCTCGTACGAATGACCTGTTCGACGATGCCCCTGGAATGGAATGGCCGTTGAATGCCCTACAGGCCGACGCGCATGGTGGCGCCGTTACTCAACTCGCAGTTGCCGAGGTCCAAGGCTTGGAACCAGATAAAGACATCGACCGCGGCAGGTGGAACGTTCACCGGCAAGACTGCAGTACCCACTCCGTTGGCGGTGACGAACTGCGGCAGCACATTGATCGGTGCGCCCAAGGATGCGGTCACGAAACCACATGGGCCGGCGTTCAAAGTGGTTGGTCCCGCACCTGCAAGGGAATAGGCGTAGCCCACGGAAGCGCCAGGAGTGGCGTCGGTCACAGTTAGTTGGGCAAGCTGACCAGCACGCAGATTGTTGACCTCCAACACCGGGTTGTCGGTCAACACCGTCACCGAACCAACCATGCCGAAGGCGAGGTGTGGATCGCAGTGGTAACCGTATACGTTGCCGTTGGCAGGTGCCGAAATCAGGAAGGTCGAGTCGAAGGTCAGCGAGTAACTGAATGGCGGGAACTCCGGGAATCCCGAAGTGAACAGGCCGTCGTCGGAATCGACGTTATGCATACCGGACACCCAGTTCCATACCACCGTGTCACCTTCCTGAATGGTGATGTTGGCAGGTATGAAGGAGAGGCCGACGAGGTCGACCTGGTGCGTGGTCTGGGCGGTCGCTGCCGAAGTGGTGAACGCCAAGGCGGCGAGGCTGAGGAGGATGGAGGAAGTGTTCATGGTTCTGGCATGGTTCATCCTATACCAAAATCCTGAATTTGCGGCATTGTATTTACGACTACTTTCGCAACAAATGTCGGGCTACAAAGTGGTGATCTCGCCCGCCTTGATGCGCAACTCCTCGACCAAGACGCCGTCGAAGACCTCGCTCCAAGGGCCGCTTCAGTGGACGTGGCGCACGATCTCGCCTTCTTCCATGTAGATGATGTCCTCGCCGATGTTGGTGGCGTAGTCGGCGATGCGCTCGACCTGCCGACCAACGTGCCCGCGGGTGCCTGTGGCCAGGTCTATCTGCAGGCGCTGGACTTGACCAGCTGCGGCTATAGCGACGTCGTCCTGCTGCAGTGACTCAGCGCCGGCGTAGGTGCACCACCAAGCTGCGCGCATAACGCGCCTTCTTGCTGTTAAGGATCTGCTGCAGCTTAAGGTTGCGTGCTTCCAGTTCTGAGGTCCCGCTGCGTTCCAGCTTGCGACGCCATGGCCGTCCCATCTGATGCAGGAACCAATACAGCGGCTTGCCGAATTTGCGCTTCTCCTTGTCGGGAAGCAGGTCGATGACGTCGGCGCCGGCCATCCATGCCCACCAACGCAGTTGCGGGAAAGTGATCGGTGTGACGTGGCAGCGGTCACCCTGGAAGTTCCGCGGCGTATCCGGTACGTCGTAGGCTTGGAACTGGAATAAGGTGCCGGTGAATAGAAACTGAAGGCGCGAGTAAAAATTGTGTACGTTCGGCACCGACAGGTAGAGGCTGCCACCAGGCTTGACGATACGCACCAACTCCTCCACCAGAGCTTGCGGCGAAAGCAGGTGCTCCAGGCCTTCGGTACAGACCACGGCGTCGAAACTGGCATCCTCGAGCGGCAAGGGAGCGCTCATGTCCAACGGCAAGTAATCGTCGCGCTGGCCGTTGAGGTCGGCCGACACTGCATCCAAGCCGGCTTCGCGTAGGGCATCGCTGAACTGGCCTCGCCCCGCTGGGATATCAAGAATCCGCGACCCGGGCGACAGCTTCGACAACTGCCCGAGGATGGAATGCATATACGGCGGGAAGCCGTGGCAGGCAATAAAGTGCTCTGAGGTCGTGGTGTCGGTTGCAGACGCGGCCAAGATTCGATGATTATAGCTGGTGCGTGGTGACCAACAGGATGGAGCCTATAGACTCAGACTTGGAACTGTTCAGCCTCGGTCAAAATCTTGGGACGAAGCAACCAGGAAGAACCTTGCTGGCCACGGAGGACCATCCACCATAGGAAGAAGGCGGTGCTGAAGAACTGCAGGGCATGGATTGCCAAGACAGGTAGGGTGGCGCCCAGGTCCACCAACATTCCATCGCCTGGGAAGAGACCGAAACCAAGTAGCATCGGCAGTCGATACCAGTAATAACAACTGACCGCGGCGCAAGCGAATATCCGACGGATCGCCGCATGGGAGGATGTCGGGAAAAATCTGAGCAATAAATAGTAAATCGCCCCGGTGACCGCTGCGCTCAAGAATGGCCAAGCATAAATCTCAGGGAGATGTTGCCATCCGTCTACTCCTGCATAATCCTTGACATGAAACCAACCCCAGATGAACCCCACGAATCCGCCCACCAGCAATAGGTCCATGAGCCGCATGGCGAACGACTTGTCCGGTGGCCTCAGGACGATTTCCGCCGTCGAGTCGGGGCACGGGACCGAACAGTTGCCACAACTCCCGCAGTGTGCATTGCCGAATCGCAACGCAGGCCGAAATCCATACAGTGCCTCAACCGGACGAACCGGGCATAGGCCCGCACACCATGGGCTTTTCCAAGCGAAGAACATGCCCAACATAAATGCCAAGCAAGCTGCCACAATCAGGAAGGCGGCCGAAGCCATACCGTTCAGGTCGAAGATCACATGGCGCAAGGGTACGGCGACATAGAGCAACAACACTCCACTCAAAGCCATCCTTACCACCGCTCGGCGGCCAATCTTTCGGCGGCGGGAAAGCCCGGTACGTTGCGCCAGCATTCCGATCGTGGAGACGGGACAAACGTTACGCCAGAATCCTGGAACAAGAACGAACAATAGGGGCGCCGCTGGGATGAGCACATCCCAAAGCAGGTGTAACCCTAGTTTAGGAACCAGGATCAATGCAGCCACGATAGTCAAGCCTACCCCGATCATGGCGATCTGAAGGACCGCCCAGATCGGGTTACGGGAGGAGGTCGAGGAGGCTTCCATCGGACAAGCAGCAGACCTTACCGACCAGAACCATGGAATGGACGTTCGCTACTGGATGTCAATCTGCAGAGGGGCCGATTCCGACCAGGTACCGCCGGATACCGAAGCGACTTCCAGATACCAAGTGGTTCCAGACAAAGACGCTGGTGCGGCCAGCACGAAGTTGCCATCGCCACTGGCGGAAGCCGTGGTGGTCTGCAACTGCCTTACCGGGGCACCCAGATCGAAGTCATGGCCGCCGTAGACCGACCCGTTGAGGTTGGTCGAAGCCAGCAGCCAAACCGGGGCGTTCGGCTGTGCATTGGTGAAGCTGTAAAGCACCGACAGACCGACCCAAGGCGTGGTGTAACCAACCAATCCGAGGGTGTTGGTGGGCTCGGTGCCCGTGAAGGAAGTTACGGGTGTGACCACCAGGGCAAAATCGGCATCTATTCCTGAAGTCTCGAGGTGCGTGTCCTGGTTGATCTCGTCGGCGAAGACCTCGACCTGCCAGACCCCCGCGGTAGGGTTGGTGCGAATGACCTGTTCGACGGTGTCCTTGGTGTTGGACACGCCACCAATGGTGCTGGTCATCGAGCCGAGCAGCCCGTTGTTGCCCCAATACACGTTGCCCGAAGGATCGGTGACGCGCATCGAGAGGTCGTTAATGCGATGCAAGTTCGAAGCGGTAGTCCCAGCACGGTCAGCATAGACCATCGTGGCGCGGAACTCTGATGCGCCAGCAGGGACGGTGACGTCCCAAGCGGCAGCCCCTTGATCGCCGAGTACAACCTCCTCGTTGATTACAAAGGTCTCATTGCGGTTTTCGTAGGCGCGCTGTAGATCCGGCTTGCCCCACCCCTGGTGGGTCCGGGTCAAGTCATGGCTGGTTCCCGAGAAGGTCCACTGCTTACTGGAGTTCAACAGCAAGGCCTTGGCGGTGGTGTTGTGCGGACGGTTATCAAAAACATCGCCCGGACCGACGGTATTGCCGAAGGCGCCATCCGCCCACATCTGATAAATCAGGCCGAGGTGACCAGCGACAATCGGGGTCGCCGCGGAGGTGCCACCGAAGTTGTTGTAGTCATCGCCACCGACGTAACCGCCTGGATCCTCATCGGAAGTCCAGACATAGTCGTAATAGGCGGCAATGTCCGGCTTGATACGCCCATCAGCGGCTGGTCCGATGGATGCGCCGTAGGACCAGTTGTCATTGCCATCGTTAGTGTCATCGTTGTGACGGATACCGCCGACGGCGATCACGTTCTTGGCCCAGGCTTGAGGGCGGGATTGGGTATTCCCGGCATTGGATTGCGACTGCAAGATCGACAGGTCGTTGAGGAAAATCAGGTCATCCATCTCCTGCGATTCCGAGTTGTACTGCGTGGTGCGGAAACCGCCCCAGCTGTTGCTTTGGTAGACCGCACGATAGTTCAAGATGGGATTAACCAACTCGGCCGTGTGCACGTAGCGACTGCTGAAGCCGGAGTACATGGCGAAGATACCGGTGGCATCGGGCATCACGCCTCGCGTCTGGCCGCCGGCCGTGGAACCACCACTGGCGAAGTTGATGCCGTAGGTGCAGGTACCATGCGAACCGGAGTAGACGGTGCCGTGGCTGAGCGGTGGTGTAGCCCAGTCGGCATGCGAAAGATCCAGGCCGGAGTCCATTACCTCGGCACGAACACCTTGGCCGGTATAACCGGCGACGGTCTCTAGGTAGTTTGCACCCATCACGGTGCGCACCTTGTCCATGTCGGTCTCTGGGGCTCCCCATCGATCGATACCGAAAACTAGCGGGCTGTGGATAACCGCCAACATCTGGTCCTGGTTCAAGGTGGCGGAAACCTTCCATCCTTCATCAATCGCCGAATGCAGGGCGCCATCAAGCTGCTGGATTAAGTCCACCAGCGGTGCCTTTTGACCAGGCCCCCACTCACCGACAACGATGTTGTAGCGACGCGTCGGCACGAAACCATCGCGGAACTCCTGGAGGATTTCGTTCTCCAATTTGTAGGCTGGGTGAAAAGGACCGACCCAACGCACGAAGGGCAACTCAGCCGCTAGTCGTGCCTGTTCGGCAGTCATCTGCCAAACGTTGGCATGCATGCCAAGGAAACGATGATCGACGCCGCCGATGGCCCGCAATTCCTCGCGCCATTGTTCCGCGCCCTTCGTGATGTATTGCACAATCCACAACTCGTTGGTCGTGGCGTCGGCGCTCAAGCCTTCGTCGATCATGGGAGCATCATGACGCAACGGATCGAAACTGCCATAACGCAACTGCAGGCGATAGTGGGTGGCGCGCTCACGGCCATAGCTTTGGCCGCCGTCCACCGACAGACGATACCAATCCTGCTCAATTCCAGCTTCTTGGGTTGTCCAGGTCTCGGCGACGACATCGCCATGACGAAGGACTTCCACTTGCGATTCTTGAGGGAGCGGGAATCCCGTCAGGGAGCTTAGGAGAAGTGAGGGAAAGAGGACAATCATTTTGGGTGAGTGAGGGACCGCGCACGGATTGTGTAGATTCCAGCCTAACCGCATCCCACGGTTGTGGAACTCCTCAAACCTAAAAATAAACTACAAGACAGGAATCTGCAATGCGTTACTGAACATCAGATTGGTGTCGCGCGTGACCAAGGTCTGGGCGTAGAACGTCGCGCCGGTGAGGCCGACGGGAACCATCGTGCTGAATTCCAATGTGCCATCGGGTTGCGACATGATGGGATAGGAACGCGAAATTGGTGGCGACAACAGCAAGTCGCCGATGGCGGTTGGGAAGGGACCTGGGCCAGTGGTTGACCACAAGAAAGTCACTGGCGTGAGCGGGTCGATGTATTCGACGGTAAAGGTGGACAACTCCCCACCAACCATGCCACTGATGGTGAAGCGCGGATCTGAGGGCTCCCAATCGATTTTCAACACAGGCACAAACTCATTGTTGTTGAAGCTATGGGCACTGGCACTGCAGTCGGTCAGGTGACCGTAGCGGTTACCGCCCACCGTTCCCGCGCCACCGGAAGCGCCGTCGATTGACGAGCCCCAAGTGGAGTTGGTGCCGCATTTGCGGATTTGCACCACGAAATCATCGCCTAAGGATGGGTCGTACAGGAAGGGCGTATCCAACTCCATAGACAACCAAGTATTGCCCGTGACGTTGCTACCTACCCACGGCCCGGCGCTACGGACGATCATGGCGTCGGGATTCAGATTCAAATCGAAGGTCGAAGCGTGGCCGTCCTGAACGCCATTGCCAGCCACGCTGTAATCCGTCGGGCTGGATGCCATCAAGATTTCAACCGATGGGAAATCGAAACTGGTGATGTTCGACTCTGGGCGTACATAGATCTGCGAGATGAAAATCGGACCGTCCTCCTCGAATTGCTCACTGTCATAGTGCCAATGCCACTTATGATCGGTGGTGGCATTGAATGGATAGGAAGACGAGGAACTGCCTAGATTGACGTCAAAGCCTGCTGGCAAGGTTTGGCTACCTTGAGCGAGGACTGGAGACATGGCACAAAAGAGCACCAAAAAAACAAGGCTGAAGCGGAAAATCACGGGTGAGGGGAACCGTTTTACGGAGTTGCATGAGTCTATCAGGAATTTGAGGCGATATGTCAGTGGCCCTGAGCAGACCTACAATGGCCGCCATGAGTACACAGGACCACGGTTTCGGGACACGCGTCGTTCACGCTGGCTGGCATGCCGACGACGACCATACGGGCGCTGTCATGCCGCCGATTTACATGACCAGTACCTATGTGCAGGACGCCCCTGGGGAGCCGCGTCATGGTTTCCAGTATTCACGCACGCAGAACATCACGCGTTTCGCCTTGCAGGATGCCTTGGCGGCATTGGAAGGAGGCGCAGCTGGTTTCACCTTCACCTCCGGCATGGCAGCCATCCATACGCTGCTGTTGACGCTGAAGCCTGGCGATCGTGTGGTCGCTGGCAACGACCTCTATGGTGGCACCCATCGTCTATTCAATAAGATCGCCGCACGCTTCGGCTTGATCTTCGATTACGTTGACGCCGCCGACGAGGCCACTTGGCAGAACTTGCCCGCCGATACGCGCTTAGTCTACATCGAAACACCATCCAATCCGCTGCTGAAGTTGACGCCGCTGAAGATGTCGATCGAAGCCGCCCACAAAGTCGGCGCCGAAATCGCCGTCGACAACACCTTTGCCACGCCGTATCTGCAACAGCCAATTTCCCTAGGCGCCGACTACGTCATCCACTCCACCACCAAGTATGTGGCCGGACATTCGGACGTTGTCGGGGGTGCCTTAATCATCCGCGATGAGGCACGCAAGGAAGACCTCTGGTTTCATCAGAATTCTGCTGGCACAGTCAACTCGCCTTTCGATGCCTTCCTGACCTTGCGCGGCTTGCGCACCTTGGCCGTGCGCATGCAATGCCATTGCGAGAACGCTCAAGCGGTGGCTGACTTCCTTGAAGCCCACCCGAAGGTATCGAAAACCATCTATCCAGGCCTTGCTAGTCATCCACAGCATGGCCTTGCCAAACAGCAGATGTCTGCATACGGCGGCATGGTCTGCTTCGAACTGCCTGGTGGCGAAAAACCGGCACGCGACTTGGTATGCGCACTGAAAATCTTCGCCTTGGCAGAATCGCTCGGTGGGGTGGAATCCCTAGTGGAGCTGCCTGCGCCGATGACCCATGCCTCGGTGCCACCAGAAACGCGCCGCGAGATCGGCATCGAAGATGGCCTGGTGCGCTTGTCGGTCGGCATCGAATCCGCTGCCGACCTCATCGCCGACTTGGAACAAGCTCTAGCCAAGATCTAGAGCTTCGTTCGACAGGCTGCTTGGCCAGTCGCGAGTCTAACTTTCGCTGCCGGGCATCGCGCCGCCCATTGGTGGTGGCGGCGTCTCATCGTTGGGCGGGTTGACCGCCGAGATCTGGGGCTCGTTGCCCTTCTCGACACGCAACTTCAAAACGTTGCCGACCTTGAATTTGACGACGCGCTTGGGAGGCACTGGCACCTTCTCCAAGGTCTTCGGGTTTTGGGCAATCCGGCCGGGGCGTTGGCGCACCTCAAAAACTCCGAACTTACGGAATTCAAGGCGGTTACCTTCTACCAACTCTTGGCAAACCTCATCCAAGAATCGCTGAATGAGGTCGCGGACCAAGACCTTGGTCTGACCAGTCGAGTCGGAAATGCGCTGAACTAAATCGCGCTTGGTGACGGTGTGTTGCTTTTTGGGTTCCATACCGATGGTTGGGTAACAAGTTGACCTGCTTTAACCTTACTCCTTTTATCGCCAACAGTTGGGTAGATTCAAGAGGGAATTCTTCCGGTCTTGATGTTAAACCTCGATGAGATAGGTCGCAGGACCAGCATTACAACTATAGACATCCATCCTTGTGCCAAAGACGCCGTTCTCGACCTTAAGTCCTTTATCTTTAAGGTCTTGCGCCACTTTTTCCACAAGTTCTCGAGCCTGTTTGGGGGCTAAGGCCGAGGTGAAGGAGGGCCGATTCCCCTTGCGAAGATCAGCTGCCAGGGTGAACTGCGAAACCAGCAGAATTTCTCCCTCGGCGGCGAAGATGTCAAGATTGGTCAGCCCTTGGTCGTCCTCGAAGATCCGCAATTTGGCCAACTGACGAGCCATCTTGGAGGCCGATTCCTCGTCATCCCCCACCTGACAACCGAGCAGGATCAACAATCCACGGTCGATCTGACCGACGACCTCGGCCTCGACTTCGACCTGCGCAGAGCGCACGCGCTGCACCATCGCCCTCAAGATTGAGTCCCTCGCCCAAGCCATAACTCGGCTTGCATGCGGCGCATCAAGTCAGCCCCCCCGTACTTATCGTCCAACTCTAGAAAGCGCTCCAATTCGGCCACCGCTTCATCGGCACGGTTCAGGTACTCTCGCAAAAGCAAAGCGCGGTTAAACACCGCGACCAGATCGTCAGGATGCTCAAGCAAATGTTCATCCAACACTTGCAGGCCGACGTCGGCCTTGCCCATCGCGGCGAAGATCGCCACCTGTAGATTGATGGTCTGCGGTTCCCCTTGTGGAAGTTCATGGGAGAGCACCAACGCTTCCTCATGGCGACCATCCTGTAAGGCCCGTCGCGCTTCCGCGAATGTGGCCCGGTTCTCGGAATCGAAGGATGACCATGGCTCGGTCTCGGCAGCGGCATGGGCCAAGTCGCGGCGGTCGAACAAGGGTGCCAAGGTACCAAGCAGGCGCCATGCGCTTGCCGAACCAGGATAATCGCCAAGCAGATCCAGTAGGTCATGGATGACGTCGGTCTCGCCGGCGAAGGCCGCGTTGGCAATCTGCAGGACGCGCGCATCAACCAGCTCGTCATCAAGTTCCAAAGCTTCGACCAATAGGCTGTCGCGACGAACTGGGTCCTCCGCCACTCGCGCCCACAGGTAAGCGTTCAGCGCCGTGGGTTTCTCCAGGTAAAGGGCTTCAGCCATATCGCGGGTCTGCTCCACGCCAAGGCCTTCGACCTGTAGGTCCTGCTCGAAGATCGCTAGACGCACCGAGTCAGGATGCTCCTGACGCAACGCCGCTATGGTGCTTAGTGGATGGAACGAGTTCTTCGAAACCTCCAGCCAGGCCTGCTCCAGCAGCTGCCAGTCCTCGGCCTCGTCGGCGCGCGCTTCGGCAACCTCGTCGAGACTCGGCAAGGAAGGTTCGCCCATAAAAATCCCACAAGAGGGCAACCACAGGAGTTGCACGGCCAGGAACAGGGTCAGACGAGAAATGCCCACCGGTCTAGCCTACAATCCCCGCATGACATTTCCGCGTCGCCTTGGCCTGCTTGCCGCGCTGGCCTTGGTCTCCTGCGCTGCTCCGGATTCGGAAATCCATCTGGCACCGATATTTTCTCGGCACACGGCCCCCGATTACCAACATGCGGAGGGCTTGGGTGGCATCCTGCGCTACCACCGTGAAGCCGATACGGTCGAATGGGCGCTGAGCCCGCTGGTCTATCGTGAGAAGAATGGTCATGGCAACATCAACGCCTCCTTTCTCGGTGGTTTGGGAGCCTATGAATACGATCCCAATCGCGACCGTAGTTATGCACGCCTCTTTCCACTGTGGTCCTATCGCAGTGAGATTCGCCCCGACGGGATCCGCGATACCGACTGGGCGGCGCTGCTCTACCTGCTCGCGGGCGGCTCCAGTTCCGACGGCCTCGAGAATTACTTCTGGCTTTTCCCGCTGTACGGTACCGGCCGCAATTTCTTGACCTTCGACGAATTCAAGTTCTTCCTGTTCCCGCTGTACATGGAGAACCATAAGGAGGAGCGCGATAGTTATCACTGGCTGTGGCCATTCTTCGGCAAGACCGAAGGCTCCGAGCAAGGTTGGCATATCTGGCCGTTCCGCGGTGTCGCCAAGGTCGACGGCCACTATCACCGAAGCTACACCTTGTGGCCCTTCTGGCATTACGCTGAGGATGAGCTCTACAAAGCGGAGCCGCGCCATTCGTGGATGCTGTTCCCTCTCTTCGGCAAAATCCACCAGGGTGACTATGAGGCCACCACCGTATTGCCGCCGTTCTTCGGTTGGGCTAAGCGTCCATCCACCAACTTCTCGTCGTGGCAGGTCTGGCCGTTGATCAAGTTCCAGTCCGGCGGCAACGCCGCCCCCAGTAAGGTCGAACGTTTCTTGCCTTTCTGGTTGCACTACGAGGATGAGCAGACCGAATACTCGGTGTGGCTTTTCCCCTTTTTCTGGCACCGCGAGGACCGCTTCAACGACATGGAACGAGTCGGCAATTATTTCGTGCCCTTTTTCATGTCCACCAAGACGCAGCGTGACGACGGCACCACCGGCCGCCATTTCCGGCTGTGGCCTCTGTTCAGTTACAAGTTCGAAGAAGGCGATTTCGAGCAGACCCGCCTGCTTGACTTGGGGCTGCCGCGCGTGCTCAACCCGGACACTTTGGCGCGTAGTTTCGGCTTCCTTTACGAGTTCTGGTTCAAGCGCGAGAGCTTCAAGCCGGATCCGATCAAAGTCCAAGAGAAACGCGCCTGGCTAAACCTCTACCATGAAACCGAAGCGGCCGGCCACAAGCGCTGGAGCCTGCCCTTCCTCGGGGGTCAATGGACCGAACCCGACGGCACCACACATTCCTCGTGGCTGTTCGGCCTGCTGCGTTGGCGCAGTGGCGATAATGGCGGGATGCAGTCGCCTGCTTTCCCTGGCCCGGGCTGGCCTGACATCCACGCCGTCGCGGCGGAGGGAATCGAGTGAACCCCTTCCAACGCGCCGGTGCCGCAATGATGGCGCCCCCAGTAGTGGGCGCCGGCTTCACCATGCACTTGGGCTTAGCGGCCTTGGCCCGCATAGGGCATATCCCACGCCGTTGGCGCCCGCTGCTCAACCAGATGCACCTCTGTGGCATCAAGTCACTGCACGTCGTGCTGTTCGTGAACCTCTTCATCGGCATGATTCTGGCTTTACAGTTGGGCTTCGAGTTGGCGCGTTATGGCCAGCAGGAGTCTGTCGGCCTGGCGGTGTCGGTGGCGATGGTGCGCGAGATGGCACCGATGATGACGGCGGTGGTGCTAGCGGCAAGCGTAGCCAGTGCAATGGCCGCCGAACTCGGAACCATGCATGTGCAGGAAGAGGTCACCGCGCTCGAGGTGATGTCGGTCGACATTTACAGCTACCTCGTGGCACCGCGCGTATTGGCACTGACCTTGATTGCCCCCATGCTCACCACCTTGTCGGCAATCGTCGGCATCCTCGGTGGTGGCGTGATTGCTTACTCGCAGCTGGGCCTCGATTTCCATGGATATCTACGTACCAGCCTTGACGCGCTCGCTGACACCAGCTTCTTCGGCGTGCCGCGCAGTATCTACACCGGTCTGATAAAGGCGATGATCTTTGGCTTCACCATCAGCGTGATTGGTTGCTCTAATGGCCTGCGTGCCACCCATGGTGCCAGCGGCGTTGGGAATTCCACGCGTGCGGCGGTGCGGAACTCGATCATCATGATCATCGTGCTCAACTTCTTCCTCGGCAAAATCATCTACCAATGATCAAACTAGAAGGAGTCAAGAAGGCTTTCGGCAATCAGCAGGTGCTCAACGGCGTAGACTTCCACGTGCCGGAAGGCCACTCGCTGGTGATTATGGGACCCTCCGGTTCCGGCAAGAGTGTGATTCTGAAGCACATCATCGGCCTGCTTCAAGCCGACGCCGGCCGCGTGTTGGTGATGGACAAGAACGTCGCCGAGCTGGATCGCAGTGGCCTGCGCCAGTTGCGCCGTGACATGGGCTACCTATTCCAGCACTCGGCCTTGATCAACTGGCTGACGGTATTCGACAACCTGGCCTTGCCGCTACGCGAGACCACCAAAATGTCCAACTCGGAGATTCGCGCCCGCGTCATGCATGTGCTCGAGCTGGTGCAGCTCACCGCTGCCGAGAACAAGTTGCCTGCGGAGATCTCCGGCGGCATGCAGAAACGTGTTGGCCTTGCCCGTGCCCTGGTCACCGAACCAAATATCATCCTCTACGACGAACCGGAAGCCGGCCTCGATCCGGAGATGTCGAGCAGCGTCAGTAACATGATGCGTCAGCTCAAGGAGGAGCACGGCATGACGTCGGTGACCGTGACCCATAGCGTGAGTTGCGCAGTGACCGTAGCCGACACCTTGGCTGTGTTCGAAAATGGCCGTTTCTTGATTTCAGGACCTCCGACCGAAGTCCTCAACTCGAAGCACCAACGCGTGCGCGAGTTACTGGGTGCCCAGCTCGATTAACATGACTAACGATACTGCCCGCCGCGACTTCATCTTGGGTTTGGTGTTCTTCGGCACCATCGCCCTACTGCTCTACTACACCATCGTCCTGACAGGTTTTTCCTTCTCGGAAAAGACCTATATGAAGGCATGGTTCCCGGATGCGCGCGGCCTTAAGGAGGGCGACGCCGTGCTGGTCGCCGGACGGCCCACCGGTACGGTGCGCGAAGTGGTTTTCGATGACGAACGGCCTTCGGACCGGCGCATCGGCGTAACCATGGAGTTCTCCCAGCCGCCTACCTTGCGCGAGGGTTACACCATGAGCATCGCCGAGTTCACCGTGCTGGGCGGGCGCGTGATTGAAATCGAGCCGGGCACTGGCACCGCGCCGGTGATCCGCGCGGGCGCCGAACTGGTGGGTGTCGTTAGACCCGCCGCTCTGGATAGTTTCAGTGAATTGCTCGAGGAGAACTCCGAGGATTTCCGCGCCATCGTCGCCAACCTACGCGTCACTACTGAGGACCTGGCCGAGGGGCGCGGCGTGATCGGTGCCCTGCTGAACGATGAGGCACTGCTAAGCGACGTCAACACCGTGGTCGATGATGTCTCCCAAATGATGGCGGACCTAGGTGCTGGACGCGGCACACTTGGTGCCCTGCTGTCCGATGAGGACCTGCGTAGCCAGATACTGGGCATCATGGAAGATACCCAGGTGACCATCGCCGACATCCGCTCGATTGCCTCGATGGCCAAAAATGGCGAAGGCCTACTCGGGGCAATGCTGCAGGACCCGACCTTGCGTGAGGATTCAATAAACCTTGTGCAAAACCTCGACGACGTTGCCGCGCGGCTGAGCAAGGTGGTTGTCGATGCCACGGAAGGCAAGGGACTTCTTGGGACAATCATTGCCGACGAAGCAGTGGCCGCCGATGCCGCCAACTTCCTGGCGGACCTTTCCGAGGTCGTGCGTCGCCTCAAGGATGGCGAAGGCAGTATTGGGCGCCTGCTCGCCGAGGAACAAGCTTACGACGAGCTGCTCATAGCCATGAAGTCCTTGAACAACCAGCTTGAAGATGCCCGCGAGGCGCAACCTATCAGCGCCTTCACGCAGCTGCTGTTCGGTACCTTCTGAGAACAGCACCATGCAGCTACGAAACATCGCGATTATCGCGCATGTTGACCACGGTAAGACGACCTTGGTTGACGGACTCTTCAAACAAGCAGGAACCCTGAGCCGAGGCCAAGAGGGCTCGGACCGCTTGATGGACAACAACGACATCGAGCGGGAACGTGGCATCACAATCCTATCGAAGAACGCGGCGCTGACCTGGAACGGGGTGCGCGTCAACTTGGTCGACACTCCCGGACACGCCGACTTCGGCGGTCAAGTGGAGCGTGTCTTGTCGATGGCCGACGGCGTGCTGCTGGTGGTCGATGCCTTCGAGGGCGTAATGCCGCAGACGCGTTTCGTGCTGCAGAAGGCCTTCCAAAACAAGCTGCGCCCACTGGTGGTGGTCAACAAAATGGACCGCCAGGACGCTCGCGCCGACGCAGTGCTCGGCGAGGTCTTCGACCTGTTCGTGGAGCTCGGCGCCGAAGAGATGGCACTGGACTTCCCCGTGGTCTACGCATCGGCACGCGATGGCTGGGCAAGCTTGGATGAGGACATACGCGAGGGCGATATGGCGCCGATGTTGGATGCCATCCTCGACAACTTTGAGGCTCCCATCCTGGATCCGAGCGGCTCGCTGCAATTCCAAATCGCCACCTTGGACTGGGACGACTATGTCGGACGTATCGGTATCGGCCGCGTGACCCGCGGCGTGTTGAAGGCAGGAGACGACGTCATGCTAGTCGCCAACGATGGCAAGCGTAAGCGTGGCCGCGTCAAGGAGCTGTATCACTTCGCCGGTATGGATCGCGAGAAGACTCAATCGGTACAGGCCGGTGACATCGCCTGCATTGCCGGGATTGATGGGCTCGGCTTGGGTGACACCCTTTGCGACCTGGAGGACGTCGAGCCGCTGCCGCCGATTACCGTCGAGGACCCGACCATCGAGATGGAATTCATGGTCAATGATTCGCCATTCGCTGGCAAGGAGGGCACCTATGTAACCTCGCGGCAGGTGCAAGAGCGCATTGAACGTGCCTCGATTATTGATCCGGCGCTACGCGTGCGCATCGGTCCCTCTGGTGGTTACCTCGTTGCTGGTCGTGGTGTGCTGCACCTCGGCATCCTGATTGAAAACATGCGCCGCGAAGGCTATGAGTTCGCTGTTGGCTCGCCACGAGTGCTGCTCAAAGAGATCGACGGCAAGATTCACGAGCCCTACGAGGACGCGCGCATCGACCTCCCGGAAGGTGCCATGGGTAAGGTCATCGAGTTCTTCGGTAAGCGCGGAGCCGAAATCACCGACATGGCGCGTGAAGGATCACGCGCATCCCTATTCCTGAAGTTGCCGACCGCCGGCTTGATTGGCGCACGCACACAGGTACTGACCTTGACCCGTGGCGAGGGCATCTTGACCTCGATGTTGGCCGGTTACGGGCCCAAAGGCGAAGATGTCGAGACCCGCCACAACGGGGTGCTGGTCTCCTCCGACACCGGCCAATCCACGGCCTACTCCATTTCAGCCTTGGAGGATCGCGGCACCTTCTTCGTCAATCCGGGCGTTCCAGTCTACGAAGGCATGGTGGTCGGCGAGAACAACAAGGACAACGACATCGCCATCAACGTGGTTCGTGCCAAGAAGATGACCAACATTCGTTCGGCCAATAAGGATTTCACTGAGAAAATCCGCGCGCCTCGTGAGATGAGCTTGGAGCAGTTCCTGGAGTATCTGGATA
This sequence comes from Planctomycetota bacterium, assembly GCA_030749235.1. Taxonomy (GTDB): domain Bacteria; phylum Planctomycetota; class UBA1135; order UBA1135; family UBA1135. The sequence goes on along the minus strand of JASMKM010000016.1, from coordinate 16,979 downwards.
CTGATGAACTGCTGGAGATTACGCCAACATCGTTGCGTCTGCGCAAGCGAGAGTTGCGGGAGAAGATGAGGTTGCGGTCGTTGAAGACGGCGGAGGCCGCGAGGGGCTAACAATCAATCTGGCATCCTTGTGTGCACTTTCGAAAGTGCAGTCTAGGTGACCAGATTCCCTAGAGATCGTACGTCTCCTCCAGATACTCCTTCCACCGCTCCTCCAAAATCGTCACCGCATCGCCCTTGATATCCGCGAAGCACTTCTCGGTATGCTCACGCAGCAACCTTTGGAAATCGTCCTGCAGGGCAATCTTGCTAATGCCTCGTAACCACACCTGTCCTTCCTTGCCTGTGGTCTCTTGGATGAAGAGGAAGAACGCCCAGGACTTCGCCATGTCCTGATTCTCGAAGGAGAACAATCTCTTTGGCGCCAGTTGCGCCATCGGCGTTCCCGCGTGATAGGCCACTCCGGCCATCACCTCACGTAAGCCCTTCATGACCACTTGGGTCTTGTTCTCGTCCTTTGGCTTGCTGCTGGAGCCAGGTCCGCCCTTGGAAACGGTGCCCTCCAGGCGCTTCGGCGGCTTGAATGCCGAACAGGTCACGTTGTTGCGGTTCAGCAGGTTGAAGGACAGGTAATAGCCGACACCTTCTTCCAGCCAATCCTGCTCATCACTGCGGATGTCGTAATGCAGGCGTGCCAACTCATGGCCCATGCGATGCACCACGACACCTTCGTAATCGGTGTTCTCATCAGTGCGCCAATAAGACATTGCCCGCTTGGCAATGCGTCGCGCGGAACCGGTCATGTCCAAGGCGCGAGCGCGTTGCTCCCCTTGGCCCCAACTCAGCCCATAATACTCCTCCATCATCTTCTCCTGATGGAGACGACTATCGGTGCTGAAGAAATACTCGATGAACAGGCGATCAGGAATCCGGTCCTTGAATTCTTCATCCGCATAGGAATCGACCATGCCAATGCGGAAGGCGTCGATGGCTTGCTCCCCCAGCATCATGAGGGTTGTGATGCGCGCATCTGGGATACCACTGTGATAGATCATGCGGATATGCATGCTCTCTTGCACCTTAAACTCGAGGGTGTCCCCACCGACGCGCTGGGCGGCATCGGCCAACTTGGCCTCAGTTGGCACGCTCTTGATCGACTCCAGCGCAATCTCGATGCGGTCGTTCTTGGCGGCCTTGCTGAGCTTGATGGCCTTCATCAAGTCGCGGTCCAGCTTGTTGGCTGCCTTTACGTAGCCACATTGATTCAGCCACATCTGCAAGCCTTCCAAGGTCATTACGTACTTGGAGTGCACGGCAAACCACTCTTGGCTGCCCTTGGCAGCGTCGTCGCGTTGGGCCTTTAAGTCTTCGAGTGTGTCGAGGCGACGCTGATATTCGACCGATAGCGTGTAGAAACTCTCATTGACCATGAAGGGCGCTAAGCCACCGAAGCGTTCGGCAGCCACCCCGATTACCTGCTTCCTCACCGCCTTCTTGACGCCACCATCATCGAGGACATAAGGCAGCTTCAACGGATTGGATGGATCCGCCACGAAGAACTCGAGGCGAGCATCGGGCTTGTATAGGAAGTTCGGCGAGATGCTCTCGAAGCCACCGCGGATCTCGACAAGGACAACCTGTCGACCGTTCCAATCGTACAGGTTCTTCTTATACGACTTGGTGTGCTTGGGGTTCTTGAAATCGAGGGCGTAAATCTGGGCGGAGCCTGCAGAACAAAGGCCTATCGAAACGAGCAGCACGAGGAGGAAGCGCAGCATGCTTATAGACTAGCGAATTCTCCTCCTATGCGTCCTGCCGTTACCCTGTGCCTTGGGTCGGGCTATACCCCCCTGCGCCTCCCGACGCCGACGCTACTTCATGCTCCGCTTTCTCTTCCGCCCAGTCTCCTGTGGTCAACTGTTCGGGATTCCGATTCAGGTGGCCCCTGCGGTATTCGTGTTGGCGACAATCGCGATTTTCGTCGCCAGCGGAGAGTCGAATCGCCATGCCTTTAGCGTGCTGCTGGCCCTCCTGATTCTGGCCGTGACCCTTCTGGTGCATGAATTCGCCCACGCATTGGTCGCCAAGCGCCTCGGTTTGAAGGTCCTGGACATCACAATCTGGCCGCTTGGCGGAATGGCACGCATGGAAGGCTTGAGTGGCCATTCCTCGCGAGAAGCCTTGGTCGCCGCCGCAGGTCCGCTGGCCAACCTGGTGCTGGCGGCCATCTGCGCATTTATCCCCGGCAACCTCGCCCACGCCGCCTTCTTCATGAACTTGGTGCTCGGCCTAGGCAACCTAGTGCCGGCCTTCCCGCTAGACGGAGGTCGCCTGTTGCGCGCTTGGTTAGCTCGACGTGCCCCCCTAGTCGACGCAACCCTGGCATCGGTGCGCCTAGCCAAGGTCATTGCCCTGTTGGCCTTGCTGTTCTGTTTCTGGGGCAGCTCGATCTGGATCGGCGTAATCCTGGCGATCTACTTGTGGTGGAGCGGCCAGGTCGAGTTCGTCCAGGTCATGCTGCGCGAGGCGCAACGCCCTACCTTGACGAGCACCGAAGTCTGGCGACGTGCCTGTTATCCTTTGTTCGGTGGTACCAAACCGCAGAGCGTCTACGGCGCCTCGGAACCACCCGCTGCTCCTGTTGAGGAAGAGCTTGAAAATTTCCACGGCTCGCTCGACGAGTTCTTCCAAGACCGCGATTCAAAATGATCTCATTCCTGACCCTCGCCATATTCGCACTTCCCCAAGAGCCCATCGATGAGCCCACACGGTTGAAGCCATTGATTCCGCCACCAGAGCAGACCGAAACCGGCGCGAAGGACGCGGGACCTAAAGCTCCCAAGCAGGCACCGCCGAAGACCACCCCCAAAGCTCCGCAGCAAGGTACCATCCAAGCCTTCGGTGGCGGCAGACAGAACCAAGCTTTTGGCCCTCAGCAGATTCAGGAAAGTGGCAAGGGCCCTCGTCCGATGGACCCAAACCAGGAGCCACCCTTTGATCACAACCGCACCTTATTGAAGGTCAACGGCGTGCCAATCAGCGCCTCGGAGATCAATGAGTTGGTGATGTACTACCGCAGTTATCGTCCCGGCCGTTCCGACATGCAGCTCACCGAAGCGGTCAAGGCCCTGCTACCGTTGAAGGTTATGTCGCACCATTTCAAGGATGACATGCCTGGCATGATCGACAAAATCGGCGAAGCCTATGCTGCGATCATCGGCGGCGAGGATTTCAAGGCGGTCGCCATTCGCTACTCCCAGGACAGTGAAGCACCTACCGACGACGGACGTTACACCTTCGGCCGCGAACGTGCCGTGCAACCATTCGATCGCCATTCCTTCACGCTGCCACTCAATCAGTTGTCGCCGCCATTTCTGACGGTCTACGGCTTCCACCTAGTGGAAGTGTTGGATTATGAGCGTGGGCAGATACCTGCCGACGACAAGAGCACCATGCGTCATATCCTGATTATGTATCCAGGCATGATCGCTCTAGAAGAGGAAGGCAAAGACGTGCGCAAGTGGATTAAAGAGCAGGTCAAACTCGCCAAGATTGAAGTGATGGAAGTGGGCATGGAGAACCTGGTGCCTGCAGCGAACCGCGAGCAAATCCAGCGCAACTAAGGCACCAAATCTACTTCTGCGGAGCAGGCGCCAACTTGATCAAGGCTTGGTTGGCTTCCACCGACTGACCGGCTTCGATCAACACCTCTTCGACCACGCCGCCATGAGCGCAAGCTACTTCATTCTGCATCTTCATGGCTTCCAGCACCGCGACCGGCGCACCGGCTTCGAGTACATCACCAGCATCGACGGCTAGGGAAATAATCACGCCAGGCATCGAAGCCTTCACCACCTCGGCCTTAGGTGGACCTTGGCTGGCAACAGCGTCGGCGGCCTTCTCGCGCTCATCTTGAGCGATGATTGTGAAGCTCTCGCCAGCGATGTTGACCAGCAGATGCTGCTCATCGCTCTCCTCGATCGAAGCGGCATAACTGCGCCCGTCAAGGATCGCAGCGTGTTGACCGAGCCGGTCAACGTCGGTGAAGTCGGCTTGGATGGTGCGGTCGCCAATCCTGATGGCGTAGCTATCGCCATGCCCATCCTCGATCTCGAGTTCGAACTCACGGCCGCTTTGGGTCTTCAGGAAGTATTTCATTGGACCTTGCCTCCATGCTGTTCACGACGCGCCTGCGCCACCCATGGGTTGGTCGCATGGCCGTCAGTAGTCGGCTTGATATGCCTGCGTGCACCGGCGCGTTGGCGGTAGATGGTGGCCACAATGACGGCAATTTCCTCGAGGTCATCAGGCAGATCGCGGGCGACATCCTGACCGTCGTTGTCTTCCATATAACGCTCCAGGAAACCGGTGTCGTAGTTTCCTTCGCGGAAGCCTTTCGTCTGCAGCAGCTGCAAGGCCACACCAGCTGAAGTTTTCACCCCACCGACGTGGAGTTCCTGCAGGATGCGTAACATGCGGCGCCGCGCCTGCTCGCGATCGCGCCCGTAAGCAATCAGCTTGGCGAGCATCGAATCGTAATACGGCGTGACCTCCATGCCACGATAGACCGAACTGTCGATGCGCACGCCAGGACCACCGGGCCAGCGCAGGTTGCGGATGGTGCCCAAGCTCGGCAGGAAGTTGTTCTCCGGATCTTCGGCGTTCAAGCGCACCTCGATGGCATGTCCACGCGGGATCATGCCGACGCAATCGTCGATTCGCTCATCGCCAGCGACACGGATCATCTGGGTGATCAAATCGATGCCGTAGACCTCCTCGGTGATGCCATGCTCCACCTGGATGCGGGTGTTCATCTCGAGGAAGTAGAAGTCACCGCGCGACCACAGGAACTCAACCGTGCCGGCGGAGACGTAGTCCACCGCCTTTGCCGCAGCGACCGCCGCAGCGCCCATCTTTTGACGCGTAGCCTCATCGATGGCCGGCGATGGCGCTTCCTCGATCAGCTTCTGGTGCCGACGTTGCAAGGAACATTCCCGTTCGCCGAAGTGCAACACGTTGCCGAACTTGTCGCCGAGCACCTGAATCTCGATGTGGCGCGGCTCGACCAGATACTTCTCGACGTACATGCGTCCGTCACCGAAGGCATTCTGCGCCTCACCACTGGCGGTGGTGAAGGCGGTCTCGATCTCGTCGGGGCTCTCGACGACGCGAATGCCCTTGCCGCCACCACCGGCGGAGGCCTTCAGCATCACCGGGTAGCCGATTTCCAAGGCCGCTTCAGCGGCGGCCTTGGCATCCTTGACGGCATCGGTGCCACCAGGGACCACCGGCACACCCGCAGCGACCATTGCCTTGCGCGAGGCCAACTTGTCGCCCATCACCGCCATGGCATGCGAACTCGGGCCAATGAAACGCAGGCCGGCGGCTTCGACCGATTCGGCGAAGTCACCATTCTCGGCCAGGAAGCCGAAACCGGGGTGAATGGCGTCGGCGCCACTATCCAAGGCAATCTTGAGGATGGCGTCGCCACGCAGATAACTCTCGGCCGGAGTGTTGCCGCCGAGTGGATAGGCCTCGTTGGCGAAACGCACATGCAATGCGTTGCGATCGGCGTCGGAGTAAACGGCGACGGTATCGATGCCGAGGTCGCGGCAGGAACGCAGGATGCGTACTGCAATCTCACCGCGATTGGCGATTAGGACCTTCTTAATTGGAAAATCTGGAGGGAGAGTCATCGCGATCCCCTACAGCGGGATGGATCCGTGCTTCTTCGGCGGGTTGGATTCACGCTTGGAGGCAAGCAGCTCGAGCGCACGAATCAGGCGTGGACGTGTGCGCGACGGGATGATGACGTCATCGATCAAGCCGCGTTCCGCCGCCAGGTAAGGATTGGCGAACATCTCGCGATACTCCTCGATCTTCTGCGCCTCCATGGCGGCGGGATCGTCGGCTGCGGCAATCTCGCGACGATGGATGATCTTGGCAGCACCTTCAGCCCCCATCACGGCAATCTCGGCACCAGGCCAGGACACGTTCCAATCGCCACGGGTGGATTTCGAAGACAACACGCAATAAGCACCGCCATAAGCCTTACGCGTAACCACAGTCAACTTCGGCACGGTAGCCTCGCAGTAAGCGTAAAGCAGCTTGGCACCACGGCGGATGATGCCTCCGTGTTCTTGCACGGTGCCGGGCATGAAGCCGGGCACATCCTCAAAGGTCACAATCGGAATGTTGAAGCAATCGCAAAAGCGCACGAAGCGCGCCGCCTTCTCGCTAGAGTCGATGTCCAATACGCCAGCCATGACCATCGGCTGGTTGGCGACAATGCCCACTGAGCGGCCAGCCAAACGTGCCAAGCCGATTACGATGTTGCGCGCGAAGCCTTCCTGGATTTCCATGAAGTCGCCATCGTCGACCACTGCGGTGATGACCTTCTTGATGTCATAAGGCTGGTTCGGCGCTTCAGGGATAATCGCATCCAACTCCGTTTCGCAACGATCACTAGGATCATCGGTGTGATGCAGCGGCGGCTCCTCAGTGTTGTTAGCCGGCAGGAAGGACAACAGGCGACGGATTCGCGCCAAGCATTCGGAATCGTCAGTGCAGGTGAAGTGGCTAGTGCCACTGATTTCCTCGTGCACGTGGGCGCCACCGAGGTCCTCCGAAGTGACATCCTCGTGGGTGACAGTCTTGACCACATCCGGACCGGTAATGTGCATGTAGGCACTGTCTTCGACCATCAGGATAAAGTCGGTCAGAGCCGGCGAATAGACCGCGCCGCCGGCACATGGCCCCATGATGGCCGAGATCTGCGGGACCACACCGCTGGCCAGGGTGTTGCGCAGGAAAATCTCGGAATAACCCGCCAACGAAACCACCCCTTCCTGGATGCGTGCACCGCCGGAATCGTTCAAGCCGATCATCGGGATGCCCAGTTTCATGGCAAGATCCATCACCTTGACAATCTTCATTGCATGTTCCTCGGCAAGACTGCCGCCGAAGACGGTGAAGTCCTGCGCGAAAACCGCCACCGGACGCCCGTCGATGGTGCCGGTGCCGGTCATCACGCCATCGCCCAAGGGCTTCTGCTTGTCCAGACCAAAGTTGGAGCTGCGATGACGTCGGAAGGCGTCGATCTCCTCGAAGGATCCTTGGTCAAGCAATAGGTCAATTCGTTCGTGGGCGGTCAGCTTGCCTTTGGCATGCTGTGCCTCGATACGTTTCTCACCACCGCCGAGCTGCGCTTCTGCACGCAGGCTCTCTAGTTTCTCAATGGGGTCTTGATTCATGAATCGCTAGTGAATCCTTCGCCCCCTTCGACCATCTCGGTCAGGACGCCACCGGTGGCGGCGGGGTGCACGAAGGCGATGCGGGTGCTGTGGGCACCACCGCGGGGTTGTTCATCGATTAGGCGAGCACCCTTGCTCTTGGCATTCTCGATGGTACGGGCGCAATCGTCGACGGCCAAGGCTAGGTGGTGCAAGCCTGGGCCCTTCCTGTCGAGAAATCTTCGCACCGGAGAATCCTCGCGAATCGGGCAGACCAACTCGATACGAGTCTGACCGGCATACATCATCTGCACTTCCACTCCTTGATCCTCTACGACCTCACGACCACCGGCCCGTAATCCGAGCTGCTCGGACCATTGTTGGGTGGCGACGTCGAGGTCTTCGACGGCGATGGCGATGTGGTCGACTCCGAGAATGTTGGTCATGAGTGGCGAGGGGATCCAGTCGTGAAAGAAGAGTATAGTCCAGCCCTCGATGAGCTCCCAACCGCCGCCGCCCGTCATGCAAGCACCCTGCGTCCCCCCCGCCGAGCAAATCCGCTTCCGAGCCCATAGCCGCACGCGCTGGTCGGACGAGGACAACCAAGGTGTGCTAAACAACGCAGTCTTTTTGACCCTGCTTGAGGAAGCCCGTCATCAATATTGTGAGCATCTCGGCCTGATTGGCGTCCAGAACCAGTTCACCTTCGTCCTGGGACAAACCAACCTGCGCCATCTGGCCCCTGGGCACGGTCCGGCCGACGTCGAAATCCAAATCGCCACGGTGCGGCTCGGCCAACGTTCCTTCCACCAGGTCTACCGAATCTGCCCCTCCAGCGGTCATGAGGTGTGGGCTGAAGCCGAAGCGGTAATGGTCATTTGGGACTCGAAAAACGGCGGAAGCGCTGCAATGCCGGCCTTTTTTCGCGACAGGATTGCTGAATTTGAGGGTCTGTAGGTAGGCACAAAGCTATTTGCGCTGCTAACCTGGAGCTTCCTTCTTCCCCTCCCAATCCGCATGAAACGTACCCTTTGCCTCGCAATGGTGGGATTGTTCGCGTGTCCGCTAGCAGCCCAATCCAACGCCACCAGCTCCCTGATGACCTACGGCGACGTCATTGGCCAGCCCTTCTCGGCTGAGCTCCATGGCCTCACCCCGAACACCATTACCGTTCTGATTCCATCCTTCGTGAATACAGGAAGCAGCTACCTGGTGGGCCAGACAGGCGACCCTAATGATTTGCTGACGGTGGGCCTGGACCTCGCCCTGAGCGGCACCTATTTCACCGGCATGTCCAATGCGCAGGGCAAAGCCAGCTTCAACCTGTCGGTGCCGAATAACCCCACCTTGCTGGACCGCAATATCTATTGGCAAGGCTTCAATCGACCCGGTGGCGGCGGTGCTGGTCAGTACGACAGCTTCTCGAACATCCGCTTGATGAGCCTGAACAACGCCGGCCGTTGGCAAGAGACCGACAACAGCGCGTCGATCGCCAGCGCCAACCTAGCCTTCTGCACTTGGGAGACCGGCGAGATTCACGAACGCCCCACCAAGTTGTTCGTCTGCGGCGGTGGCCCTGCCCTGTTGGTGGACGTGTCCACGCCCTATCCCACCATCCCTCGTTGCTGGGAAGTGGATTCGGTCACCGGACGCCACACCATCTTGCCCGGCACCATGAATGACGCCCGTGCCTTCCACCAGGTGGTCCAGCTGCAAGACGGTCGCTTCATGGCGATTGGCGGCATCCAGGGCCCTTATGGCTCCGGCAACAACCACTACACGAAAGTGTTGAACAGTTGCGAGATCTATGATCCCGCCACCGGTGTGTGGACCGCTACCGCACCGATGGGTGCTTACCGCGCCGGCTCCACAGCCATGGTGTTGCCCGATGGGCGAGTCTACGTGGCCGGAGGCACCAGTGGCAGCAGCCAGCATGAGTTGCGCGACGTCGTCGACCTCCTCGGTACCGCCCTGAAGTCCACCGAATACTACGACCCCGCCACCAACTCCTGGAGTTGGGGACCTTCAATGACCGAGTTCAAAGCTGGCGCCGCAGGCTTGGTCCTGCAGGACGGCCGCTGGTTGGTCTCTGGAGGCGTCACTCACACCCTGCTGTTCGGCATCCCGATTCCGGACTTCTCGGATAATCAGCAGATCTACGATCCTGCCAGCGGCAGCTGGTCGAACACTGGCAGCCTACGCAGCAAGCGTGCGCTTGGCGGCATTGCGCAACTGCCCAATGGCCTAGTCTTCATGGCCGGCGGTGCAGGTGGCGACATCTTCAACATCGGCCCGATTCGGCAGACCGAAGTTTGGAACCCTGTGACCGGGAACACCACTCAAAAACCAAACCTCAGTGCCGATTCTGCCTTCAACATCACCGTGGTCCTGGCCGATGGGCGTGCGATGGTTGTTGGCGGAGCCCGCGGCGACTTGATTGACCCAATCCCGATTAACAACGTCTGGTACTACGACGACACCACTGGTCTCGTGACTTCTGGCACCGCCTTGCCGGAAACCCATGCCGGTGGCGTGGTCACAGTCTTCGAAGATGGCACCGTCTATTGCGGTGGTGGCGAATCCGACTCCGGTGCCGCGGTACGTACTGCGGTGTCCTTCTCCCAGTAGGACCGCGCAAACGAGAGGGCGTCGCTGTGTTGGCAGCGACGCCTTTTTTTCATGCCCGAGCTGGACTACCAGCTCATCGCGCAACCGAACATCACAGAAACCACCTGTTGATCGAACTCGTCGCGGGATAGGTCTGAAAGCACGACGTTATCGCCGCTGGTCCACTTTTCCGGCAAGGCGGCGACCAGAGCCAGGTGCCAATCGAGGAGGTCTTGCGGACCTCCCCACAAGGTAGCGCCGAGGGCCGCGTGCATCGTGTTGTAGGGTGCGACTCCGGAGAACACCGAACCGCGCACCGGGTTGTTCGACCAGCCGAGGCCACCGCGTAAGGTCAACCGTTCGCCAAAATCGGCTTCATAACCGGCAGACAAGACGATGCTGTCGCGCCAGTTCAGGCCGAGGTCCACTTCCACCGAACCGTCACCGCCGAGGTAGCCGGTGAACTCAGGGTTGGATGGGTTGGACAGGCGCACGTTCCAATCAGAGAAGGTAGAAGACCAATCGGTCCAAACAAACTTGGCGTGGAAGCGATCCTGGTTATCGAAGCGATGCGCCACCGTCATGCCAGCTTGGCGTGGGAAGGCGATGCTGCCCAACTCGAAGTCGTAGCTGGAACGCGGATCATCGAGAAATTCCTCACCGAGAATATCCTCAAGACCTTCGACGAAGGCCCCCAAATCGGCGGACAGGTCGACGTCAACGCTGCCCTCCATGTCGGTTGCGGTAGATTGTGGGCGGAACCACAAGCCCACCTGAGTCTGCTCGGTGGCTTGCCAAGTGCCGCCGAACTTCAGAAAGGTAGTCGGCAAGCCGCTGTCGGCCTCGCCAGTGAACTCGCCCTGGAAGCTATCCACGCCGCGTTCGGCCCCAAGCTGCTGGATGAGTTCACCCCAATTCAAGTCGCCGAAGACGTTGGCCAAACCTTCGGGAATGTCCCCTTGCAGCATTGAAAGGCCCAACTCGGTGGCCGCGGACGTTTCCAAACTGGTGTCGCGAATCGACAGGCCCACGCCAAAACTCCATTTGCTGTCTACGCGCCAAGCGAGACTGGGTTCCAGCGCGAGTTGCATCAATTCGGTCGCCATCAGCACGTCATCGGGCATGGGACCGCCGCTGCCGTCAGGATTGACGGTGGCGATGTTCAGGTCAGTGGTACGGGTGGAAGCGAAATCCGCACCCAAGGTGGGTTGAAAGGCAATGCTCCAGGCCACGTCGGGATGAATCAGTTCGGCATAGGCGAACCATGGGCCGATAGCTGCAGTATGGGTGGCATCGATAGAGTTGCCATGACGGTCGGTGATGTCGGTCTGGGTGTCGACATATCGACCGTAAAACTCGAAGCGCTGTTGGGCGGAGGGATGTCGCGACTTCGAACCAAACAGGTTCATCAGACTGGCTGGATTGGTCGAAGCATCTAAGGCACTTTCGCCGGCCGCAACGCCTGCACCAGAAGTTCCAGCGGAGATCGGCGAGATGCCAGTCAGTTCACCACCTTGTTGGGCAGCCAATACGGGCGAACAAAGAAGGAAAATGGCTGGCAGCAGTCGGGACATCTACGGTTCTTGCGGGACTCAGGGATCTTTGCGGACAGGTTTCTCGTGGCGCAGGGTATCAAGCACCGCCTGCATTAGGGTGGGGTAATCGGAGCGGAAATGCATCTGCCCGCCCTCCATGGGGTGCTCGAAATGGATCCCGAAAGCATGCAGCAGGGTGCGATCCACCTCTGGGCAGTCATCAGGTAGCATGCCAAGGCCGAAGTTCCGTGCCGTATAGAAGGGATCTCCCACGATTGGTGTACCGACGCTCGTAAGGTGCACGCGGATCTGATGCTTCCGCCCAGTCTTCGGCTGCACTTTCAGCAAGGCAAAGCCGTCGAAATCCTCGAGCACTTCCCAATAGCTGACGGCATCGCGGGTCCCAGCCTTGTGGGAATTGGTGGAGGCCACCCGGCTGGGGTGCTTCGGATCAGCGTAGAGGCGTTTTTCGATCCAATCGGAGCGGAAGCGGGGCTTGCCATAGCAAATGGCGTGATACTCCTTCTTAACGGTGCGTTCGGCGAACTGGCTCTGCAGGTCCTCGAAAGTCTTGCGGTCGAAGGCCACCACGCAGACGCCGGAGGTTCCCCTGTCGAGTCGGTGCACAATGCCCGGACGTTCAGCACCTTGGCCTATTGGCAAATCGGGGCCGAATTGCTGGACCAACCAGTTAGCCACGCTCATCTGATGGTCGCCTGCGCTATTGCCATGCATGGGCAGTCCCGCAGGTTTATCCAAGACCGCCAGAAACTCATCGCGATAAAGCACTAACGGCTCCAAGGCTGAGCCGGGCTCGGGAACCTCGAGGCTGGGAGGGGTAAGCAATAACTGCTGACCAACCTCGACCAAAATCCCCGGTTTATGCAGGATTTCGCCATCGACCTGCAGGCGCCCCTCGCGAATCCAGCTGGATAACCGGGAGCGCGAATAAGCTCCTCCGAGCAGTTCCACAATCACCTTATCGAGGCGTTTTCCATGGAATTCGGGGGGTATGGTGGCGCGAAAGCTACTGGCAGACATGAGGTAGAGCGAAACCGAGGCCGCGCAACAGTCTAGAGCAGCTTAGCTGTGGCGGTTGGCCCCTCGCCTCCGCATTTGGCGAGTCGGGCAAGTCAATGTACATTGTTCGGCTCCCCTGCGGCGCAAGCCCCATACAGGATGATTAGCCCTCTACTCTTAAGCCTTCCCCTAGCGCTGCTCCAAGCCCCTGAGCAACGCCCCGGCCTAGTCATGATTCCAGGCGGCAACACCGTGATTGGCGCCGACCTGGAATCCACCATCGAGCGGATTCACGAGATGCCCGCTTCGGCAGGTGTCCTGGCAGGTGAATACCCACGCGGCTCGGTGATGGTCGACACCTTCTACATGAGCCCGACTTTGGTCACCAACGAGATGTACCTGGAGTTCGTCAACGCTACAGGCGCCATGCCACCACCGGCTTGGGCAGTGATTAGCAAGGAGCGACGTGCCGAGTTGATTCAGGCAGGCAAGGAAGAATTTGGTCCCGGCTACAAGTTCGACGACGAGACCAGGGCACGTTGGTGGATCAACCACTGGCAGGACGAGGGCCAAAGGTGGGAGATGAGCCCTTCAATCGCTCTTGAGCCTGTGGTATCAATCTCCTTCATGCAAGCTCAGGCCTATTGCACTTGGGCTGGCCTGCGCCCACCGACGGAGCCGGAGTGGACTCGCGCGGCCCGCGGCGACACCGATTTCGATTATCCCTATGGTCCGGAGTTCGACCGCACCAAGGTTAGTCACAACGCCACCAAGCCGAGCCAACTGGCCTACAAACTGTTGCCCGTCTGCGCTTTGGATAACGCTTCACCCTACGGTATCTATGACTTGGTCGGTCTAGTCCACGAGTACACCGATTCGCGTGCCACCAAGCCGGAAGGCTGGAAGTCCTTCAGCGTGGACTTCCTCGACGACAGGGGCAAGGTCGAGAACACTATTTATCCGGCTCCGACTTGGGATTCGAGCCGCATCCTGATCAAGGGCGGCAGCTACCGCAACCAAGGGGTTAACTGTCGCATTGATACCCGTATCGGTTATGAGCGCGACGCGGCGGTCTCCATCATCGGTTTCCGCGTTGTTGCGAGCGCCTTACCGGTTAAGGACAGTGCTTACCTGCATAGCCAGAGGCTGCGTTCCAACGTACTTGGCGGTACCCCTACCAGCATCCTGAACTTCAATCGCGCCATTGGCGTCGAGAAACACAGTTACGCCGACATGGCACAGGTGGCTTCCAACCGCGCCGCCCACGAGGATGTCAAGGAGATCAACCTTCCTAACACCTACGCCGTCTTTGGACCGCACACCAGTTTGAGCCTAACTCCAATCAAGGACCCATTCCTGGTCCACAAGCATCTCAAGCTGACCCAAATCGACAGGGCTATCAAGAAGAGTCGTCAATTGGTCGCCGTAGCTGCGCTCTACACTGACGTATCCTTCGCCGACATCGACCTGTCCCCTGGCGCCTACAGCGTCGTCTACATGCCTGGTCTGAAGGTCAAAGACCTCGAGGAGTGGGGCGGCTGGGTCAAAGGTACGGAGCGTCCGGTAATCGAGGAAGAGGTCGTCGTTGAAGACGAAGAAACCAAGGACGACAAGAAGAAAAAGAAGAAGGAAGAGGTCGAGGAGATCAAGCCTTCCGTCGACATCAGTGGCGTGGAATTGATCCCCAGCAAGCGTCACCTGCTGTTTGTAGACAATGAAGGCGTCGCGCGTGCAGCCCTACCTGTAATCGGTAACCCTGCTTACGGTCGCGAGAACAAGGTTCCGAACCAGATTACCTTCCGTGAGGCCAAGGGCAAACAAACCGCCGCAATCGAGTTTGAGTTCAAGCTGCCAAGCAGGAGCGGCAATTGCTACGGGTTCAAGTTCGCCGTCACCCCAGTGGATGACAACGGCAACGACCTCAGCAGCCCGGCTGCCTGGAACCCTCAGTAAGGCTAGGCTTGGGAAAAACTCAGCTTGATCCGGATCGGCTGCTCCGCTCGCCCGAATAAACCAAAACGTCCTTAGACCACCAGGCCTTCCAAGTTGGCCTGCAAAGTGGCGAGCTCTGCTTCGAGCAGAGCTCGCCGCTCTCGTTCTGAGGCGACCACGTCGGGGTCGGCGTTGGCGAGGAACTTGTCATTGCCCAGTTTGCCATCGATGGCACGCATGCCGCCTTCGACCTTCTTGAGCTTCTTCTCCAAGGAGCCGCGCAGTTTGGCCGGATCGGTGTCGTCGGTGAACGGCAGGAAGACAGAACCACCTCGAAAGACGTCAGTGCCGTGGGAGGATGGCTTGGATCCATCATTGCGTACTTTCAGACCATCGAGGCGTGCCAAGAAGTTGACCAAGTCCTTATGCTGCTCGAAGTTTGCAGCAGAATCAGCATCGCCGCAAACGACCACGGCGACAGGCTTGTCACAACTCGGGGTCTCCAGCAAAGAACGCACATTACGAATGGCGCGGACGGCATCCTGGATTTGCGCGAAATGCGCCTCGGCGCTGGAGTCCTTAAGAACGGCATCGATGCTCGGCCAGCTTGCGACCATCAACATGTCTTCTCCCCCACGAAGGGATTCCGGTACTTCGGCCCATAGGGCTTCGCTGAGAAATGGCGTGAAGGGGTGAAGGAGCTTCAACAGCGTGGAAAGCGTATGCCCCAAGGTTGCACGCGCTGCGGCAGCACTGACGGCCTCAGGAGAGCCTTCCGCGGCGCCCTCGCCATCCCACAAGCGACGCTTGGCTGCTTCCACATACCAATCGCAGAAATCATCCCAGGTAAAGCGGTACAGAGCCTGCGCGGCATCGTGGAAATCATATTGATCCAGCGCCGCTGAAACGGCCTCAGTAGCACCAGCTAAGCGTGACAGAATCCACTGGTCCTCGAGGGCAACGGACTGCGTGGCTTGGCTGGGGTGGCCGAGCTCATCGGCATCCTGCAGGTTCTGCAGGACAAAGCGGGCGACGTTCCAGATCTTGTTACAGAATCGTTGCCCGAGCTCGAAACGGTTCTCGGCCAGCTTCACGTCTTGGCCCTCTCGCGTAAGAATCATCAACGAGTAGCGCACCGCGTCAGCACCATACTTCTCGATCATTTCAACCGGATCGATGCCGTTACCAGCTGACTTAGACATCCGTCGGCCATGACCATCCAAGACGGTGGCATGGATGTAACACGTAGCGAATGGATTACGCTCGGATTCCGGCAGGTCTTCAAGCAACTCGTAGCCAGCCATGACCATGCGTGCGACCCACAAGTAGATGATGTCGCGCGCGGTGGACAGGAACTGCGTCGGGTAGAAGCGCTGCATGTCGGCGCTCTGCTCTGGCCAGCCGAGGGTGGCGAAGGGCCACAACCATGACGAGCCCCAAGTGTCGAGCACATCCTCGTCTTGACGCACGATGGGTTTGCCGGTCTGCGGGTGCGGGGCGCCGATTTCAAGATCTTCGACCGACGCGACCGGAACGTTATCCTCGTCGTACCAGACCGGGATGCGATGGCCCCACCATAGCTGGCGCGAGATGCACCAGTCATGCACGTTCTCGAGCCAGTCAAGATATACCTTGGTCCAGCGCTCTGGTTTGAACTTCAGCGTGCCATCCTGGACGGCACCGATTGCCGGTTGCGCCAACTCCTTCATCTTCACGAACCACTGCTCGCTGACCAAGGGCTCGATCGCAGTCTTCGATCGATCGGAAATCGTGACGTTGTTGGTGATGCTTTCCTCACCCTCGAACAAGCCAAGCTCCTCAAAGGCAGCGACCACCTGCTTGCGCGCCTCATCGCGCGGCAGGCCTTCGAAACGGCCACACTCTGCGTTCATCGTGCCATCCTTATTGAGGATGTTGATAATCGGCAGATTATGGCGATGGCCGCGCTCATAGTCGGCGGGGTCGTGCCCCGGGGTAACCTTCACGGCACCGGTCCCGAACTGCGGATCCACCGATTCATCGGCGATGATTGGGATCTCGCGGTCGGTCAGCGGCAGCAGAATCTTCTTGCCGACCAAATGACCGAATCGCTCATCATCCGGATGGACCGCGACACCGGTATCACCCAGCATGGTCTCAGGACGGGTGGTGGCCACGCTTAGGAACTCTTCGGAACCTTTGACCGGATAGCGCAAGGTCCAGATTGAGGACTTCTGCGTGACGTACTCGATCTCGTCATCGCTAACGGCGGTCTGCAGCTTGCAATCCCAGTTGACTAGGCGCGCACCACGATAGATCTTTTCCTTTTCCCACAGACGCACGAAGGCGACCCGCACAGCATGAGCCATGTCAGGGTCCAAGGTGAACTTGGTGCGCGACCAATCACAACTGGCGCCGAGGCGCTTGAGCTGGTTGAGAATGGCGTCGCCATGGTGCTCTCGCCATTTCCAAATCTCCTGAACAAAGGACTCGCGCCCCATCTCCTTGCGCGTTTTGCCTTCCTCGGCATACAGCTTCTTCTCGACCACCGCTTGGGTGGCGATGCCGGCGTGATCGGTGCCGGGAACCCACAAGGCATCGTAACCACACATGCGCTTATGGCGGATCACGATATCCTGCATGGTGTTGTTGAGCGCATGGCCCATATGCAGCAC